>NZ_BJOB01000039.1 GCF_006539985.1 Kurthia gibsonii | reverse complement strand
CCCGCCGTATGCTTATATCCAAAATGCTCATCTATTTTCTTTGTAGTCCATTCCGATTTATCTCTCCAATATTTTAGATAATCGCATACCTCAGCTTGGTCAACTTTGTATTTTCTTCCAAAAAATTTATCGTGTACTGATGTAGACGCAATATGATTATATATTTTTTTTCCATCAACTAAAATATATTCATCAGTTTTCCCGTTTTGAATTTCAATGTCTGAAAGAAAACCTATCGCATCTTCAACTGTAATATGAGATGGCTTTTCCGGTTCAAACAATGAAATATTAGTATTTGGAGGCTGATGAGTTGGTTTGGGAAATACATTTTTTATACCTAGTCTATTACCAATAATAATCACTCGTTCTCTTGCTTGAGGTACACCGTAATTCGCAGTGTTAAGTATTTTATAATCTACCTTGTAACCAATTTTTTTAAAGTCCTCAATAATCATCTCAATTACTGCACCGTTCTGCATAGATACTAAACCTTTTACATTCTCTGCAACAAAAAATTTCGGCTTTTTATCATTAATAATTCTTAGCATTTCTAAATATAAGAAATTTCTTTCATCTTCCATACTTCTATTCTTGTTTGCAATACTGAATCCTTGACAAGGGAAACCTCCAATAATTACATCTAGTTCATAGGGCTTTCCAGGAATCTCATTCGAATCTACCTTTGTTATATCAGCCAATTCAATATGTTCTCCTATATTATATTTATAGGTTTCGACCGCATCTTTATTAAAATCACAAGCCCATAATATATCAAAACCTTTATTTTTAAAGCCCAGATCCATCCCACCTGCACCAGAAAATAAAGCAATCATTTTATTATTTCTTTGCACTAAAGTCACCTCAAGTATTTTTTTTTATTATAACATAATTACTTTAAACTTCACACAAGGAAGAACCTACGTTCTACCTTGTGGCAATTTGTTTATAATTGTAAAATATTATATATTATTAATAAAAGGGTGAAGGTTTTGAAAAAAGAGCAAATTGAAGAAATCGAATTAAAATACTTGAATAAATACTACTATTTTTTAAAATTCGCCGAAGATGAGATGTTTCAAGGGTTTAAAACGAAAGCAAAAATCAAAGATGATTGGAAAGGCAAATACGCTGATGGCATAAGTGATTTTGCGGTTGGTGCTGAAAGAATAGTATACTCTCTTTTAAATGGGAAAGGGATTGGACAACCAAACTCTAGTCCTGTTGGCTCTGATTTATTTTTTGAAGTTGAAGATGCTTATATTCATTTGGATATGAAAACTGTAAATATGAACAATATCGGAGATTTTACAACTTCAATTTTCATTGGAGAAAACCAAAACAGTTATAAAGGTACAATTATTAAGTCAGGTGGTAATTCAGAAATCTACGAACCAGCTCTTCCTACTTTTTATAACAAAGGAAAGAAAGATGAAAAAATCTGCTTATCTTATTTTATTACGATATTATACGATAAGGATGATCTTTCGATAAAGGTAATTAGTATCGATTGTATGCCTAACGGAGCACTAGAACCTTTTTATAAAAACAGACCTTTGAAAGCTGGAAAAAACCCAGGAAAGGCTCGATTTAATATCAAAGAAGTTAATAAGTTCGAATTACTACCTAACGAGCCTAGTAGAATAAAAGTTGTATACTATGATGAAAAAATGGATAGTCAAGTAGACAAAAAATTAAAACTTTTTAAAGAAATCTATCAAAAACAATCTTAATTACAGGAAAAACCCCCTCCAATTTCCTTGGAGGGGTTTCCTATATCTCTATTATTTCGCTACAATATTAACTAATTTACCTGGTACAGCAATTAATTTTTTAATTTCTTTACCGTCGATGTGTTCTTGTACGTTTTCATTTTCAAGTGCAGCTTTTTCAAGATCTTCGCGTGAAGCGTCTTTTGCTACAAGTAGTTTCGCACGTACTTTACCGTTGATTTGAACAACGATTTCTACTTCGTCGTCTACTAGTTTTGTTTCATCATATGTTGGCCATTCAGCATATGTGATTGATTCTGTGTGACCTAGTTTCACCCATAATTCTTCTGCAAGGTGTGGTGCGATCGGTGATAACATTTTTACGAAGCCTTCTGCATAAGCTGTTGGTACAACTTCTGCTTTGTAACATTCGTTGATGAATACCATCATTTGTGAGATTGATGTATTGAAACGGATGTTTTCGTTGTTATCTGTTACTTTTTGAACTGTTTGGTTGTACACTTTTTCAAGTGTTGTGTCGTTCGAATCTTGAATCTTATCTGCTAATTCACCTGTTTCCTCATTGATGAATAAACGCCAAATACGATCTAAGAAGCGACGTGCTCCGTCAAGTCCATTTGTAGACCATGGAATCGATGCTTCAAGTGGTCCCATGAACATTTCGTATAAACGAAGTGTATCTGCGCCATGTGATTCGATAATATCATCAGGGTTTACAACATTCCCTTTTGATTTCGACATTTTTTCGTTACCTTCACCAAGAATCATCCCTTGGTTGAATAATTTTTGGAATGGCTCTTTCGTTGGAACAACGCCTAGATCGTATAACACTTTATGCCAGAAACGAGCATATAGTAAGTGAAGTACTGCGTGTTCTTGTCCGCCAATATAGATATCAACTGGTAACCAGCGTTTTAATAGCTCTGGGTCTGCGATTGCTTCTGTATTGTGTGGATCGATATAGCGTAAGAAGTACCATGATGAACCTGCCCATTGTGGCATTGTGTTCGTTTCACGACGACCTTTCATACCTGTTTCAGGGTCTACAACATTTACCCACTCTGCGATATTCGCAAGTGGTGATTCACCTGTACCTGATGGGTGAATATCTTTTGTTTTTGGTAATTCAAGTGGTAGTTGATCTTCTGGAACTGTTGTAATTGAACCATCTTCCCAATGGATAATTGGAATCGGTTCACCCCAGTAACGTTGACGAGAGAATAACCAGTCACGTAAACGATACGTTACTTTCTTCTCACCCACTTTATTTTCTTCCAACCAAGCGATGGCTTTTTGAATGCCTTCTTCTTTACCAAGTCCATTTAAGAAGCCTGAATTAATGTGTGGACCATCTTCTGTGAATGCCGCTTCTTCAATGTTGCCGCCTTCTAATACAGGGATGATTGGTAAGTCGAATTGTTTCGCAAACTCGTAGTCACGCTCATCATGTGCTGGAACAGCCATGATTGCACCTGTACCGTATGAAGCAAGTACATAATCTGCAATCCAAATCGGCACTTCTTGACCGTTAATTGGGTTGATTGCATAAGCACCTGTGAACACACCTGTTTTTTCTTTTGCAAGGTCTGTACGTTCAAGATCTGACTTCATCTTCACTTGATCTAAGTAAGCTTGTACGGCTTCTTTTTGTTCTGGTGTTGTGATGTCTTTTACAAATTCATGTTCTGGTGCTAAAACTGTGTAAGTTGCACCGAATAATGTATCTGGGCGTGTTGTGAATACGCGGAATTGTTTATCTGTTCCTTTAATTTTAAAGTCTACTTCCGCACCTTCAGAACGACCAATCCAGTGACGTTGCATATCTTTAATATTTTCAGGCCAATCTACATCTTCTAAATCGTCAATTAGACGATCTGCATAAGCAGTAATTTTCAGCATCCATTGTTTCATCGGACGGCGTTCTACTGGATGTCCACCACGCTCTGATTTACCATCGATGACTTCTTCATTTGCAAGAACTGTTCCAAGTGCTGGGCACCAGTTTACAGCTACTTCATCAATGTAAGCTAACCCCTTTTTATATAATTGGATGAAAATCCATTGTGTCCATTTGTAGTATGAAGGGTCTGTTGTATTAATTTCGCGATCCCAATCATAACTAAAGCCAAGCTCTTGGATTTGGCGTTTGAACGTTGCAATGTTTTGCGCTGTAAATTCAGCAGGGTCATTCCCTGTATCCAGTGCATATTGCTCTGCTGGTAAACCGAATGCATCCCATCCCATTGGGTGAAGTACGTTGTAACCTTGCATACGTTTGAAGCGAGATAAAATATCTGTCGCTGTATAACCTTCAGGGTGTCCTACGTGTAGACCTGATCCTGATGGATATGGGAACATATCAAGTGCATAAAATTTTGGTTTTGAATCGTCATTTACTGTTTTAAAAGATTGGTGTTCATCCCAATACTTTTGCCACTTCTTCTCAATCTCTTGATGATTAAAGCTCATGTTTTTTCCTCCTTTAATATAAGAACGCATTCACCAATGACGGAAAATAAAAAGTCCCGTCCCTTAAAAAAGGGACGAGACATATAATTCCCGCGGTACCACCCAAATTAGTGAAAACACTCAACTTGAATCCTTATCGCGGATTAACGGCGTAGGTCAATCATTCCTATGCAGACTCCCAAGGCAAGTTCGATTCCATCCGTTATTAGCTCCCACCAACCGCTAACTCTCTAAAAACTTCCGTTATCTACTACTCCTGATCTTCGTCCTATTAGTATAATGCCTTTATTTTATCTGAAAAGCCTTAAAATAACAAGTCCATTTCTTTAACTCGTTACTTTCTTCCTTTTAAGTGGCAAATCGTAGAAGAAGAATGGAATTGCCGCAAGGAATAGAATACCGATTAACACGATAAACGTTACTTGCATACCATAAGCTTGCGCAAGTACACCACCTACAACAGGCCCTAGCATACGCCCAAATGTCGCAAAACCATTAATCAGTCCTTGGAAGAAGCCGTCTTTTCCTTTCGGTGCGAGCACACTTGCCAATGTTGGAACGACTGGCCAGATGAACATTTCACCGAATGTTAGAATGACCATTGCGACAATAAACATTGTGAATGTTTTTGCAAAAATTAATACAACAAACGACACGATGAAAATGGATAAACCAAATAAGATTTGTGCTTTATAACGTCCTTCTAATTTTCGTACAATTGGTGCAATTAATGGCTGACCAAGAACGATTAGGAAACCATTTACAGCCCAAAGTGCACTATATTGGTTTAACGATAAACCGAGATCTTGTGTATAAGTTGAAATCGTTGATACCCATTGTGAGTACACAAGCCATCCAAGTAAGAAGCCGACACCTAAAATACATAGCGCAATAAGTGGTGCACGATTTTTCAGCTCACCTCTAGGTAATGCTGCTGTTGGACCATACGCATCTTCTGTTTGAATTTTTTTGAACTTGAATGCAATGCCTAAGAAAAGAATATACATAATTAAGTTGGCAACAAATAAATAATCAAAACTATAAGAAGCTACAACACCTGCTAATACAGGACCCACTGCTACCCCTAGATTTTGCGCTAAGTAAATTGCATTGAATCCTTTTCGACCACCTTCTGGCCACGCAACACCGACAAGTGCAAACATACTCGGAAACACAATCCCACCGCTAAAACCGATAAGCGCAAGTAGCCATACATATTGCGGCCACCCATGCCAAATCGTTAAAAGTGCGAGACCCACAATCGTCAAAATAATACCAAATAAAATCGTTTTATAACCGCCTATTTTATCAAATAAATAGCCGCCGAGTAGATTCCCTACTACGCCAGCTGCTGCATTTAACATTAATACAAGTCCTGCTACTGTTAAACTTTGACCGAGGTGGTCATGCAGATAAATTGTATTCATTGGCCATAAAAAAGAGTTACCTGTCGTATTTACAAGCATTCCGATTACTAAAAGCCAAACTGTTTTTGGCATTTTCATGCATAAACCCCCTCCTCTAATCTCAAAATGAGATGATATCTATCTCGTAATATTAAAGGAGAAATCATCCCGATACAACCCCAAATATTCCGATTTCCGAAAAATATTTTAACAAACACTTTTTAGCATATCGAAAGCATTTCATGTTAAAATAAATCGTTAGAGGAGATGACAGAAACAATGACAGAAAATCAATTTCCTTTCCCTTCAGATGGAAAGAGATATTATACATGGAACCGCTACTTACGCAATGAGTTCGGTTCAAAAGTATTCAAAGTAGCACTTGATGCTGGGTTCGATTGTCCAAACAGAGATGGCACTGTAGCATTCGGCGGTTGTACATTCTGTTCAGCTGCTGGTTCAGGTGACTTTGCAGGTGATCGTGTAGATCCAATCGACGTACAATTTGCTAAAATCAAAGAAAAGATGGAGCATAAGTGGAAGGGCGGCAAAACGATGGCCTATTTCCAAGCTTATACGAATACACATGCCCCACTTCCTGTATTAAAAGAAAAATTTGAAGCAGCGCTTGCGTGTGAAGGTGTTGTCGGTCTAAGTATCGCAACGCGTCCAGACTGTTTACCAGATGATGTTGTTGAATATTTAGCCGAGTTAAACCAACGTACTTATTTATGGGTAGAATTAGGTTTACAAACAGTACATGAAAAAACAGCGAATTTAATTAATCGCGCGCATGACTATCAAACATACGTTGAAGGTGTTCATAAACTGCGTAAACATGGTATTCGTATTTGCACACATATCATTAACGGTCTCCCTCTTGAAGACTACGATATGATGATGGAAACAGCACGTGAAGTAGCCAAACTAGATGTACAAGGCATTAAAATTCACTTGCTTCATTTATTAAAAGGAACACCACTTGTCAAACAATACGAAAAAGGCCAATTGGAATTAATGGATCAAGATGCCTATACGCAACTTGTTGCAGACCAATTAGAAGTCATTCCACCAAGCATGGTCGTACAGCGTATTACAGGTGATGGACCGATTGATTTAATGATTGGACCAATGTGGTCAGTGAATAAATGGGAAGTATTAAACGGTATTGATGCAGAACTTGCAAAACGTGATAGCTGGCAAGGTAAGCACTATGTACCTGCGGAGATGACGTCTTCATGCGATTAGAACGTGTTTTACAATATGCTAAAACTCTATTAAGAGATACAATCGAAATCGGTGATACAGTTGTCGATGCCACTGCTGGTAATGGGCATGATACATTATTCTTAGCTGAACTTGTTGGCGACACAGGTCGCGTCTATGCATTTGATGTACAGCAACAAGCTGTTGATGCGACAATGAGTCGTCTTGCGGAAGCTGGTGTACAAGCAAGATGTGAAGTCATTCTTGATGGACATGAACAAGTAGCCAACTATGTATCAACACCGATTAAAGCAGCTGTTTTTAATCTTGGTTATTTACCCGGTACAGCGCATGATGTGATTACAAAACCTTCTACGACGGTGGCAGCACTTGAATCATTGCTTCAACAACTCGTTGTAGGCGGTATGATTGTCTTAGTCATTTACTATGGACATGAAGGTGGTAAAGAAGAACGTGACCGCTTACTCGATTACGCCGCTTCTCTCCCTCAAAAACAAGTCCATGTACTGCGCTATGAATTCATCAATCAACAAAATGACCCACCATTCGTTATCGCACTTGAAAAAGTAAAAGAATTCCCTAAATAAAAAGGAGGCATTCACTCAATTGAGTGATGCCTCTTTCTATTTATCTGTTTATACTTCTTCGACTTGTTCACCATTTAAAATAAGTGAATGTGTAATTTCTGCTTTTAATGAAGCAGAAACCGCACAATATTTTTCTTCACCTAATTTAATCGCACGCCACACTTTTTTAGCTGTAATATCACCATCAACTGTGAACGTAATATGCGCTTTTGTAAAGGCAGTTGGCATTTCCTCTTTACGTTCGCCATCAACTGTAATATCTAATTTTGTAATTTGGTCTAAATGCGGTTTTAAAATCATCGTCACATCAATACCAATACATCCTGCTAAAGCACTCAATAACATCTCTGTTGGTGTTGGTGCAGATGAATTGCCACCATATTTTTCAGTGGCATCCATTAACATTGGAAATCCTGAATCGCCTTTTGCTTCAAAAGCACGTCCACCTTGCCAGGTTGCTTGAATTCTCATTTCTATTCCTCCTAAAATTCGTTTACTTTACGAATAAATTGTTGTGCACGTGCTGTTGTGGGTTTCGCAAAGAACGCTTTTGGATCTTTTGAATCTTCTACAATTCGACCATCTGCCATAAAGACAATACGATCGGCAACATCACGCGCGAAATTCATCTCATGCGTCACAATCACCATCGTCATGCCGTCTTCAGCAAGATTCTTCATAACACGTAGTACATCGCCTACTAATTCAGGGTCTAATGCTGACGTAGGTTCATCAAATAACATCAATTGTGGTTCCATCGCAAGTGCACGCGCAATCGCAACTCGTTGTTGTTGACCACCCGATAATTGCGAAGGATAGTTATCTAATTTCTCAAGTAACCCGACTTTGTCGAGTAAACGCTCTGCACGTACTTGTGCTTCTTCTTTTTTTAATTTTTTTACAACAATTAAAGATTCCATCACATTTTCGATGACCGTCTTATGCGGATATAAGTTGAACTGTTGAAATACCATTCCCGTCTCTTGACGAATCCCATAAATCATTTGCTTTAACTCTTTTTTATTCATATTGGCTTCAATCGTATGTTGACCGACTGTAATTTTACCTTCTGTTAAAATTTCTAGACCATTCAAACAGCGTAAAAATGTACTTTTCCCAGAACCTGAAGGCCCAATTACTGCGACTACTTGATGCGCTGGAATTGTAATCGATAAATCATGTAATACTTCTAGTTCATCAAATTTTTTTGATAAATGTTCTACTGTAATCATATGGACACTCCTAATAAACGGATAAACGTTTTTCAACTCGGTTTAAAATGAATGTGAAGAACACACTCATCGCCCAATACATTAAAGCAATCATAATGTAAAACGGCATATATACATAATATTGCGCGACTAATAACTGAGCCGCGCGCATTAATTCCGTTACAGCAATTGCTGATACAAGCGATGTTTCTTTTAACATACCGACGAATGTATTCCCAATTGGTGGAATAGCGTAGCGAACTGCTTGTGGAATAATAATACGCTTCATCGCCTGTCCTTCTGTCATACCTGATGCAACCGCTGCCTCTAATTGTCCTTTTGGTACAGATTGTAAAGCACCTCGGAAAGCTTCTGCGATATACGCTGCAATATTAATACTTAACGCGATACAAGCTGCTACAATGGATGGTAATTCAATACCATAGTCACTCAATCCATAATAAACAATGAAAATTTGAACAAGCGGTGGTGTACCTCGAATAATCGAGACATAGAATCGTGCAATATTACGTAAAAATGTATTGCCTTTTACACGCATGATGGCAATGATTAAACCTAAAATTAAACCAAAAAACATTGAAACAACGGTAATCAATAATGTATAGTAGGCACCTTGTAAAAGGAAACGCCAATTATCTAGTACGAGCTCCATATTTAGTCCCTACCTTACTTATTTTGTATATTCTGCTGGTGGTTCTTCGTTAAACCATTTTTTATAAATTTTTGTGTATGTTCCGTCTTTCTCCATATCATTTAACGCTTTATTTAATTGATCCACTAGCTCTGTTTGACCTTTTTTCACTGCGATACCAGCTTTATCTGATTTTAAAGCTTCACCAACAGCTTTAATTTTGTAGCCATTTTCTTCAACAATCGGTTTTAAAGCAAATACGTTATTAATCGTTGCATCAATACGTCCAACATTTAAATCTTTTAATGTTGTGATAACATCGTCATACGTATTAATTTTGAATTTACCTACTTTTTTCATTAAGTCATTACGAAGATATGCTTCATCGTTTGTACCTAAACCTACACCGATTGTTTTTCCTTTGAAGTCTTCTGCTGATTTAATCGTTGTATTATCATCTTTTACGATAGCCTTTACTTCATTTGTGATATATGGCTCTGTAAAATCAACTTGTTTTTTACGATCATCTGTAATCGTTACTTGGCTTACTAACATATCGAACTTCCCTTTTTGTAAACCCGGAATCAATCCTGAAAAATCTTGTGCGACAAACTTCGCTTTTTTATCTAAACGTTTTGCAACTTCCTTTGCAATGTCAACATCAAAACCTGTATATTGCTTATCTTTGTCTAAGTAGTTATAAGGTGCATATGTCCCCATAATCCCTACTGTTAATTCTTCTTTTTTCGATACATCGTTTTTACTCGTATCTTCTTTCGAACCACAAGCTCCTAGTACTAATGCAGATGCTGCTACAAGTGATGCTAACCAACCTAATTTTTTCATCTATAATTCCTCCCTTTTTTTAAACACCAAAAATGCCAAAAAACTCAAAGTGAACAGTCTGTTGAACGAGTTCCTCTAACGTTAACTCTTGAAATGCTGCTTCATGATCCACCCAACGACTTAGTACACCTTCAATTAAACTCATAATAAAAACCGCTAATACTTTTGGATTTTTATGTTCTGCTACCATATGAAATTTTTGTGCTTGTTGAATGTTATGCACAAAAGCTTCTTCCATATTCTTTTTAATGTGTAAAATTTGTTTTTGTAATAATTCTTCTGATGATAAGCCTTTAAAAAGTAACATTGTAAAAAAGCGATTTTCTTCTGCAAAGTGAAATAATGCTTCAAATAATCGAGTAGATGAATTCACTGACTGTTCTACTGGAACTCGTGTATTTTGAAAACCGAGTGAAATCATTTGTAATATTTGCTGATTCCCTCTTTCTAAAATATAGAGCGCGATTTCTTCTTTACTTTTAAAGTGCCAATAGAATGTACCTTGTGATACACCTGCTAATGCAACTATGTCTGAGATTTTCGTCTTCGTATAACCAACTGTTGCGAATTGTTCTAATGCAATCTCAATTAATTGCTGTTTTCTTTCTTCTCTCGTAATTCGCTTTGTCATCATCACCAATCCCCTAACTGATTCATCAGTCAATTAATTCCTATGGAAATACTACAATTTATATAATCTCGAATTGCAACTATTTATTCCGATAAATTTAATAAGATTTTAATGTAGTCAAAATAACCCACGAGATTCCTTTAAAATCTCGTGGGTTATTTTTTCATTTTCTTTTAAATAAACCTTTCATAAAGCCAGTTGGCTCTGGTTCAATCTCTTGCACTTCTTCTTTCAATTTTTGAACGGTTAATTTATTTAACACCGACATGATTGCACTATTTTGTGATTCAACACGGTCCAACTGGCGTTTATAATCCACTTTTGGCTCTTCTAATTGATGCTTCATCATACTCATTTCTTCTTTTAACCATTCATTTTGTTGATGTTGCATTTGTATAAGTTGTAGCAATTGTGCATTTTGTGCCTCAATCCCTTGAATATGATCTGCCAGTAATTCCATTGTTTTTGTTAAATCATCGTATTTTTCAACAACTTGTGTATTATACTCTCTTTTAGCAGGCAACATCTCTGCATCTTGTACAACGGTTTCATTCCCAATCACCACAGCAGCTGCTTCTTTTAATGTCATTCCCTTTTCTTGATGCAACTGTTTATAATTTTGAAAAACATGTACATCTTCTTCCGTAAATAACCGATAATTTCGATGATCACGCTTTACATGGTAACCACTATTTTCTAATATTGAAATATAATGCTTGAGTGAAGATTTCGTTACGCCAACTTGTATAGCGAACTCAGCAGTACCGAACATTTTTTCCATAATAATCAAATCCCTTCTTTCTTTACAAAACTATTTCTATTCTCTCAAAAATTATATTAAAATACTATGATTACACAATAAAAAAAGAGAGACGATTACGTAAATCGTCCCTCGATCATTATTTATTTCTCCCAGAAAGTCGCATTTTTAATCCCGACTTTTCGTGGATCAAATACTGGGTCTAACCCTATACGTTTTTGCTGTTCATAATCTTTCAAGGCAAGAATGGTCGGTTTTGCCATAAACAGAATCGCAATGACGTTCACCCACACCATAATGCCTAAACCAATATCTCCAAGCACCCAAGCTGCGGCTGCTGGTCGTACAGCGCCAAAATAAGTAGCTAAAAGAATAACAATCTGAACAATACGTACACCAATCTTTTGTTTTTTTCCATCAAATAAATACGCCACATTCGTTTCGGCAATATAATAGTAAGCCATCGTTGTTGTAAAGGCAAAGAAGAATAGAGCAAAAGCTACGAAGATTGTCCCAAAACCTGCTATTGGGAATGCTGCATCTACAGCATGTTGTGTGAAAGCTGTTCCTGCTTCTACACTTGGTAGATGTTCTACAATGAACGGTCCCTTACCATCGTCTTCTTGTACATTGTACATACCTGTGAATAAGATCATAAAGGCTGTTGCTGTACATACTAAGAATGTATCCAAGTAAACTGAAGCGGCTTGTACTAAACCTTGTTTTACAGGATGAGATACTTCTGCTGCTGCTGCCGAATGTGGCCCTGTACCTTGTCCGGCTTCATTCGCATAAATCCCACGTTTTACACCCCAAGCAATAGCAGCCCCTACCATCCCGCTAAACATTTGCTCTGCGCCAAAAGCACTTTTAAAAATTAGAGCGAAAATATGCGGCACTTCTGAAATATTCATTGCAATGATAATTGCGGCTACTAAAATATATGCAATCGCCATAAAAGGAACAATGATTGAAGCGGCTGTTGCAATTCGTTTTACGCCGCCAATAATAATTGCACCTAAAATAACACAGACTACTAAACCAGAAACCCATTTTGGTAACTCAAATGCATTGTACATCGCATCTGCAATCGCATTTGCTTGAACGGTTGGTTGTAAAAATGACATAGCGATTAATGCCGCAATCGCAAAAATCATGCCTAGCCAACGTTTGCCTGTGAACTTATGTATGTAAAAAGCAGGGCCACCACGATAAACGCCATTTTTCTCTTCTTTATAAATTTGAGCGAGTGTTGATTCAACGTAAGCTGTTGCTGAACCAATGAAAGCAATTGCCCACATCCAAAAGATTGCACCCGGTCCGCCGAAGGCAATCGCTGTTGCTGTCCCAGCAATATTCCCCGTTCCAATTCGCCCTGATAACGCCATCGTCATCGCTTGGAATGATGAAACACCTGCATCTGACTTTTTGCCTGTGAAAATTTGACCGAACATATCTTTTAAGAATCGAACTTGTACTCCTCTAGTTCTCACAGTAAATATAAGTCCCACGATGAGAATACCGTAAATCATCCAAGGACCCCAGAGTAGTTCATAGATGGTATTAATGATTGCTTCCATGTAAATCCTCCTAAATACGAACATTTAAAACATCAAATACATCAAATATACGCTTTTATTAATTACTATATTATTCTATTATATAAAAGTATTATGTCTTTTTAAAGAGATAATTCTACATTTTTTCGCTCACTCATACATTTTTCCTCTAATTGTATTTTCAGAGAATACAATTAAGTCATTTATAAGCCTTTATTTTATATGTTTTTTATATATTTTATATTTTTGTATTTCTAGAGTAAACTACAGAAAAAAGAAAAGGAATCATGTCACTTATAAAACGTGACATAATCCCTTTTTAAACGATATATCCTATTGTTCGTAGTCTGTTTAAAATAAAATCTTCTGTATATTGATAAATCAAATCACGTTCTGGTTCTTGGAACAAATCATGATAACAGTTCGCCCACTCTTTATAAGCATACTCAGATAATTTCTGTTTCTCCAACCATTGACGATTGTATTGAATATCAATAATTTTATCGCTCTTTCCATTCATCATTAAGACAGGTATGTCTTTAAAGTGATTTTCTAATTGATAAATGGCTTTCATAAACTGTTGAACATCATGGTACCAACGAATTGTTACATTAGAGTTGTAATAAGGGTCTCGTCCCATTTCTGTATAAAACTCATAACTACGTGACAAAAGCTTCGTATTCATCTCATGATGCATTTTAAAGCTCCCTGCAATCTTACTAAATCCTTTTAAGGCTGCAGCGAATTTTGATGGTTGATGCTGTAAATGTAGCCAAGGTGATGTCAAGATGGCTCCTGCAATCTCATATTTAAATTCACCTACTGCGTACATCGCTAATGTTGCCCCAAGACCATGCCCTAAAATAAATAATGGTAAGTTATATTGTGTCGCTTCATAAATCATTAACTTTATATATTTTTCATATTGTTTTAAATATTCATCATGGGCGGATTTCACTTTACTTTCTTCACCATGCCCAGGTAAGTCCCCTGTGATCACATGAAAACCTGCTACACGAAATTTTTCAATTAACCATGCGTATCTTCTATGATGTTCATACGCACTATGTACGATTACAATAACTGCTTTTGCATGTCCGTCTGCTTCCCATTTCCACATAAACTTCTCTCCTTCATAGTACTCATTCTTATTGTAACGCATTCCTCTACTTTTTCGTTCCATAAATCCAGGATGTTTGATACGATTATGTTACAGTTCAAAGGAAAGAGGGATGAATATGTTATACCCATACAAGGGAAAAGAACCAAAAATTGATCCGACTGCTTTCATCGGTGATAATGTTGTTATTACAGGTGATGTGACAGTTGGAGAAGGTTCATCTATTTTTTATAATACTGTGATTCGTGGTGACGTGTCACCTACAATCATTGGAAAAAAGGTAAATATTCAAGATTTATGCTGTTTACATCAAAGTCCAGCTCATCCATTAATTATTGAAGACGAAGCTTCAATTGGACATCAAGTAACACTTCACAGCTGCCATATTAAAAAAGGAGCTTTGATTGGTATGGCTTCGATTGTTTTAGATGGTGCTGAAATCGGCGAAGGTGCTTTTATCGGTGCTGGTAGTCTTGTAACACAAGGTAAGGTGATCCCACCGAATACACTTGCATTTGGTCGCCCTGCGAAGGTTGTACGTGAATTAAATGAAGAGGATAAAAAAGATATGCAGCGCATTTTAAACGAATATTACGACAAAGGACAATATTATAAATCTGTTCAAAAGAAATAATCTTAGTATTTTTATACCCTTCACTTCTTTTTTTTAACATTTAAAATATTATTTCCTAAAAAAACTAAAAGAAGGTGCTTCTCTTAAACTAGCATCTTCTTTTTCTTATTTATACTATCAAAAGAAAAAACCAGCCTTCCTAGGGGGATACCCGAAAGGCTGGTTTTATTCTTCTGTAAATTAGTATCCCCAGATCATAGCGAATAATGAACCGAATACTGTTACTAAACCAATAACTACTGAATATAGTGTAATGACGTAAATTGAACCTTTATCGTCTGTTTCACCAATATGCATGAATAGTACTAGTTGTAATGAAGCTTGAGCAAGTGCTGTTACCCAAAGAATAACTAAACCTGCTGTTAATGATACATCAAACTGCACAACGGACAATGCAGCGATTGTTAAAATGATTGATCCAATAAACCCAAGGACATGTTCTTTTGGAAATAATTGTGCCATTTTACATCATTCCTTTCAAGTAAATAAAGCTGAATAGGAAGATCCAAACAACATCTAGGAAGTGCCAGTATAAAGAGAAGATAAACGCTTTATTGGCAGTACGCTTATTAATACCGTGCTTAGCAACTTGAATAATAATCGCAATTCCCCATAGTAAACCAAACGATACGTGGGCACCGTGAGTACCTAGTAAAGTCATTAAACTTGAAGTAAATGCACTTGTTTGAATCGTAGCATCTTCGTGATAGATATAAGTGATAAACTCATCTACCTCTACCGCGATGAATCCTGCACCAAGAATTAATGTAATGATGTAGAACACGATCATTGGTTTAACACGGCCTAAACGCATTGCGTGAACACCTAAACCAATTGTGAAACTAGATGTTAAAAGTAAGAATGTTTCTAGAATTACTGGTGGTAATTCAAAAAGGTCAACGCCTGTTGGACCTGAACCTGTACGGTCAACTAATGTGAAATACGCTGTGAATAAAGTTGCGAAAAGAACAATTTCTGCGCCTAAGAATACCCAGAAACCGAAGATTTTCAAATCATTTTCTTCACCTTGGTACTCCAATGGCACTGAATTATTATGTTTTGACATTATCGGTCACCTCTCAATTGACGCTCTGTTTCTTTTAGCTTACGCTCTGTTTCTTCGATTTCTTCAACATGGATATGACGACCATTATCAATTTCAAATGAACGGTAAGCCATGAATAGTAGTGTCACAATACCTAAGATAATTGCGATACCAATTTCGTTGAATACAAAGAAGAATGATGCTAATCCCATAACAACTGATTGCCAGAATGGCGCTGCAGAGTCATTAGGCATATGAATATCTTTAATTTCGCCTGCTTGTAAATCGCGGCCTTCTTTTTTAGCAAACCAGAATTCATCAAGACGAGAAATTTTTGGAATAACTGCGAAGTTATACTCAGGAACTGGAGAGTGAGTAGCCCATTCAAGTGAACGACCATCCCATGGATCGCCAGTAACTTTTAATTCTTCTCTGTGACGAACACTGTAGTAGATGTTGTAGCAAAGCGCTAAGAAACCAAGAGCTAATACTAATGCACCAATGAATGAAATCATGTTTAATGTACCATAGCCAGTTTCAGCTGAGTACGTGTACATTCGACGAGCGTAACCATCTAAACCTAAGATGAACATAGGGAAGAATGTTACGTTGAAACCAATTGCGATTAACCAGAAACCAACTTTACCGATTGAATCTTTAAGTTGGAAACCGAAGATTTTAGACCACCAGAAGTGGTAACCAGCTAGTACACCAAATACTGTACCAGGAATTAATACATAGTGGAAGTGAGCAACTAAGAATAATGTATTGTGATATTGATAGTCAGCACTTGCCATTGCTAGCATTACCCCTGTAACCCCACCGATAGTGAAGATTGGAATAAAGCCTAGAGCATATAACATTGGTGTCGTAAATGTAATACGACCATGACGCATTGTTAATAACCAGTTGAAAATCTTAACCCCAGTTGGAACTGCGATTAACATTGTAGTGATTGAGAATACGCCGTTTACTGCTACGTTTTGACCCATTGTGTAGAAATGGTGAGCCCATACTAAGAATGATAGTAACGAGATGATGATCATAGAAGCAACCATCGAACCATAACCGAATAAGTTTTTACGAGCAAATGTAGAGATTACCTCACTGAATACACCGAACGCTGGAAGAATTACGATGTATACCTCTGGATGTCCCCATACCCAGAAGATGTTCGCCCAAAGCATGTCCATACCGCCATCTTCTGTAGCGAAGAATTTAGTACCGAACTGGCGATCCATTGTCATCATTACAAGTGCTACTGTTAACACTGGGAATGCAAATACGATGATAATGTTTGCGATAAATGATGACCAAGTGAACATTGGAACTTTCATCCATGTCATACCTGGAGCACGCATTTTCACGATTGTTGTTACAAAGTTAATCCCTGTCATTAATGTACCTAGACCCGAGATTTGTAGTGACCAAGCATAATAGTTATTGTTTACGCCTGGGTTAAATTCAATACCTGCAAGTGGGAAATATGACGTCCAACCTGCGTTTGGAGATCCACCAATGATGAATGAAACGTTAATTAACACTGCACCCATTGCGAATAACCAGAAAGATAATGCGTTAAGACGTGGGAATGCTACGTCGCGCGCACCAATTTGTAGTGGAATAACTACGTTGAACAAACCAAATAAGAATGGCATTGCTACGAAGATAATCATTAACACACCATGTGTACTGAAAATCTCATTGTAGTGTTCAGAGTTTAATAATTTATTATCCGGAACAGCAGTTTGAGCACGCATTAATAACGCCTCAACCCCACCTTTGAATAACATTAGTAATGCTACGAAAATGTACATTACACCGATTTTTTTATGGTCTACTGTCTTTACGTAGTTAGTATATAACCAACCCCATAACTTGAAATATGTTAGACCTGCAACTACTGCGATTACACCAACTAAAATACCGATCGCCGTACCCATGATCAGTGGTTCTTTAAGCGGTGCAAATACTTCACTCATTGTCATTTTGGTAAACAATTTGGTTAACTCCTTTCATACATCTACTATTTAGTAAATAACATGTTGTATCAATGTAATCGGATTATTCACCGATATCGTCCATTTCTTCCATGTCGTGAGAATCTAAATCTAAATTACCATTTTGAGCTTTTTTAGATTCATTATATTTCTCAGCATCCATCATCTTAGAGTGATCCATAGGTGGTGAAGAGAAACCTAAATGAGTAGAAGAGAAGCTCTTACGTCCAACAACACTTGCTTTAAGTAAGTTACTGAACTCTTTTTCTGTTAATTTTGGTTCATTTGCTTTTACATCTTTAACCCACTGATCGAATTCACCTTGTTTTTGAGCAGTGATTTCGAATTGCATTGCCTCGAATCCTTCACCGTTGAAGTTCGAGTTACGACCCCAATAGTCTCCCTCGTGGTCTGCTGCTAAATGGATTGTTGTTAACATGTCTGTCATCGCATATTTCTGACCAGCTAATTGTGGAACCCAGAAACTTGTGATTGTACCATATGAGTATAAACGGAACTCAATTGGACGATCTGTTGGAATATGTGCATAGTTTACAGTTTCAATTCCTTCTTCAGGATAACTGAAATGCCATTTCCATTGTGATGATGACGCATAAATTACTAGAGGTTTCTTGTCTCCGTAACCTTCTGGTTTACTTTCTACATCCTTTAATGTGATGATTGTTACAACTGATAAGAAAGCAACTGTTAGGATTGGAATAACTGTCCAGAAAATTTCTAGTTTGTGGTTACCTGCTTCGTGTGGTGGCTCATAGTCCGCCGCTTGTTTTCCAGCACGGTATTTAACTAACATATTGATTAATAAAACATAGACAACTGCTAATACACATAACATTGTCCCGATAGAGATCCAGATCGTGTTCGATAATGTTTGTGCGTTAGGTCCTTTTGGATTTAGTACCATTAATGGTTCACATCCAGATAAAAACACTGCTAACAAACCTGCAACGATTGGCATAATTAACACTTTTTTACTCATGTTGTACTCCCTTCTAAAACAACCTTCTTTTAATTTAAGTGCAGAATGTTGAATGGATATTGAAGTGTTTCCCCCTAACCTATTCTATGTAGAATAAGCAAGTTTATGAACTGCTGAGATGATTGAACATTTTTTACTCTTATTCGTCTTAATCATTGAGTCGTTCTAATTTCTTTTATAATTGCTATAGAACGAAAATACGTTAAACTAAAACGATTGTTAAGACGAAGTATAAGACGAGTAAAGCAACCCAAGCTCTCTAACCCTCTTCTTACACTAAGAAGCATTCAACCTTCTTTTCAATTCAAATGAATTATAAACCTAATATCTACCGAAAAGAATAAAAATATCTATAATTTCACATTTTCTTTGAAAGTTTTTGAACGTTCTGTGGACGACTTCTATTTATAGCAACTTTCAAGTATTTCTTAGTTACTTTAGAACTGTATAATTACCTTTTAATAACTTAATTAGTTTTCATAAACCAATATTTCTTTTGCAACTTTTTATAAATTCTAGAATACACTGCAAAAATAGGTCGTTCTTACACGAAAAACTCTTGAAAATGGAAAAAGCCACAAACAAACGACATAAACCTTACAAAAACAAAGTCTATTCGTTTGAATTGTAAATCTTTTCGATTGAAGGAGTTTACTCATATATTATATAGGAAAAACTTCTTACCCATTATAACATTGTTCTTCTTTTCTTCAATACTCAATTCTAAATTCAACGTCTTCTAAAATAGTCTGTAAAATCTGGCTTTTAAATAGAGTTTCTTCTATTTAAATAGTACATATGCTACTATACGTATTTTTCTTATTCACCCCTCTCTTTTTATACGCATATAAAATATCAGACCATACCTCCTTATTTATTTTTTACCATCTCTATTATTTTCCCTTATTCCATAATTTTACTCGTTAAATATAGAGAAATTTTCATATAAATCATTAAAAAGAACCTAGGACAGAACAAAATAATATGTCTCAATACGAATGATCAAATCAATTGAACGCGTAAAAATGACTCCTGAGGGAATAGCGTGAGCTGAAAACCCGACAGGAACGTAGTGACGAGGAGTTTGAAGCCATACCCGAGCGCTACGTAATATCGTGGGGCAAGATTTGCAACAGGACGTTGCGTTCTTTTCTCGCCTACCTCTATTCGTTTTCCGAAGC
>NZ_BJOB01000038.1 GCF_006539985.1 Kurthia gibsonii | reverse complement strand
TTGTAATTGTTGCTTTTTTAGCATCTGTATCTACATCTAATTTTGCAAGACCATCATTATCGATTAAGAAGTCTTCTTTTGTTGTGAAAATTGAATTTGAAGTATAGCTTAAGATTTCTGCATCGTATGCATCTTCATATACTTCGTAAAGGAATAAACCTTTGAATGGTGCATCTGATTGTAGTGCTACTTTTAATGTACCGCCCTTGATTGGTTCGTCTTTATTCGTCGTTTGTAACGGGAATTTTGACGTATCTACTTTTTCTTTTTGATTACTTTTTTCGCCGCTCTTGTCGCCGCCACATGCTGCTAATACGAGCATAATTGCCGCAAGAACTGTTAGTAATAGCCAATTCTTTTTGTTCATTTCATTTCCTCCCCTTTTTTAACCTAATCTTTGTTTTGAATCTGCTGCTCGACGTAAAGCTTGTCCAACATAATTTATTGCCAGCATCAATACGAGAATGAGTATTGATGCGGGTAACCATACCCACCAATTATTTTCAAGAACAACTGGGTTACTTGCAGCCCCTACCAATGTCCCTAAACTCGGTACATTTGGCGGTAGACCAAATCCTAAATACGTAAGACCTGTTTCAATGCCGACATTTCCGGCAAAGTTCAGTGTCAGCTCAACAATTAGTAATGAGCTAATATTTGGCAAAATACCTTTTAACATAATGGCAAAATTGCCTGTCCCCATCGTTTTAGAGGCACTTACATAATCGCGTTTCCCCTCGGAGAGCACTTTACTTCGAATTAACCTCGCTGTTCCTACCCACAAGAATGCGCTCATGATGAGTACAAATGTCATAACATTATATTTTGGAACAATCGTTACAAACACGATGATGATCATCAATGTTGGTAATGTCATGTAGAAGTCCATAATACGCATGATGATGGCATCAACGATTCCACCAAAATACCCAGCAGCTAAACCAATACCAACACCTAGTACACCTGTAATTAACGTAATCGCAATGGCAATCGTTAGCGAGTTACGTGTACCGAGAATTAACTGACCTAAGATGTCAATACCACCCTGATCTGCTCCTAGAATGAAGCCGTTCGTTCCCGGTTGTGCAAATTCATCATATAGACTAATTTGCATTAATTCTTCTCGGTCAATCGTGAATGACCAAACGAATGTGACAACGATGATACCGACTAATACGATGAGTGAAGCCATCGCTAATTTATCTTTTTTAAACTCGCGCCATACAACCTTTAATCCAGTTGCGGGCGTTCCTTCATCTTGTTGTAAGAGTGTTTTTTCTTCAATTTGTTGCATCTTTCTCACCTCTTTATTTTCGATTATGTCCTAATCAATACGGATTCGTGGATCAACGATACTCATTACAATGTCGGAAATTAAACTACCTAGTAAAGATAGGAATCCGAATAATAGTACGAGCGCTGTAATAACAGAATAGTCACGCTGCCCTAATGATTGAATGAATAGTTGCCCCATTCCTGGATAACCGAAAATCGTTTCGATAAAGATGGAACCACCAAGTAAACCTGTAATTGTAAAACCAATGAATGCTGCAATTGGTAATAATGAATTACGGAAAATGTGTTTTGAATAAATGACCTTCATCGGTACACCTTTACTTCGCGCTGTTTTTACATAATCTTGTGTTTTTGCATCGATTACTTCTGAGCGTAAGTATTGAATGATTGTTGTTGTGCCTAATAAAGCGAATGTAATACCTGGTAAGATAAGGTGGTAAATTTTATTCCATACATAATCCCATGTGCCAGGGTCATATTTCACATCGACCGTCCCACTAGTTGGGAACCAATCGAGTTTATAACCAAATAAGAATAAGAAAATTAAGCCAAGTACAAATGTCGGAATCGCATATGTAATGAAGCTATATAATACTGTTCCTTTATCAAACCAAGTTCCTTGGTAACGACCTGCATAAATTCCAAGTGGAATCGCGATTAAATATAAAAGAATGACACTGAATAGTGATAACCAAAGTGTATTTAATGCACGTTCTCCGATTAGGCTAGATACGCTATCTTTGAATGCATAGCTTGTTCCAAAGTCACCTTGAAGTGCATTCGTAACCCAATTCCAGTACTGTACATACCATGGATCATTCCAACCTGCTAACTCACGTAATTCTTCGATGCGGTTCGGGTCTGTTTCAGGTGTTACAAGACCTGTTAATGGGTCACCTGGCATCAATTTAGCTAACCAGAAAATGATTAAACTTAATACAATTAGTTGAGGAATCATAATTAAGATTCGTCTGACGATGGTTTTCCACATACTATTGTGCCTCCTTCTCAGCTGCTGACATCGCTACTTTATGCGTAGCTGAAATGACTTGAAGTGGGTAAACCTTTCCGTCTGCATCATAATACTTTTGAGCATTTTCACGGTAAGCTTGTTCCACTGCACGACGCTCCATTTTTCGTTCAAAGCGTGTCTCAGGTTCGATTGTTGGAATTGCAGATAATAAACGGTTCGTGTAGACATGTTTTGAATGTTTATAAATATCTTCTTTCGTTCCCTGTTCAACAAAACGTCCTTTATACATGATAGAGATATGATCACACATATGGCGAACAACACCTAAATCATGCGAGATGAATAGATAACTTAGTCCATATTCAGTTTGAATATCTTTCATAAAGTTCAGAACCTGTGCTTGTACTGATAAGTCAAGCGCTGATACAGGTTCATCGGCAATAATCATCTTTGGCTTACACGCTACTGCACGCGCAATTCCTAGACGCTGTTTTTGACCACCTGAGAATTCATGTGGATATTTTAATAAAGCTTCTTCTGACATCCCAACGATTTCAAGCAGTTCAATCATATGGCGCTTCTCTTCTGTTGGTGATAAATTCATAAAGTTACGAATTGGTTCTGCTAATACATCTTGTACGCGTTTTCTCGGATTCATCGCTGACGTTGAATCTTGGAAAATCATTTGGATATCACGTGTGAATGCACTATTACGTGTACGACGTTTATTGGTTACATCTTCACCTTCGTAGATTACTTGACCTGATGTAATTTTTTCGAGTCCGATAATTGCTTTTCCTGTTGTCGACTTCCCTGAACCTGATTCTCCGACTAAACCATATGTTTTGCCTTTTTCAAATTCCATCGATACACCATCTACTGCATAGACATGGTCTACTACTGTATTAAAGAAGCCGCCTCGAATTGGATAATGTACATGTAAATCTTTAATTTGTATGAAGCTCATGATTTAGTCCTCCTTCCTCATGTTCAAAATGGAAGTCTTTCCAGCACGTACAACGCACAAAATGTTCTGGACTGATTTCGTGTAGTGATGGATTGTCTTCATGTTTAGAAGGATCAATCCAAGGAATACGTGGTGCAAAACGACAACCCGTTCTTGGCATTTTCGTTAATGTTGGAACCATTCCATGGATAACTTCTAATCGATCTTGGTCGTGATCCACTTGTGGAATTGAATTTAATAATGAACGTGTATATGGGTGCTTTGGATGGCTGAACAGCTCTTCAACAGATGCGAGTTCAATAATTTGTCCAGCATACATAACTGCTACACGATCAGCCACTTCAGCTACTACACCTAAATCATGTGTAATCAAAATAATTCCCGAATTCGTTTCTTCTTGTAAATCATTTAATAAGTCTAAAATCTGTGCTTGAATCGTTACATCTAAAGCAGTTGTTGGTTCATCCGCAATCATAATTTTCGGTTTGCATGCAATCGCAATCGCAATGACAACACGCTGTCTCATCCCACCTGACAATTGATGTGGATATTGTCTTGCAACACGTTCTGGATGGCTAATTCCTACTTGATCTAATAATTCTAAAACACGTTTTTGACGTTCTTGTTCACTTAATTTTGTATGGTATTTTAATGTTTCGGTAATCTGATCGCCAATACGCATGAGTGGATTAAGGGCTGCAAGTGGGTCTTGGAAAATGAAGCCAATGTCATTTCCTCGAATTTTATTCAATTGGTCTTCTTTTAATGTCGCTAAGTTTTGATCGTTGTATAAAATCTGACCATCTACTTTTGTATTGTTTGCCACATGTAAACCAACAATAGAAGTGGCTAACGTACTTTTACCACAACCTGACTCCCCTACAATTGCTAACACTTCATTCTCACGTAGTGTTAAATTGATATCTTCAATTGCTGCGTAATACTGATCTTTGATTCGGAAACTTGTATGTAAGTTTTCAATTTTAAGTAATTCTTTTGATGTATTCAAAATATTTCCCCTTTCCAATCTAGCTCGAATATTCCAACTATTCAAAGCGTATGATTTTTATACATTAGATGTATAAATTTCGAATACCGAAACAATTAGACTTTTAAAATAAAATCCCTTATGCAATTCATGCATAAATTCCGATTATCGGAATTTTCTTAAAGGGAAATATATTTTATTTGTCTTAATATAACACAATTTTTAATTTTTTGTCTATTCTTTGTAAAAAGTTTTTAAAATATTCTTAAAAACAAGAAAATTGAGTTTACTTTTATGTAAATCTATTTCCTATATTTTGCATTATAGCATAGCAATAACATATAACATATACTTTTTTTCAAAAAAAGAAGAAGAAAACCACACAAAATAGAATTTTGCGTGGTTTAACGAGCATTTTAAATTATCGAACTTCTACATTCGCTTGTTCTTTTAATGCTGCCATTACTTGATCATGCACTGCTACGACTTCTTCATCCGTTAACGTTTTCTCTGGATTGAAGTACGTTAATGTAAATGCAAGTGACTTTTTGCCTTCTGGCATGTTTGCACCTTCATATAAATCGAATACATGTACTGATTTTAATAATGTACCACCAGCCTCACGAATAATCGCTTCAATCGTTCCTGCCTCTAATGTACGATCTACAACTAATGCAATATCACGTGAGATGGATGGGAAGCGTGGAATTGGTTGACAAACTAAAGGTTCCACTTCTGCTCCAGCTAATTGTTTAAAGTTTAGCTCTGCTACATATGTCTCTTTTAAGCCAAGTGTTTTTTGTTCTTTCGGGTGTAATTGTCCGAAGAAACCTACTACTTCACCATCTAATACGATTGATGCAGTACGACCTGGGTGCATACCTTCTTGTTTTGAAGCTACGTACTGAATACGCGCAGATAGACCTAGTTTTTCAAGTAATCCTTCGATTACACCTTTTAACACGAAGAAGTCTACTTGCTTATGTTCGCCTTGCCATGCGTGGTCAAGCCATTTACCTGTCATAACGATTGATAGATGTTCTTCTTCATTTGGTAAGCCATCTTCGCCTTTACCTAGGAATACAGAACCAATTTCGTATAATGCGACTAATGGAATTTGACGTGATACATTATGCACTGCTGCCTCGATTAAATGTGGTAATAAACTTTGGCGTAATGTACTATGTGCCTCACTCATTGGCATCATAAGACGTGTTGTTTCTTCTGTTTGTAGTGCGTATTTTTGCGCTAATTCATCTGATGTTAATGAGTATGTTAACGCTTGGAATAAGCCACTGCCTTCTAAATAATGACGTGTTACACGACGTTTTTCTTGGTATGGTGTTAAACCACCTACTGATGTTTCTGCTACAGGAATTGTTTTTGGAATCTCGTCGTAACCATACATACGCGCGATTTCTTCTACGATATCTTCTTCAATTTTAATATCTTGACGGCGTGTTGGTGCATCTACGATTAATAAACCGTTCGCTGTTTCTACATCAAAACGTAGACGTTTTAAAATCGATACCATCTCATTTAATGAGATTTTCATACCTAAACGTGAGTTGATGAAGTCAGGTGACACAGCTACGCGAGCTGGAGTTTTATCTAATTCATCTACAAGTACTGTTCCTTCTAATACTGTTCCACCAGCGATTTCAGCCATTAACTGCGCTGCACGTTCTGCTGCTGGTAATACACGGTTCGGGTCAATCCCTTTTTCAAAGCGCGCACTCGCATCACTACGTAAGCCTAAATCTTTTGATGTATAACGAACAGATAGCCCTTCAAAGTAAGCTGATTCAATTACAACTGTTGTTGTTTTATCTGTTACTTCTGAATCGAATCCACCCATAACACCTGCTACTGCCACTGGCTCTTCACCATTTGTAATTACAAGGTTCGAAGCTTTTAATGTACGGTCTTTTCCGTCTAGTGTTTTAATGCTTTCGCCTTCTGTAGCTAAACGAACGACGATTTCACCTGTTTTTAGTGCATCGTAATCGAATGCATGAAGCGGTTGACCATATTCCATTAAAATATAGTTCGTAATATCAACTACGTTATTTAATGGACGAACGCCTACAGCCATTAATGCTTGCTGTAACCATAATGGTGATTCCGCAACTTTTACATTCTCCACAACTTTCGCTGCATATAGTGGATTTTGTTCTAATGCTTCTACACGCACGTTTAATACGTCTGCTGCTTTTTTCGTTGTTGCTTCATACTTGATTTCAGGTAAGTGAATTTCACGATCTAAAATTGCCGCTACTTCATAAGCTACACCTAACATACTCATGGCATCTGAACGGTTTGGTGTAAGACCTAATTCTAATACCACATCATCTAAACCTAATACTTCAACTGCATCTGAACCTACTGGCGTATCTGATGGTAATACGTAAATACCTTCAGCATATGCTTTTGGTACAACTTTACCTTCGATACCTAGTTCTTGAAGTGAACAAATCATACCGTTTGATACTTGTCCACGTAATTTAGCTTTTTTAATTTTCCCACCTGGCAAGTGCGCGCCTGGACGTGCAACGATGACTTTTTGTCCTACCGCTACATTCGGTGCACCACAAACGATTTGTGAATATTCTTCTTCACCAAAATCAACTTGGCAAATATTTAATTTATCTGCTTCTGGGTGTTTTTCTTTTTCTTTTACTTCTCCAACCATTAGCTTTTTAAGTCCAGCTGATAAGTCGATGATGCCATCTACTTCAATCCCTGCTCGTGTAATTTTTTCTGCTAATTCTGCTGGTTCGAAACCTGAAATGTCAACATATTTTGCTAACCATTTTAATGATACATACATGCGTTATTCCTCCTAATCTTCTGCTCTTTGGAATTGTTCTAAGAAACGAACGTCATTCGTATAGAAATCACGAATATCTTCTACACCGTAACGTAACATCGCAATACGCTCTTGTCCCATACCAAATGCAAAGCCTGTTACTTTTTTAGGATCATATCCTGCCATTTCAAGTACGTTCGGGTGAACCATACCTGCACCTAGAATTTCAATCCAACCTGTGTTTTTACATACATTACATCCTGAACCGCCACATTTGAAGCATGAGATATCCATCTCAACTGATGGCTCTGTGAATGGGAAATAGCTTGGACGTAAACGAATTTCACGTTCGTCACCAAACATCTTCTTCGCGAATACATCTAATGTCCCTTTTAGATCACTCATACGAATGTTCTCACCGATGACTAAACCTTCAATTTGATTGAATTGGTGTGAATGTGTTGCATCATCGTTATCGCGACGGAATACTTTACCTGGGCAAATAATACGAATCGAAGAACCTTTTTTCTCTTCCATCGTACGCGCTTGTACAGGTGATGTATGTGTACGCATTAAGATTTCTTCTGAAATATAGAATGTATCTTGCATATCACGCGCCGGGTGACCTTTTGGTAAGTTTAATGCTTCAAAGTTGTAGTAATCTTTTTCTACTTCTGGACCTTCTACTACTTCATAGCCCATACCGATGAATAAGTTTTCGATTTCTTCTGTTACACGTGTTAATGGGTGTGCATTTCCTACTTTAATTGTGCGACCTGGTAATGTTACATCAATTGTTTCTTGAGCTAATTGTGCTTCCACTGCTTTTTCTTCTAATTCAACCATACGTGCTTCTAATACTTCTTGTACTTCGCCACGTACTTCATTCACAAGAGCACCCATTTTTGGACGTTCTTCAGCAGGAAGTTTACCCATGCCTTTTAATAAATCTGTAATTGGACCTTTTTTACCTAAATAAGCAACACGTACATCATTTAATTCTTTTGTATTTGTTGCTGCTTGAATACGATCCAATGCTTCTTGTTTTAACTGTGTTAATTGTGCAGCCATTTCCATCGTAAAATTCCTCCTTTTATTGGATGATCAACCTGTTGTAAGCATAAAAAAATCGCCCCTTAAAAAAGGGACGAGGATTATATCGCGTTACCACCCTAGTTATTGCATACGTTCATGCAATCACTTCGTTGAATTAACGGCTCATTTGCCGGCGTACCTTTACAGCTAATGCTGGTCCCGGACGCTGCTAACGGGGTGAACTTCTTCTATTATAGAGGCAAATCTCCACTTTCAGTCTATGGTGGACACTCCCTAATTGCTTATAATAGCGTACTTTTCCCGATCATCGCATTTGAATTATGTGTTCACACTCAACTATTATAAACGCTTTAATGCCATACTTCAAGTGTTACTCGGCAGTTGCAAAGTGATATAGAACAATTCCAGTCGCCACTGCTACATTTAATGACTCAGCGCCACCCATAATCGGAATGATGACATTCTTCGTCGTTTTTGTTAGTAATTCTTTTGAAATACCACTACCTTCATTCCCCATAATGACTGCAAATGAAGGCGTCTTTTGTACTTGGTTATATACCACAGATGTCGCATCAAGTGCTGTTCCATAAATCGGAATATCACGTTCTTGTAATTGCTCTACCCAATCTACTAGCTCACCACGCAATACAGGTAAATGGAAAATAGAACCCTGTGTTGAGCGAATTGTTTTCGGATTGAATGGGTCTGCACTACCTTTTCCTAAAATAACAGCATCCATCCCCGCTGCATCTGCTGTTCGAATCATCGTACCGACATTACCGGGGTCTTGTACAGCATCAATCAGTAAAAACTTCTTCCATGAAGGCTTTACTTCAAAATCAGGTTGTTTGCAGTGTGCAAAAATGCCTTGTGTACGTTCTGTCTCTGCCAATTCTGCTGCGATTGCCGCTGTTACTTCTACCATATAAATGTTGTCAATATTCCATGTAGCAGGAATTTCAACACCTTCTCGTACAATTAAGTTTAAAACATCTGTACCTTGAAGTGCTTCTTCTACTAAATGGAAACCTTCTACTAAAAACTCACCAGATTGGTCACGTTCTTTGCGTGTTGTCGCTAATTTTTTCCAATATTTCACTAATGAATTTGATAATGATTCAATTCTTTTCATTCATAAACCGCCTTTTTACATCGTTAATACTATTTTGCCAAACTGTGTACTCTCTTGCAACTGCTGAAATGCTTGTGTCGCATGTTCGATGGCATATGTTTGTTCAACGATTGGGCGAATGTGATGTGCTTCCATGAAAGAAAGACATGCACGAAATTCTTCTCGACTCCCCATTGTCGTACCATGTAATGTGTACTGACCGTAGAAAAAGTCACGTAAATTAATCGTTGTTTCATCTGCTGTTGTTGCGCCGAATGTTACTAGTGTACCACCCTTTTTTAAAACAGCCAATGAACGATTAAAAGTTGCTGCACCAACGCTATCAATGACAAGGTCGACTGTCTCATACTGAAGTGCCGCGTTCCAGTCCTCTGCTGTATCAATTACGAGATCTACACCGAGTTGCTTCGCTTTTTCACGCTTCTCTTCTGAACGTGAACTCGTAATAACTCGCGCGCCTATATTCTTTGCAAATTGAATCATAAATGTCGCAACACCGCTACTTCCACCTGGAATAAATACCGTCTGCCCTTTTTGTAATTGTCCTTTTGTAAAGAGTGCGCGATAACCTGTTAATGGAGCAATCCCAATCGTCGCTGCTTCTTCCGTTGATAAGTAGTCCGGTTTTCGTTCAATTTGTTCTGCTGAAATGGCGATTTTTTCTGCAAATGTCCCTTGATCTGGTAAACTTAAAATTTCAAAGTCCTCAGGTGGAGCAGGTGTATTATCGAACCAACGAAGAGAAGGATTTATAATAACTTCATCGCCGACTTGCCAATTCTCGATATCTGCTGATACCTGTTCAATAATACCTGTTGCATCTGAACCTAAAATTAAAGGTGCCGCATCTTTCGCTAAACGATTCGGTGTATAAAGGTCCCGACGATTAACACTCGCTGCTTGAATACGAACAAGTACTTCTCCATCTTTTAGTATAGGTTCTGGTCTTTCTCCTACGTGAATTTCGTTTTTTTCTGTATAAACCGCTTTCATTGACATTCTTCCTTTCATTTTTAGTTTATTTATTCATTATATCATTTTTTATATTGCTATTTTAAGAAAATTATATATACTTGAAATTATCAGAATTTTTGAAAAGGTGTGGATATGATGAAAGTTTTAGAATCAATTAGTTCATTTACAGGAAAGTACTTTGCTTTTCTTGTACTCGGAGTTGCTGTCATCTCATTCTTCTTCCCGACAGCATTCCTAGCATTCGGAGGATATATTACCATCATGTTAGGGATTGTCATGTTCGGAATGGGGTTAACATTAAGTGCAAAAGATTTTAAATTAGTTTTAACAAAGCCGCTACCCGTATTGATTGGGATTGTTGCACAGTTTACAGTGATGCCACTAACAGCTCTTGGTATTGCGTACTTACTACAATTGCCACCTGAATTAGCGGCAGGACTTGTATTACTTGGATCCGTACCAGGTGGAACTGCTTCAAACGTAATGGTTTATTTAGCAAAAGGAAATGTTCCTTTATCAATTACAATGACATCTGTATCAACATTATTAGCACCATTCTTTACACCGGTGATTTTATACTTCTTAGCTGGACAGTGGATGCCTGTTAATATGTCTTCGATGTTTATGTCGATTGTACAAGTTATTTTAGTACCGGTTGCACTTGGTATCATCGTTCGTAAATTAGTACCAAACTTAATCGACCGTAGTGTATCGGTTGTACCACTCATCTCAGTTGCTGCCATCATCTTAATCGTTGGCGCAGTAGTTGCAGGGAATCAAGAGAAAATCGCAACAGCTGGCTTAATTATTTTCTTAGCCGTATTCTTACACAATACAGCTGGTTTAGTTTTAGGTTATTATGCAGGAAAGGTATGCGGACTTTCATTATCAGACCAACGTGCCATCTCAATCGAGGTCGGCATGCAAAACTCTGGTTTAGGTGTAGCACTTGCTACAGCACACTTAGGGCCACTTGCTGCTATTCCAAGTGCATTCGGTGCTGTATGGCATAATATTTCAGGTCCAATTATTGCAAGTTACTGGGCACGTCGTCCGATTCCAAATGAATCAAAGCAACAAGTTTCAATTGAAAAGAAACATGCATAATAAAACATTTTACTTTCCTTTTTCAAAGTTAGAAACAAAAAAACTGGAACCGCGCCACAGCGCGATTCCAGTTTTTCTTATACTTAAATCAAATCTATTTTTTTATACTTTTCTTTTTGTTCTCGTTTTATCCAAGTATGGATACAAGTACTGCTTTTTGTGCATGTAGACGATTCTCTGCTTGTTGGAAAATATATGAGTTTTCACCGTCAATAACAGCTGTCGCAACTTCTTCTTCACGATGTGCTGGTAAGCAGTGTAAAAACATATAATCTGATTTCGCGTGCGTTACTAATTCAGAAGAAATTTGGAATCCTTCAAAATCTTGTAGGCGTTTTGCTGATTCTTCTTCTTGGCCCATTGAAGTCCACACATCTGTGTAAATTACATCTGCATCTGTTGCCGCTTCAATTGGATTATTCGTAAATGATACCGTACTTCCATTTTGCGCTGCGATTGTTGCTGCTTTTAACATGACTTGTTCTGATGGTTCATATCCTTTTGGTGCTGCTACAACGACATCCATTCCTACATGTGCTGCTGCTACCACAAGTGAATGTGCCACATTATTTCCGTCACCAATATACGCTAGTTTCAATCCTTTGAAGTGCCCTTTTACTTCTTTAATTGTTTCAAGATCAGCTAGCGCTTGGCAAGGGTGTGAGATATCTGTTAAACCATTAATTACAGGAATTGATGCATGTTCTGCTAATTCTTTTACCATTGCATGTGAATTTGCACGAATCATAATACCATCTACATATCCTGATAATACATGTGCTGTATCATAAACCGACTCACCACGACCAATTTGTAAATCGCGTGCATTCATATACATACCTTTTCCGCCTAATTGGTGCATACCTACTTCAAACGAAATACGTGTACGTGTTGAATTTTTTTCAAAAATCATCGCAAGTGTTTTACCTTCTAATAGTTTTGGACACTTACCTTCTTTTGTAATCGTCTTAAGTTGAATCGCTAAGTCGATTAATTGTTGTACTTCTTCACTTGAATAGTTCACTAATGATAATAGATCTTTCCCTTTTAAGCTTGTGACAATTTGTAATTGTACCTCTTCTAATAATTTCACACTGCATCGCTCCTGTACGTTTAATTGTTAATTCTCATTATATGTATGTATATTTATTCTGTCAAATGAATTTTTATGTTTTATCTGACTAGTTTATCATTTCTAGTAAGATAAGATAAAAAAGAGTTCGAAGCATCATATTCGCTTCGAACTCTTGTATGTTTATTCAAATGTAATACGTTGTACTGTTTCATCATCTAGCTTTTTAATCACTTCAATCACTAACTTCACTGTATTTTCAAAGTCATCGCGATGTAAAATACCTGCATGTGAATGAATATAACGTGTCGCAATACCAATCGAGATTGCTGGTATACCGTTTGCTGTAATATGAATAGAACCTGCGTCCGTACCGCCACCTGGAATTGCTTCATACTGATATGGAATTCCTGCTTCTTCTGCTGTATCAACGACTAAGTCACGTAACCCCTTATGGCCGACCATTGATGCATCATAGACAATGATTTGTGGACCTTCACCCATTTTAGAAGCTGCTTCTGAAGGTGAGATTCCTGGTGTATCTCCTGCAATACCGACATCTACTGCGAAACCAATAGCTGGATTGATTTGATGCGTAGCTGTTTTTGAACCACGTAAACCCACTTCTTCTTGTACCACACCACAACCGTAAACAACGTTTGGATGTTGTTCGTCTTTTAAGCCTTTTAATACTTCAATCGCAATCGCACAACCAATACGGTTATCCCAAGCTTTTGCTAGTAAGAATTTTTCATTTTTCATCACTGTAAAATCGAAGTACGGTGCAATCATATCACCAGGTCGAATACCCCACTCCATTACTTCTTCTTTCGAAGTTGCACCAACATCGATAAACATCTGTTTAATGTCAACCGGCTTATTGCGCTGTTCAGCTGGTAAGATGTGCGGTGGTTTTGAACCGATGACACCTGTGACTGTCTCACCTGAACGTGTGACGATTTGAACGCGCTGTGCCAACATTACTTGGCTCCACCAACCGCCAACTGTTTGGAATTTAATAAAGCCACGGTCATCAATTTGTGTTACCATGAAGCCAACTTCATCTAAGTGCCCAGCTACCATAATTTTCGGACCATCTTCTTGGCCTACTTTTTTAGCAATTAATGAACCAAGACCATCTGTTTCGATTGTGTCTGCATACGGTTCAATGTACTGCTTCATGACATCGCGCGCTTCCTTTTCATTACCTGCAATCGCACGTGCATCTGTTAAATCTTTTAGCATGGTTAATGTTTGATCTAATTTCATCTTGAGAAATCCCCCTTGTTGAAGAATACTTCCATTATACAACAGTTTTTAATATCCTGTACGTTGTCGCTCGTAATTTTTTTCGTTTTTCGAAATATATGCATCGATAATTTGCTGTGCATCGAATTGTAATGTGCGTGCAATTGCACCATAGCACTTCCAAATCTCTTCATAATTTTCACGTTTAGGCTCATTTCCAAACACGATAATCGCTTGTTGTGCCTGTAAGAATAATTCTGTTAGAGAAGCATCACGTGCATCTGTTGGCCATTCTTTTAAATCATTAAAACCTTTCATAATGCCAAGTGACAATAGAAAATGAACTGAGTCTACGAATTCTTCTAAAATAACAGCATCTTCTGAAGGACCTTTTGTACTCCAAAATTTGAAACAGCGTGTTTCATTCGCAAGTTCTCCTAATTCCACTAATAGCGCTAATGTTTTTTCACGAAAGACATCAAAATCAATCCCCTGTGTCTTTTCAATGAATGCGTCTAATTCTTTTTGCATTGTAAATAGTTGTTGTAAATTCACGTTCATCATCCTTTCATATGTATAGTACCGAAGTTGTAAATAGCTGACAATAAAAAATACCCATCCATTAGAGCGAAGATTGCAAATCCAATAACAAAATGTATCTTTCTTATTTTATGTCGCCAAATCATCATACCTAAAAATGTGCCGAGTCCACCACCGACAATCGTCAAAATCCATAGTGTACGCTCTCTAATACGCCACTTGTGACGAATGGCTCTACTTTTATCAATGCCCATCACAATAAAACCAATCGCTGATAATACAATAATCCAAATAGCCATATATACCTCATTTCTATTCGCTTGATTAGTATAACAAAAAAAGAAGAAGGAATCGCTTCGTTTGCGTCCCTCTTCTTACTTATTTTTATTTTTTTACAACATAGGCTTTATTCGCACTAATGTATTGTCCTGTGCCAATTTTTAAACGTGGTGTTCCTGCAGCGCTCCATGTAACTGCTGTCACTTGAAGTTTTTTACCTTTTGCAATCGTACGTGTCTTATTAGCGAATGACACAGATGTATAAACACCTACATTTGTTTTTGTTTGAATCGTTTTTGGATTTACATAATAATAATCTGAAATATTATTTACAACAGAGCGTGTATAAGCTTTGTTTGCACTCACATAGTAACCAGTTGATGTTTTTAATCGTGGTGTTCCGCCTTCTGTATAGTCAATGTCTTTAATCGTGAATACGCTATTTGTGCTGTAATTTTTTAATTTTGTCGATGTACTAAATGTCGTACTTTTGTATAAACCTTGTGTCACACGTAACAACGTTTTTTTCGGCACTTTTGTGATATATTCATCAATATCTGAACGTGTTTTCACAACATAGGTACGGTTTGCTGTAATATAGTTACCGTTTTTTAGTTTTAAACGTGGTGCTCCAGATGCACTCTTTTCAACAGCTACAATATCTAATAGTATATTTTTAGGGTGACGTTTTACTTTCGCACTTTCTTTAAAAGTACGTGAATTATATTCATACGCTACTGTTTTTGTTGCAATTTTTTTAGGGTTACTTGTATAGTAACGTGGATTTGAGACAGGTTTTGATATTGATTGCGTGAAGTAACTTAGGCTTACACCGTTTAAACGGTTTAAATCAACATATGTACCAATTCCATCTACTTTCCCTTGGTCTGTAAATTGCCATAATGCATTTGGATATGCTGGTTTAGTTGCACCATAACGTGGAATCCAGACAAAATCTGCTTTTGATGTATCAAGATTTAATTTATCATATAGATGATTCGCTATGTATAAGCCGATTTTTTTATCTGTATATTTACGTAATTCCGCAACGAATGAATTGACGATTGCACGCATACTCTCTCCAGATTCACTTGTAAATTCCTCTACATCAATGACATAAAAGTTTGCATCTTTACTTGCACGGTTATAAAAATCACGTGCTTCTACTTTTGCGTCTGCTGTGTCAGTCGCTAAATGATAAGCATATACACCAAATGGCACATTGTATTTTTTAGCACTCGCTTCATAACTTTTATGCCAACGGTCTTCTAATACACTTCCATATTGTGTACGAATAATCGCTAAATCAATAACTTTTGAAGCCTTTGCCCAGTCAATATTCCCTTGGTGATGCGAGATATCGACAATAACGGGGTCTGTGTATGATTTTGTGCTTAGTGTACGACTTTTAGCGTTCACTGGGTTTGTATCTGTGACATATGGTGTGCCTTCCCATTCGATTTTACGATCAGGATTTGCTGGTGCTAACGTCCCATCTTGTTCTACTGCAGAAGCTGAATTACTTTGCCATGCGACTACTACAAATAATACAAACAAAAGTGATAGAAACCATTTCAATTGTTTGTTCATTTTCCACTCTCCTTTTCAAATTTTTGAGGATTTTATAGCCTGAATTGACTATCCAAATCATAACAAATTTCTCTCTTTACTTATGACACTTTTACGCGTCATTTTAATTTCATATATTAAAATAATATTACATTTTATTTCATATTGTAATATCCATATTCTTTTTCTTTTGTCTAGTTATCTTTTTGAAATAAATGCGTATTTTATATACGATTTTCTTCATTTTTTAGTATGAATCAAAAAAAAAGCTAGGTCCTAAAACCTAACTTCTTATCAATTACCCTTGTTCAAAAAATGGTATTTTTCGGAACAATGTCTTTTTAGTTGAGACATATTTACCATCTGCTAATTTGAATCGTGGATAGCCTAACTTATTATAAACCACGTCTTGAATATCGAGTACTGTACCGACTGGAACCATCTCTGGATCTTTTTTTTGATCACCGAAAAGTAATGTATCGTATTTATAAATTACTTTTTGTGTACGTAACTTTAAAGATGAATCATATTCTAAGAAATAGTTTTGAATGGTCGCTGGCACTTCGACTACATCATTTTTGTCTGCTGAGATAAATCTGCCATTAATAATTGCAAAACGATTTTCGCCTGAACCATTATAAACTACACGACTTACGTTAAAAATCGTATTCGCTGGAACAAACTCAGGTGATGTATTACTTGTTGATGAACGATATGAATATAAATTACGAATTGTCATGACTTGTTTTACATTATCATTTGTTGTATAGAAATTCGACGTAGCAGAAGTTTTTAAGACTAAACTTTTACTAGCACTAATATATGAACCATCTGCTAGTTGAAGGCGTGGGATACCTGTTGAAGATTTCACTACCTTTTTAACTTTTAAACGTGTTCCTTCTTTGTAGCTTTTCTTTTTATTTTTTTTATCAAAGCTTGTTTTCTTATAAACATTTACAGGTTTCTTTAAAAGAACATATTTAGGATTCGTTACATAATATTTTTTAACGAGTTCTGAGTTTGAAATTGTTGTTACTTTATTTGTAAAGTATTCTAACTTTGTTCCACCTGCTAAACGATTTAAATCAACATTTCCATTGATTCCTGGAACGCGTCCGCTATCAGTATATTGCCAAAGTTGATGTTTATAAATAGGACCTGAATAACCATAACGTGGAATCCAGACAAAATTAAATTTACTTGCATCTAATTTGAATGATGAATACTTGTGGTGCGCTACATATAAACCAATTTTTTTATTCGTTAATTTACGCATTTCCTTCATATATTCATTAATAATAGTACGCATAGAGTACCCTTTTTTATTCGTCTGTACTTCTACATCTAAAACATAAAATTCTGTATCTTTACTCGCACGATTATAGAATGAGCGCGCTTCTGCACGTGCTTCTGCTGGTGTACCAGCTCTTACAAAAGAATAAACACCAAATGGCACATTATATTTTTTAGCATTCGATTCATATGTACGATGCATATAATCTTCTAATTCTCCATCTTGTGTACGAATAATCACTAAATCAAGCGCTTTTGATGCTTTTGACCAATCAATATTACCTTGCCATTTTGAAATATCTGCAATAACAGGATCATTTGCAGATCGTTTTACAAGTTTTGCATTGGCTGGGTATTCCCATTTCACAACACTCTCAGGTTTTGCAGTATTTTTATGTGCCTTGGCTTCACTATTTTGCGAGAATCCAAAGATACTAAACATCACAAGTAACAGAGCTAAACTATAAACTTTCTTCATCTTTCCCTTCCTTTCACGTTCTCTCTATTCTTTCTTCTTTTATTATATCGTATAAGAAGAAAGAATTATTATTACAAACAAATAACATTTTATTTTTTATTATTTTTTTATTCATAAAACCTCATTTTAATATTATTACGTTAAATAATATTAAAAATCACTATTTATATACCTAAAAAAACAAAAGAAAGTTCAATAAAAATAAGTATTAAGAATTAGTGAGAATAATAGAAGAAAAAGTAAAACCCCGTCCTTACGTGTATTAAAAATAGTTTGGATAAAACATTCACTTCGCTTTTTTAGCGTTCACAACACAAAACTGGAACCGCGCCACAGCGTAATTCCAGTTTTTCTTATGGTCATATGAGGTATTATTTTTACACGTATGTTCTAGCTTGTGTTATTTAATTTTTCAAACCCGATACAACTTCATGTTAAATCGAATTAAATATTCATTGCTGGTCCAAAGAATTCGTAATGAATTTGGTCACGACTCATGCCCAGTTCAGTTAGAGAAGCAATCACTTCGTGCATGAATCCTACAGGTCCACATAAATATACTTCACCTGTTAAATCAACTTGCTCAGCTAACATTTCTTTCGTAATTTTTCCTGCTACATCTGAAGCGTGTTGTACATATGTCACATTTTCAGGAATGGCAATATGGCATAACTCTTTTTCAAATGCATGCTCGTTTAAGTGGGATGCACTATGAATCAATTTCACTGCGGCTTTATTTTCGCTTGCTGCTTTTTCAAACATACTAATTAATGGTGTAATTCCCACACCACCTGCGATGAATGTCACGGGTTTTTCTGTTGCTTCATAAACAAAGGAACCAGCTGGTACACTAATTGATAACGTATCGCCAACTTGTACATGGTCATGTAGATAGTTCGATGCTTTACCAATTGGTGTATTTTTTTGATCGCGTTTAACAGAGATACGGTAACTTTCACCATCATATGATTTTGATAAGCTGTATTGACGATTTAGAATATATTCTTCGTTTGGATTTTTTACTTGTACCGTAATATATTGTCCAGGTAAATATTCTGGTAATGCTGAACCATCTGCTGGTTGTAAATAGAATGATGTAATAAGTGCATTCTCAGCTACACGCTTCACAACTTTAAAGTCTTTAAATCCACGGAACCCACCTTGTTTATTTTCAGCTTCTTGATAAAGCGCTTCTTCTTCTTGGATAAAGACATCTGCGATTACACCATATGCTTCTCCCCAAGCTTGAATAATTTCATCTGTTGCTGCATCACCTAATACTTCTTTAATTGCACGTAGTAAAAATTCTCCTACAATTGGATAATGCTCTGGTAATACACCTAAACTACGGTGTTTTTGTGCGATTTGTTTTACAACTGGAATAATCGCTGGTAAGTTTTCAATGTGTACAGCTGCTGCATAAACTGTATTTGCTAAAGCTGTTTGTTGACGACCTTTTTCTTGGTTCGTGTGATTAAAAATGTTTAATAAAGCTGGATTTGCTTCAAATAAATTTTTATAAAAAGTTTTTGTAATTTCTACTCCGTGTACTTCTAATACAGGTGCAGTTGATTTTACGACGTCCATTGTGTGTTGAGATAACATGTGAATCATCCTCTCTTTTTTTTACACCTTTAGAATAATCCTATTTTCCATTTAAAGCAATATACAAAATACATCTTTAACAAAAAAGACATATTTAAAATACATCTTTAAAATTTATAAATTGTTTTCTTTACATGCTATAATAAAAGGAGTTGGAGGTGAATTCTGTTGAGGTTGACACTATATACAGATTATTCTCTGCGCGTTTTGCTTTATCTTGGCGCAAAAAAGCCAGATGAATTATCGACAATTAAAGACATTTCCGATGCTTATGGTGTGTCTAAAAATCATTTAATGAAGGTGACACATGAATTAGGAAAAATGGGATACATCGAGACAATCCGTGGTCGTGGTGGTGGTATTCGTCTCGCTATGCAACCTGAAGAAATTAATATCGGGAAGCTCGTCCTACAAACAGAAGAAGATTTTTATTTAGTTGATTGCTTTAATCCTGAATCTGTTGGTTGCGTTATTTCACCCGTTTGTAATTTAAAAGGCGCGTTAAATAAAGCACTACATGCATATATTGCTGTACTTGATGAATACCATCTAAGTGATTTTTTAACATCAAAAGAAAAATTAGCTGCTTTACTATTTGATTCTTAATATACAGCATCCTTTCCTTTTGAGGATTAAATATTTATATGTACAAAAAGAAGTGATAGGAATAAA
>NZ_BJOB01000037.1 GCF_006539985.1 Kurthia gibsonii | reverse complement strand
TTTTATTCGTAGGTTTTACAAGAGAGTGCGGAAATTCCCACTCTCTTTTTTATGAAAAGAACTTGAAAGCGCATACTTAAAAAGAGAGAGGTTATGAACATGAATCAATCAGTTATTGTTAGCGGTGCTCGAACAGCTTTTGGCAAGTTTGGAGGCTCTTTAAGTTCATTATCCGCAAGTGATTTAGGCGGCATTGCGATTAAAGGTGCTTTAGAGGAAATTCACTTAGCTCCTGAAGAAATCGATCAAGTCATTATGGGAAATGTATTACAAGCAGGGCAAGGACAAATTCCATCAAGACAAGCAGCAGCAAAAGCAGGTATTCCTTGGTCGGTAAAAACAGAAACGATTAATAAAGTATGTGCCTCTGGTTTACGTAGTATTACATTGGCAGATCAGCTCATTCGTTTAGGTGATGAGAACGTCATCGTAGCAGGTGGGATGGAATCTATGTCGAATGCACCGTATTATGTGCCAAATGCACGCTTTGGCTTACGTATGAATAATGCTACGTTAGTGGATGGTATGGTTTATGATGGTCTATCTTGTGCTTTTGACCCAGCGCATGTTCATATGGGAACTTACGGGAATAAAACAGCTGCAGAATTAAATATTTCAAGAGAAGAACAAGATCGTTTTGCAGCACGCAGTCAAGAACGTGCAGTGGCTTCAATTGAAAATGGTGTATTTGAACAAGAAATTGTAGACGTCGTTGTACCACAACGAAAAGGTGAAGACCTTGTCATTCGTGTGGATGAGGCACCGCGTAAAGGAACTACAGTAGAAGTATTAGCGAATTTAAAACCAGCATTCGGTAAAGACGGAACGGTAACAGCAGGGAATGCACCTGGTATTAATGACGGTGCATGTGCAGTTGTTGTGATGAATGAAGAAGAAGCAAACAAGCGTGGTTTAACACCACTTGCGAAAATCATTGGTCACGCTGAAGTTGGCGTAGAACCAGCAGATTTCCCGCAAACACCAGGGTTAGTTATTGAAAAATTACTCGAAAAAACAGGGAAATCCGTAGATGAAATTGATTTATTCGAAATCAATGAAGCTTTTGCAGTTGTAGCTTTAGCGAGTAAGCAAATTGCAGGTTTAGATGAAGAAAAAATTAATGTAAATGGTGGAGCAGTAGCTCTTGGACATCCAATCGGTGCATCAGGTGCTCGAATTGTTCTTACATTAGCACATGAGCTAAAACGTCGTGGCGGTGGCATTGGAATTGCGGCAATTTGTTCAGGTGGCGGTCAAGGCGACGCGATTATGATTGAAGTATAAGGGGGAAGCGAGAGATGGAAATCAACAAAATTATGGTCATTGGTGCAGGGCAGATGGGTGCTGGGATTGCTGAAGTTTGTGCAACAGCAGGGTATGAAGTTCTTCTTTGTGATACATCAGAACAATCGTTACAAGCAGGTATTGCACGTATCACGAAAAACTTAGAAAAGAACGTATCAAAAGAGCGCATTACTATTGAAGAAAAAGATACAATCTTATCTCGTTTTTCACTTGAAACATCAATGGAACGCGCAAAGGAAATTGATTTAGCCATTGAAGCTGCAACAGAAAATATGGCGATTAAGCAATTCATTTTCAAAGAATTAGATGCGTTAGCACCAGAACATGCGATTCTCGCAACAAACACGTCGTCATTACCAATTACAGAGCTTGCAGCTGTAACTAAGCGACCAGAGCAAGTGATTGGCATGCACTTTATGAATCCTGTTCCAGTGATGAAGTTAGTTGAAATTATTCGCGGACTTGCTACAAAAGATGAAGTGTATGAAACGATTGAAACATTAACGCATGCACTGAAAAAGACACCTGTAGAAGTAAATGACTATCCTGGTTTCGTTGCGAATCGTATTTTAATGCCGATGATTAACGAAGCGATTTACACATTGTATGAAGGAGTTGCTAGTGTAGAGGCCATTGATGACGTGATGAAAATGGGGATGAATCACCCAATGGGGCCATTAACACTTGCTGATTTTATCGGTTTAGATACATGTCTTTATATTATGGAAACATTGTATGAAGGATTTGGAGATAGTAAGTACCGCCCATGTCCGCTACTGCGTAAATATGTAGCAGCAGGTTGGTATGGTAAGAAGAGCGGTCGCGGCTTTTATGTGTACGAATAAGAAACCATCATCATCTAGAGATGTTTGGGGAACCAGATTCAAGCCATGAACAGAACGACTTGAAAAAATATGGAGGGAGAGTTCTATTATGGCGATCCAATTAACAGAAGAACAAGCAATGCTACAAAAAATGGTCCGCAATTTTGCACAAACGGAGGTTGCGGCATTTGTACCGAATATGGAAAAAGATGAATTTCCAACAGCCGTTTTAACGAAGATGGGCGAATTAGGGCTAATGGGGATGACGACACCTGAAAAGTATGGTGGTTCGGATATGGACTTTATCTCTTATATTTTGGCAATTCATGAATTATCTAAAGTAAGTGGAACAGTAGGCGTTATTTTATCGGTGCATACATCGGTTGCAACGAATCCAATTTTAAAATTTGGTACAGACACACAAATTGAAAAGTACGTTCCAAAATTAGCGAGTGGTGAATATTTAGGATCGTTTTGTTTAACAGAGCCAGCAGCAGGTTCAGATGCGGCTTCTATTAAAACTTCTGCAAAAAAAGTAGAAGGTGGCTACGAACTAAACGGTTCAAAAGTATTCATTACAAATGGTGGTTATGCAGATGTCTATATCGTATTTGCAGTAACAGATTCAACTCAAAAGACAAAAGGAATTACAGCCTTTATTGTGGAGCGCACGATGGAAGGACTTGTAATTGGTAAAAATGAGGAGAAGATGGGGCTGCATGGTTCAAGTACGGTACAACTGACATTCGAAAACTTATTTGTTCCAGAAGAAAATATACTAGGTCAACTAGGCGAAGGCTTTACAATCGCGATGGCAAACTTAAATGTTGGACGAATTGGGATTGCAGCACAGGCTTTAGGGATTGCAGAAGCAGCACTTGAAGCGGCGATTGGTTATGCGAAAGAGCGACAACAATTTAATCAGCCGATTATTAAACATCAAGGAATTGCATTCAAATTAGCTGATATGGCGACATCTGTAGAAGCTGCGAAACAACTAGTTTATAGTGCAGCAGCATTATACGAACGTGGTGAAAACTGTAAAAAAGAAGCTTCAATGGCGAAATTATTTGCTTCGAAAATTGCAGTTGAAGTAGCAACTGAAGCTATCCAAGTTTACGGAGGCTATGGTTATTCAAAAGAATATCCTGTGGAACGCTATTTCCGCGACGCCAAAGTAACAGAGATTTATGAAGGTACGAGTGAAATTCAACGTTTAGTTATTTCAAAAGAACTTTAAAATCGGGAGGAAATGAATATGCAATTTAAATTATCAGAAGAACATGAGATGTTAAAGAAAATGGTTCGTGATTTTGCAGAGGAAGTAATCGCACCTTCAGCAGCAGAGCGTGATGAAGAAGCACGATTTGATCGTACGCATTTCGAACAAATGGCTGAACTTGGTTTAACAGGTGTTCCGTGGCCAGAAGAATACGGCGGCGCAGGAATGGATTATTTAGCGTACTGTATCGTTGTAGAAGAATTATCGCGTGTAGATGCTTCAGTGGGTGTCACAATTTCCGCTCATACGTCTTTAGCAGGTTGGCCGCTTTATAAATTCGGTACAGAAGAACAAAAGCAAAAATACTTACGCCCGATGGCAGAAGGTAAGAAGATTGGTGCTTATGGTTTAACAGAACCTTCTTCTGGTTCGGATGCAGGGGGTATGAAAACTGTTGCGAAAGAAGACGGTGACCATTACATCATTAATGGCTCGAAAATTTTCATTACAAATGGTGGTTTAGCTGATATTTATGTTGTATTTGCATTAACGGACCCGAATGACCGTCGTAGTACGACAGCATTCATCGTAGAATCTGACTTTGAAGGATTCTCTGTTGGGAAGAAAGAAGATAAGATGGGGATTCGTTCTTCACCAACAACGGAGATTATTTTTGAAAACTGCCGCGTTCCAAAAGAGAATATCTTAGGTGAAGTTGGTGATGGTTTTAAAATTGCGATGAAGACATTAGATGGTGGTCGTAACGGAATTGCAGCACAGGCAGTTGGTATTGCACAAGGCGCACTAGATGCGGCAGTTGCATATGCAAGTGAGCGTGTTCAATTCGGTAAGCCAATCATTGAAAATCAAGGTGTCGGTTTTACACTAGCAGATATGGCGACAGCAACAGAAGCATCACGTCTTTTAACATATCAAGCAGCGTGGTTAGAAGGAGAAGGTCTACCATATGGTAAAGCATCTGCAATGGCGAAACTCATGGCTGGTGATACGGCGATGAAAGTAACAACAGATGCTGTACAAGTATTTGGTGGTTATGGTTATACGAAAGACTATCCAGTAGAACGCTTCATGCGCGATGCGAAAATCACACAAATTTATGAAGGTACACAAGAAATTCAGCGTATGGTTATTTCACGTATGCTACAAAAATAATGAAGCAAACTGTATGATGTTGGGGCATTTATAGTGGGTGGTAGAAATTGAACAAGCATCAATCTCTACTGCCCTTCTTTTATATAAGGGGAGGTCATAGAATGGGAAAAGTGAAAAGTAAAAGTCCAGTTCGTTTTGTAACGGCATCAAGTTTATTTGATGGACATGATGTGTCCGTTAATATTATGCGTCGTATTTTACAAGCACAGGGTGCAGAGGTTATTCATCTTGGGCATAACCGTTCTGTAGAAGAAGTCGTCAATGCAGCGATTCAAGAAGATGCACATGGTGTAGCAGTATCTTCTTATCAAGGTGGACATGTCGAGTACTTTAAATACATGTACGATTTACTCAAAGAGAAGGGCGCACCACACATTAAAATTTGGGGCGGCGGTGGAGGTGTTATTCTCCCAGCCGAATTAAAAGATTTACATGCATATGGTGTTGCAGGATTATTCTCGCCAGAAGATGGCCGCCGTCTTGGACTAGATGGCATGGTGGCAAAGATGATTAATGATTCTGACAAGCCATTACCAGAAGATGATGTCATCGATTTAATACCAGAAGTTACAACTGAGAATGTACCGACACTTGCGAAGTTAATCACGTATGCAGAAAATGGCGCAAATGAAGCCTTTTTAGAGCAGGCGAGAAAGGCTTCAAAACATACACCTGTTTTAGGGATTACAGGAACAGGTGGTGCAGGGAAAAGTTCATTAACAGATGAATTAATTCGTCGTTTCCTTTCTGAATTCCCAGATAAAAAAATTGCGATTTTGTCAATTGACCCAACGAAGCAAAAAACGGGTGGTGCGCTACTTGGTGACCGTATTCGTATGAATGCGATTTTCGACCAGCGCATCTATATGCGTTCGCTTGCGACACGTGATTCACGTACAGAACTATCGCATGCTATTCGTGATGTACTTGATGTTGTGAAAGTCGCTGGGTTCGATTTAATCATCATTGAAACATCTGGTATTGGACAGGGTGATAATGAAATTACGACGATTTCAGATGTCGCAATGTACGTCATGACAAGTGAGTTTGGTGCGCCAACACAACTTGAAAAGATTGATATGATTGACTATGCCGACTTAATCGTTATTAATAAATTTGAACGTAAAGGTTCAGAAGATGCACTACGCCAAGTGCAAAAGCAGTATCAGCGTAGTCATATGCGTTTTGATGAGCCAATTGATCACATGCCTGTTTACGGTACAATTGCGAGTCAATTTAACGATAAAGGTACAAACGCATTATTTGCGGCACTTATTCGTACATTTAATGAGAAGATGGATTTAGATTGGCAAACAAGCTATGAAGAATTCGTTAAGACACAAAAACAAAATGTCATTATTCCAAATGACCGTCGTTATTATTTACGAGAGATTTCAGATACGGTGCGTAACTATCATAAAACAGCAGCAGAACAAGTAGATATCGCACGTCGATTATTCACATTACATGGCGCAAATGAAGCAGTGAAAGCAAATGGTGGAGATGAGGCGACAATCCAAGTTTTAGAGCAATTAGCTTTCCAAACAGAAGAACAACTAACAGCTGAATCACGTACGATTTTACGAAACTGGGAGCAGTTAAAAATGGATTATTCAGGGGATGAATATGTAACAAAAGTACGTGACAAAGAAATTCGCACAATTCTACGCACAGAAAGTTTATCAGGTACAAAAATTCCGAAAGTAGCCTTACCAAAGTATAAAGACTACGGTGAGATTTTAAACTTTGTCTATCGTGAAAATGTTCCAGGACAGTTCCCATTCACAGCAGGTGTATTCCCGTTCAAACGTGAAGGTGAAGATCCAAAGCGTCAATTTGCTGGAGAGGGAACACCGGAACGTACGAATCGTCGTTTCCACTATGTATCAAAAGATGATGATGCCAAACGTTTATCAACAGCTTTTGACTCCGTAACATTATACGGTGAAGATCCAGCAGAACGTCCTGATATTTATGGTAAGGTTGGGGAATCTGGCGTGAGTATTTGTACATTAGATGATATGAAAAAACTCTATGATGGATTCGATTTATGCGCACCATCTACATCGGTGTCGATGACGATTAACGGACCAGCACCGATTATTTTAGCGATGTTTATGAATGCAGCAATCGATCAACAAGTGCAAAAGCGTGAAGAAGAGTTAGGCAGAACACTGACAGTCGAAGAATTTACGGAGACGAAAGAACATACGTTGAATGTTGTGCGTGGGACGGTTCAAGCAGATATTCTAAAAGAAGATCAAGGGCAAAATACATGTATCTTCTCTACGGAATTTGCGCTACGTATGATGGGTGACATTCAGCAGTACTTCATCGACCATAAAGTTCGCAACTACTATTCTGTATCGATTTCTGGCTATCATATTGCAGAAGCGGGCGCAAATCCAATTTCACAATTAGCATTCACGCTGGCAAATGGTTTCACATATGTTGAGTACTATTTAAGTCGAGGTATGCATATTGATGATTTTGCACCGAACCTATCGTTCTTCTTTTCGAATGGTTTAGATCCAGAATATACGGTGATTGGTCGTGTTGCACGTCGTATTTGGGCGACAGCAATGCGTAATAAGTACGGTGCAAATGAGCGTAGTCAAAAGTTGAAATATCATGTTCAAACGTCTGGACGAAGCTTACATGCGCAAGAGATTAACTTTAACGATATCCGTACAACACTACAAGCATTAATGGCGCTACAAGATAACTGTAACTCGCTGCATACAAATGCATATGACGAAGCGATTACAACACCAACAGAAGGTTCTGTACGTCGTGCGATGGCGATTCAGATGATTATTACAAAAGAGTATGGCTTAGCGAAGAATGAAAATCCATTACAAGGTTCATTCATCATTGAAGAATTAACGGATTTAGTCGAACAAGCTGTACTAGAAGAATTCGATCGTATTAACGACCGTGGTGGTGTACTTGGTGCGATGGAAACACAGTATCAACGTGGTAAAATTCAAGAAGAATCCATGTTATATGAACATCTAAAACATTCAGGTGAATTACCGATTATCGGTGTGAATACGTACTTGAATCCAAATGAAGAGTCAGACGAATCGATTGATTCAATGGAAGTAGCACGTGCAACGAAAGAAGAAAAAGAGTTACAATTAAAAAATCTACGCACTTTCCAAGAAAAACATCGTAATGAAGCAGAAGAACAACTTAAAAAATTAAAGCATGTTGCGAAAACAAATGGCAATATTTTCGAGCAGTTAATGGAAACAGTTCGTTATGCGAGTCTAGGGCAGATTACAAATGCATTATATGAAGTGGGCGGACAATACCGTCGTAATATGTAGTAGAATGACACGACACCTCTTGCGTATTTCGATACAAAAGAGGTGCTTTCTTTTGTATAAGGACAAAATCATTATTTTTTTGTATAATGACAGGTAAAGAGTTTTTTTAAGGAGCGTTAAATTGATGAAGAAATTCGTTCCAGGTATCATTTTAATAGGACTATTGATTGCGACTTATTTCATGTATAATAAGCAACTGGGCGCAATTCCAATCTTATTGCTCTCATTTTATTTATTCTATATTGTTTACACGCGCATAAAAGTCAACAAAACAACTAAATGATTGTGGTACAATGTAGTACACTGCGTTTATAATAGTAACATCATACTTTATGTATTTAGGAAAGGACGTGCACGAATTGAACCTTCGTGAATTAACTGAAGAAGAATTATTAGAAGAATCGCTAGTCAACCTAGCTTATGGCTTATTAACTGAACAAAAGCAACCACTTGCTTTCACAGAAATCATTGCAGAACTTGAAAAATTAAATGCACGTACACCAGAACAAATGGATGCGTATTTAAACCAATTCTACACAGATATGAACATCGATGGACGCTTCATGGTATTAGCTGAAAATCGTTGGGGCTTAAGAGAATGGTATGCAATTGATCAAGTAGAAGAAGAGATTGCACCAACTGTTAAAACACATAAGAAAAAAGTAAAAGCGGCATTATTAAATGACGATTTATTATTAGATGATGAAGAAATCGAAATCGACTTAGACTTAGTTGAAGAATTCGACGCATATGATGATGACGATGACGAAGATGATGACGATTTAGCAGTTCTAGATGTCATTGATGAAGATAAAGATTTAGAAGAAGACGAAGAAGAATTAGAAATCGACATCGAAATTGATTTAGATGAAGATGAAGATGAAGATGATTTAGAAGAAGACGAGGAAGAAGAAGGTTTTAAATAATCTCGTTTTAAAAAAGTGCGAATTTCTTATAAGGAATTCGTACTTTTTTTCTATATGAATTGATAAAAAAAGCAACTTTCCGAAAAAAATTATCATCTTTAAAAATTTTTTCTGTCAGCGAAATACGGTACAAAAGGAATGAAAGCCCTTCCTAAAATAGCACTTTTACGTCATAACGATAAAATTCTTGACTTACAACTGCAAAAGTAATACTCTTTTATTTGGGCTCCCTTAAAAAGGAGATTGACCGTGTAAATACGACGCTCCCCCTGCAAAATTGCAGGATGGGGGCGTTTTTTTATTTTACAAAATGATTGGAATCACATTACTAAGGAGGTAGTCAATTTGACTAAATATATTTTCGTAACAGGTGGCGTCGTATCGTCTTTGGGTAAAGGGATCACAGCAGCATCACTCGGTCGTTTATTAAAAAATCGAGGTTTAGAAGTAACTACACAAAAATTTGATCCTTACATCAACATCGACCCAGGCACAATGAGTCCGTATCAACATGGTGAGGTATTCGTAACGGATGATGGTGCAGAAACAGATTTAGACTTAGGTCACTATGAACGTTTTATTGATATTAACCTTGGTAAACATTCGACTGTTACGTCAGGTCGTGTCTATGCAACTGTGTTGAAAAAAGAGCGTCGCGGTGATTATGAAGGTGGAACAGTGCAAGTTATTCCGCATATCACAAATGAAATTAAAGACCGTATTCAACGTGCAGGTCGCGAAACGAATGCAGATATTGTCATTACAGAGATTGGCGGCACAGTAGGTGATATCGAATCATTACCATTCTTAGAAGCGATTCGTCAGTTAAAACGTGATTTAGGTAGTGAAAATGTATTGTATTTACACTGTACATTAGTACCGTATATCGCAGCTTCAGGAGAATTAAAAACAAAACCAACACAGCACTCTGTAAAAGAGTTACGTTCATTAGGTATTCAACCAAATATTTTAGTTGTACGTTCAGATCGTTCTGTTCCACAAAGTATGAAAGAAAAAATTGCGCTATTTTGTGATGTACATGCACATGAAGTAGTAGAGTGTGTAGATGCAGAAAGCCTATATGATATTCCACTAGCACTATTAGAACAAAATTTAGATGGCATTGTATTAGACCATTTTGGTATGGAAGCGCCAGCAGCAGATATGATGGAATGGACAGCTTTAGTTAATCGTGTGAAAAATCTATCTAAAACAACAACAGTGGCATTAGTCGGTAAGTATGTCGAATTACAAGATGCTTATATTTCAGTAGCAGAGGCATTAAAACATGCTGGTTATGCACATGATGCTGACATTAACATTCAGTGGATTAATGCAGAAGATGTAAATGCTGAAAATGTAGCATCTTTATTATCAAAAGTTGATGGTATTCTTGTACCGGGTGGTTTTGGAGATCGCGGTGTAGAAGGTAAGATTGAAGCGATTAAATATGCACGTGAGAATGATGTACCATTCTTAGGTATTTGTTTAGGTATGCAAATGGCAGCTGTTGAATTTGCACGTAATGTTTTAGGGTTAGATGGTGCGCATTCTGCTGAATTAGATGCAGATACAGCACATCCAATTATTGACTTATTACCAGACCAAGAAGATGTAGAAGATTTAGGCGGTACATTACGTCTTGGTTTATATCCATGTAAATTAAAAGAAGGTTCACGAGCAGAAGCAATCTACGGAGAGTCGTTAGTATATGAACGTCATCGTCACCGCTATGAATTTAACAATGCGTATCGTGAAGCGATGGAAGCAGCAGGTCTTGTATTCTCAGGTTTATCACCAGATGGTCGACTAGTAGAAATTTTAGAATTACCTGAGAAGAAATTCTTCGTGGCAGCACAATTCCACCCAGAATTTATCTCACGTCCACAACGTCCACAACCTTTATTCCGCGACTTTATTGGCGCAACAATGAAATAATGATGAAGAAATAGTTGTTAGGATATAAGCGTAAATCTTATATGAGCATAAGAAAAGCCGAAATCGTGTTGTAGCACGGTTCTGGCTTTTCGTTTCGAACTCTAAAAAGACACATACATATTTTGTTCAGGACACTATTTTAGCGGGAGAAATATCTCAATCAAAAAAACATTAAAATTAAAACATTTAATTTCAAAATAAGGGTATAGAGAAAATAAGATTGTGCATTAAAAGATATTTTAAGTATGAAAATGCTCGTTTAAGTAATAAAATTCTATATTTACGATAAAATCTATTTCTAAAAAAAGGGATATTAGGTATGATGAGTATATTAAAAATGTGAGGTGGAAATTTTGACAAAAAAAGCAATCGCCATCGTCGTTGCGTTAGTCGTACTAGTTGCAGCTGGTGGTTTTGGCGTATATTACTATTTTACAAATACGCCAAAGAATAAATATTTATTAAGTGAAAAGAAAAGTTATGAAGATGTAAGTAATTATCTTTCTGAGCGATACAAAGATGAAATGGCGTTATCAAATAAAATGCCAAATGAGTCTTACAAATCGAGTATTACAATAGGTGCAGAATTACCAGAAACACTTACAAGTGAATTTGGCATTCCAACAGATTTAATCAAATCATCTAAAATTGAATTAAGTGCAGCACATGATCCAAAAAACAGTGCATCTCAATTGGCGATTAATCCGACAATTGGAGATAGCAAGATGGATGCCTTCGTTTGGAGTGCAGACGCTAAATATCAATATTTACAAGGACCAATTCTAAAGAACCCGATACAATTCAATAATGATCAATTTATTGAAGGACTTGAAAAGTTAACAGGGGAAAAAATGAGTACTGAAGATGGTTTAACGAATGATACATTAAACCTAAACAGCATCATGAGTACACCAATTTCACAAGATGAGCTGAATGATTTAGTGAATCGTTATATGAAATTCACAATCAATCAATTAAATGATGACTTATTCAAAAAAGGTAGCGAAGAAGTCGACGTATTCGGTAAAAAGCAAAAGCTTGATACAATTACATTAGACATGAAAAATACAGATGTGAAGAATTTAACAATTGCAGTTGTGGAAGAAGCATCGAATGATAAAGATTTACAAAAGCTATTAAAGCAATCAGATGCAACAATTAATGTGAAAAAAGAGTTAGAGACAGTTTTAAAAAGTTTAAAAGAAACAAAAGCAGCTGATTTCCCAACGATTAAGTCAACAATCTATGTCGATGGTAAAACAATCTTAAAACGTGATGTCGTAATCGGTATTGATGAAGAAAAATTACACATTGTCGCTGATACAAAAGTAGACAAAGACGTACAATTAAAAGTTGTTGGAACAGACAAAGAACAAACAGGTACATTCACAATTGAAGGTTCATCAACAGGTTCAAAAGACTTTAAAGATGACTACACAATTAAGTTATCAGAACAAGATACACCGATGTTTGAAATTCAACTGACAAATGATGAAAAAGTTGATGGTAAGAAGCGTACGAATGCGATGGCTCTGAACTTTACAGCGCCAGATGAAGATCCATTCAAAATTACGTACGATCAAGAGATGACAACAGATGTGAAGAATAATAGCCAAGACTCAAAAGGAACAGTTGCTTTTGATGTACAAGGTGAAAATATTAAACTATTTGTAGATACAAAAACAAAATTAAAAGAACCACTTAAACTAGACGTTCGAAATGCGAAAAATGTGAACGACATGACGGAAGATGAAGTAATCAAATTACGTGAAGAAGTAACAAACGTATTTGCTTCGTTATTTATGGGTTTAGGCGGATTATAAAATAGGAGGAGTGTGTAAATGTCAATCATGAACTTAATGGGCATTTACCACTCTTTTTTATTGAAAAAGTGGTATGTGCTTCTCTATGTTTTAGCGCTTATTGGACTCATTTTAGCTGCGCTTTTATGGTTCAACACCCATCAACAAAAAGAGACAATCTTACAACTTGGCATTGTCGACCAAGACCAAACAACTGAAACGAATATGATTTTACAAGTTGTCGGTAAAGGGGAAGAGTTCTCAAATCAATTTAAGCTCAAACCTTTTACGAATGAACAAGCAACAAAAGCTTTAGAAAATCATAAGATTGACGGCTATATTGTTTTAAATAAAGGAATGACACAAGCTTTTTATAAAAATGGGGAATTACCAATTCACGTTTATACATATGATGAAACATCCGTTCAAAGTATTGTGATTCAACAATTGGCTGATTCCGTATATAGTCGCTTGATGTTAGCAGAGAGTGGGATTCTAACTTTCGCAGAATTCCAGAAAAAAGCGACAGATGAAGAATTAGTTTCGATGATGATTCGCTTACTCGTGACGGGATTAGACCGTCAAGGTGCATTTGAAGTGGAAGAAGTGAAGACGTATCAATTATCGACGTATGTACTCGTAAGTGCGTACTTCCTATCAATTTTGATTATCTATTGGACGGTTTCAACATTATTGCATATGAATACGTCACAAGCACTACAACAACGTCTACGCCTCTACCCATTCGTTCAAGAACGTTTGATTTTATCGAGAGGGTTATTTGCGACCATCGTGACAGTTCTTTTTTCAATCATTATGACAATCTGCATTGTTCCATTTACGGCATTCGAAACCTATAATAGCGTTTATATAATAATCGCATTAATGAGTTATATTCTATCGCTTTTCATCTTGTTTACGCTATGTGAATGGGTTCGCTGCTCTATTGGAAAATGGCTTATCCTACTCTACCTACTCGTGTTCTCGGGGGCAGTTATTCCAACACTTTATACACAACAGTGGCATATGAAAGAAAATCTATTTGCCCAAGTATTTCAGCGCATATTAGATTTACTTCATGAAAACTACATTACTGATTTTACATCTGTTTTTTATATACAGATTAGCAGTATTGTTCTCATATGGTGTGTCGTGTTAGTTTGGAGGAAATACCGATGAAAAAACAATGGATTTTATATGGTTTAACTTGTATCGCAGTCGTTTGTCTTATTTTCTTATTTGAAAAAAGCCAACAACCAGTATTTAAAATTCCCATACTCATCCAAGATGAAGACCAGTCTAAACAGTCAAAAGAATGGATCAAGTCAATTCAACAATCGGATTACATCGCTGTTCAAGCATTATCAAACGCAAAAGAAGCGACTGAGAAAATTCGTTTGAATGAAGCGAGCGTGGCACTCATCATTCCAAAAGACTTCTCAGCAAATCTCGCTTCGCAAAGTACAAAAGGAACAGTTCACCTTGTGCAAGCAGATGGTTTAGTCGCGTCCATTGCGACAGAATTAATCAGTCAGGCACTCTATAAACAGCAAATTCCATATATAATTAAAGATGAACTGAAGAACAAAGGGACAATTGAGAAAATTGAACAAGCCTATGAAAAGAACGAACCGACAAATCAACTTCAAAAAGCGACATCTACTACACGAACGGCAATAGGAAGTTTATTCAATACATTCTTTATGTGCGGGCTCATTTCCTTGTTGAGTTTACAAGTGATCTTTTTACGAAGCATGCGACAATTTAATGTATTCAATCGACTGAAGTTATATCACTTCGCTTGGTTGAAGTTAATTAATAGACATAGCGTATATGCACTCCTCTTTGTGTACATGCTCGGAAGTATGAGTGTCTGGATTCTACAAGTACAATCGCCACTCATCGTGAACCTACTCTGGTTAGTACCGAGCCAAGTCGTACTCGCATGGCTTTTCTTCTTTGTTCGAACGACCAGTCACATGCTTTGGATGACGACGCTCTGGACCATTGTGTATAGTGTCATTTATATTGGAACACAGTTGATGGGAGGGATTATATGATCGCAATTGAACAGGCTACAAAATCATTTGGTGAAAAGACATTATTTCGCGATCTTAACTTAATGTTTGAAGAGCAAAAAGTAACCGTTCTGCTCGGAGAAAATGGTGCTGGTAAGTCAACATTACTGCATATTCTTGCGGGACTTGAACACTTGAATACAGGGCGTATTTTATATCAAAACAGTCCGATCACTTCGAAACAAATACATGAAATCATCGGTTTTGTACCACAAGAAATTGCGCTTTGGGATCATCTGACGGTACAGCAAAACATTCAATTTTTCAAAAAGCAAAAAAAGGGCGCTATCTCTGACGAACAAATTAAGCGTTATTGTGAGCAATTGCATCTAGTCGACTTACATCAGCCTATTTCAAAACTCTCGGGCGGTACGAAGCGTAAAGCCAATCTTTTAATTGGTTTATTACACCAGCCAACGTTTCTCATTTTAGATGAACCAACTGTAGGAATTGATTTAAAATCACGTTATGAAATTCAAGCACTCATTCGACAATTAAAGTCGACTTGTACAATCGTCATGACGACACATCATTTAGACGAAGTAGAAGCAGTAGCCGATCACATTATCACGATAGGAAAAGATCCTTTTTATAAACAAGTCTTGCAAGAAAAAGGTTTGCCATTCATAGAAGCAAATAAAGTATAGTAAATAAAAAGGAGGCTGGATTTACATCCAAGCCTCTTTCTTCATTTAAATTATTCCCCGTCAACCATTTCATCATAGGCAATTTTCATCGCTTCATAAATGAATGAGGCAGCGAGTGTATGCGGTACGACAATACGCTCACCCAAGTCATTCGGTAGTAAACCTTTTCGAATGCCCATTGAGATATACGTATAGGCATAATCCGCCATTACACCAGCGTCTTCTGCTTTTTCGGATGTCACGACACCGAAAGGAATGAATTGTTCATACAGTTTTTTTGCAAAAGCAAGTGCTTCAGGGTGATCTGCATGACGTGTAAAGATACATACACGATCTTGCTCGGTAAGTGTAATGGAATCATTCCATGCATGTAAATTCGTAAACTTCTCCTCTGCATGTAGTGCATTCATCTCAATCGCATGTAATTCATCATAACAAACAAAGAATACGCGACCATGTCCAAACGTCGCTTGTGCAAGAAGGCGTGCTGTCTCTTCAATTGCTTCTTCTTCCGAGCCGCTAATTCTTTGGAATAAACCATTTAACTGCGTTGTTAGCATTTTTAACATTCTTTTTTCACCTCATAAGATATATTATAATATGGTTGAAATAGAATGTAAAAATAGGACTGAATCATAGATTTTGGGGAATATATAAGTAGAGCTGTTAGGAGAAAAAAATGAAGAAAATATTAATTGTAGATGACCAAGCAGGAATTCGCCTTTTATTAAACGAAGTATTTAAAAAATCCGGCTATGAAACCTATTTAGCCGCAAACGGTTTGGAAGCGATTCGTTTTTTAGAAAATATCATCATGGATTGTATGTTATTAGATATGCGTATTCCTGGAGCCAATGGTATTCAAATCTTAAAACATTTGCAAAAGTTAGGTCAAAAGATGCCCATCATTATGATGACAGCTTATGGTGAGCAAGATTTATTAGATCAAGCAAAAGAACTTGGTGCTACACATTACTTTACAAAGCCATTTGATATTAAAGAATTGCAAAATACCGTCAATAATTTGTTGGAAGATTAGGGTGACAAGGTAGAATTAGGGATTTTTTTTTGATAAAATAATAATACAATGTGCTGACTGATATGGCACGCATCCTGAAGGAGGATTTTATATTATGGCTTTAGTATCGATGACAGAAATGTTAAACAAGGCAAAAGAAGAAAAGTATGCAGTAGGACAATTTAACATCAACAACTTAGAGTGGACACAAGCAATTCTTCAAGCAGCAGAAGAAGAAAAATCACCTGTAATTTTAGGCGTATCTGAAGGCGCCGGTAAATACATGGGTGGTTTTGTAGCAGTTGTGCACATGGTTAAAGGGTTAATGGAATCTTACGGTACAACTGTGCCTGTAGCCATTCATTTAGACCACGGCTCAAGCTTCGAAAAATGTAAAGAAGCTGTAGATGCAGGTTTCACGTCTGTAATGATCGATGCATCGCACCACCCATTTGAAGAAAATATTGAAATTACACATAAAGTAGTGGAATATGCCCATTCAAAAGGTGTTTCTGTAGAAGCAGAATTAGGCACTGTTGGCGGTGACGAAGATGGCGTAATCGGTGGTATCATGTACGCTGATCCTGAAGAATGCCGTAAGATGGTAGAAGCAACAGATATTGACTGTCTTGCGCCAGCACTTGGTTCAGTACATGGACCATACAAAGGTGAGCCAAACTTAGGTTTCAAAGAAATGGAAGAAATTTCTAAATTGACGCATTTGCCATTAGTATTACATGGTGGTACTGGAATTCCAACTAAGGATATCCAACGTTCAATTTCATTAGGAACAGCTAAAATTAACGTGAATACAGAAAACCAAATTGCTGCGACAAAAGCAATACGTGAAATTTTAGAAAACGATAAAGTTGTCTACGACCCACGTAAATTCTTAGGTCCAGCACGTGAAGCAATCAAAAAAACAGTGATTGGTAAAATGCGTGAATTTGGTAGTTCACAAAAAGCATAATTCCTATTCAATTTAATATGAAGTATAATGTAGGAGAAGTGTGGATTTTTAAAATTCATGCTTCTCCATTTGTCATATTTTCAGGGGGAAAACATAATGAAATTTTTTATTGATACAGCAAACTTTGATGAAATTAAAGAAGCACATTCATGGGGTATTATTGCAGGTGTAACAACAAATCCATCACTTGTAGCAAAAGAAAAAAATATCTCATTCCACGATCGTTTAAAAGAAATCGCAGAACTAGTTGATGGTTCAGTATCTGGTGAAGTAATCTCACTTGATGCAGAAGGTATGATTAAAGAAGGTCTAGAACTTTCAAAAATTCACCCGAACATCACGGTAAAATTACCGATGACACCAGCTGGTTTAACAGCTTGTTCAGCTTTAACAAAAGAAGGCATTAAAACAAATGTAACACTTATTTTCTCTGCGAACCAAGCTCTATTAGCTGCACGCGCAGGTGCAACATATGTATCACCATTTATTGGACGTTTAGATGATATTGGTCAAGATGGTGTAGAATTAATTCGTGAAATCGCAGAAATCTTTGCCATCCACGAAATTTCTTCTCAAATCATCGCAGCATCAATCCGTCACCCACAACATGTAACACAAGCTGCATTAGCAGGCGCACATATTGCGACAACACCATATAACGTGTTAGCACAATTATTTAATCATCCATTAACAAACAAAGGCATTGAAGGATTTATGAAAGATTGGGCAAATAAAGATCAATAAGCAAGGAGATTTCTAAATGGACGTTTATAAAATTCAAGGTCAAAAACGTCTGCAAGGAACCATTAAAGTGAGCGGCGCTAAAAATAGCGCTGTCGCTTTAATCCCTGCATCGATTTTGGCTAGTTCTCCAGTAACAATTGAAGGCTTACCAGAAATTTTAGATGTGTGGACATTGAAATCTTTACTCGAAGAAATCGGTGGACAGGTCACATTTGAAGATGGCGTGATGTCAATTAATCCTGAGACCATGATTGATATGCCGCTACCAAACGGTAATGTGAAAAAGCTACGCGCTTCATATTATTTAATGGGTGCGATGTTAGGTCGCTTTAAACAAGCAGTCATTGGACTTCCAGGTGGTTGTTACTTAGGACCACGTCCAATTGACCAACATATTAAAGGATTTGAAGCACTTGGCGCAAAAGTGACAAATGAGCATGGCGCTATTTATCTGCGTGCAGATGAATTAAAAGGTGCAAAAATTTATCTAGATGTAAGCAGTGTAGGTGCAACAATTAATATTATGTTGGCCGCTGTGCTTGCAAAAGGACAAACGATTATTGAAAATGCTGCCAAAGAACCAGAGATTATTGACGTGGCTACGCTTTTAACAAGCATGGGTGCAAAAATCAAAGGTGCTGGCACGAATGTGATTCGTATTGATGGTGTTGAAAGTTTAAGTGGTACAAAACACACGATTATTCCAGATCGTATTGAGGCAGGTACATATATGATTATGGCTGCAGCAATTGGTGATGGAATTACAATCGATAATGTCATTCCACTTCACTTAGAACCCATCACAGCAAAATTACGTGAGATGGGCGTAGAAGTCCAAGAATATGAAGAAAAAATTCATATTCCAAAAGTAGAAAAGTTAAAATCAGTAGATATTAAAACACTTGTTTATCCAGGCTTCCCAACAGACTTACAACAACCATTCTCCGTTTTACAAACACAAGCACATGGTACATCTGTTGTAACAGATACAGTGTACTCTGCGCGTTTTAAACACATTGCAGAATTGAAGCGTATGGGAGCTACAGGTCAAGTAGAAGGTCGTTCATCAATTATTAAAGGAGCAACACCTTTGACTGCCGCATCTGTAACAGCGACTGATTTACGTGCAGGTGCTGCGCTTGTTATTGCAGGTTTACTCGCTTCAGGTGAAACAGAAATTCACGATATTTATCATATTGAGAGAGGCTATAGTGATCTCATTGGAAAATTGCGTGGATTAGGTGCTGTTATTGATAAAGTTACACTAACAAGTGCCGTTGTAACAGAAGAAAAATAGTGAACAATTTGTTGAAAACAGCACTATAATTTTCTCACTGTGCTACAATAGATTTGGTTTAAACCATTCCACTATTAAGAAAAAGTGGCAAACGGGAGGAACAGTAAAAGATGAAACGCAGTTTATCAATGGAAGTAGTACGTGTAACAGAAGCAGCGGCAATCGCATCAGCAAGATGGATGGGCCGAGGATTAAAAATCGAAGCAGATGATGCAGCAACAACAGCGATGCGTCAAGTATTCGACTCAATTCCAATGGACGCAGTAGTAGTAATCGGTGAAGGTGAAATGGACGAAGCGCCAATGCTATACATCGGTGAAAAATTAGGTTCAGATCCAAATGGACCACAAGTAGATATCGCAGTAGACCCACTTGAAGGTACGAATATCGTAGCAGCTGGTAGCGGTAATGCGTTAACAGTACTTGCAATTGCAGATAGAGGAAATCTACTTCATGCACCAGATATGTATATGGACAAAATTGCGGTTGGACCAGAAGCAGCTGGAAAAATCGACATTAATGCGTCTGTAACAGATAACTTAAAAGCTGTAGCAGAAGCAAAAGGCAAACATATCGAGGATGTTGTAGCAACGTTGTTAAAGCGTGATCGACACCAAGCAATCGTAGACGAAATCCGTGCAGCGGGAGCTCGTATTAAATTCATTAATGACGGCGACGTAGCAGCAGCTATTAATACAGCATTTGATGAAACAGGTGTAGATATTTTATTCGGTACAGGCGGTGCACCAGAAGGCGTAATCGCAGCAGTAGCATTAAAATGTCTAGGCGGAGAATTCCAAGGTCGTTTAGTTGCATCGAACGATGAAGAAATCGCTCGTTGTGAAAAAATGGGAATTGAAGTAAACACAGTTTTATACATGGATGATTTAGTAAAAGGTGATGACGCAATCTTTGCAGCGACAGGTGTAACAGATGGCGAATTACTAAAAGGTGTTCAGTTCAAAGGTGGACACTGTACAACAGAATCAGTTGTAATGCGTGCAAAATCTGGTACTGTCCGTTTTGTAGAAGGTCGCCATAGTTTAACGAAAAAACCAAACTTATACATGGAAGACTAAACAAAACTTTCTCATTCTACTTATATAATTGCTCGGCAGCGCAAGCTGTCGAGCCCTTTCTTTCTATACATCTCTTTTAAATTCCTATGCATTGCATATAAAATAAATAAAAAAATAATATAAGAGTGGTGTTGAATAAATATGTCGGCATTAACAATTTCACAACTTGAGGATATGAAACTCAAGGATCTTTATGCGCTCGCAAAAGAGTATAAAGTATCTTATTATAGTAAATTAACGAAAAAAGAATTAATCTTTGCTATTTTAAAATCAAGAGCTGAACAAGAAGGCTACTTCTTCATGGAAGGAATTTTAGAAATCGTCTCACAAGAAGGTTTTGGATTCTTACGTCCAATTAACTATTCGCCAAGTTCTGAAGATATTTATATCTCTGCATCTCAAATTCGTCGTTTTAGCTTACGTAATGGAGATAAAGTAACGGGTAAAGTGCGTCCACCAAAAGAAAATGAACGTTATTATGGTTTACTACACGTAGAAGCAGTAAATGGTGAGAATCCTGAGACTGCAAAAGAACGTGTTCATTTTCCGGCTTTAACACCACTATATCCTGATCGACAAATCAAACTAGAAACAACACCAACGAAATTATCAACACGAATTATGGATTTAGTTGCACCGGTTGGTTTTGGACAACGTGGGTTGATTGTAGCGCCACCAAAAGCAGGTAAAACGCTATTATTAAAAGAAATAGCGAATGCCATTACAGAAAAGTATCCTGAAGCTGAATTAATTGTTTTATTAATTGATGAACGTCCTGAGGAAGTAACAGATATTGAGCGTTCTGTTCAAGCAGATGTTGTCAGCTCGACATTCGATGAATTACCTGAAAATCATGTGAAGGTAGCAGAATTAGTATTAGAGCGTGCGATGCGCCTTGTGGAACATAAACGTGATGTCATTATTTTAATGGACTCGATTACACGTTTAGCACGTGCTTATAACTTGGTTATTCCGCCAAGTGGACGTACACTTTCAGGTGGTATTGATCCAGCTGCCTTCCATCGTCCAAAACGATTCTTCGGTGCTGCACGTAATATCGAAGAAGGCGGAAGTCTAACAATTTTAGCAACTGCTTTAGTTGATACGGGTTCACGCATGGATGAAGTGATTTATGAAGAGTTCAAAGGTACAGGGAACTTAGAATTGCACTTAGACCGAAATTTAGCAGAGCGTCGTATTTTCCCAGCGATTGATATTCGTCGTTCAGGAACAAGAAAAGAAGAATTACTCATTCCAAAAGAACAATTGAATAAATTGTGGGGAATTCGCAAAACATTTGCGGATGCACCTGACTTTACAGAGAAGTTCTTGAAAAAACTACGTACATGTAAAACAAACGAAGAATTTTTTGAAAAGCTTGATTCAAGTATGAAAAAAGCAACGAATGGTAAAGGGCTTATTTAATCTTACATAATAGAGGCTCAAAACATTTTATTTATGTCATATCAAGAAAAATAAATTGCATTCAAATAAGGTCTTTGTTATAATTTGATTCATGATGCAATCATTACGTGTTGCATATGCGACAGATGATTCTGGGTCGTGTAAGGCAACAGTTTGATATTAACTACTCTGTTCCAGATGGTTCAGGGCGAGAGGAGAAACAAACATGAAACAAGGTATTCACCCAGATTACAAAGAAGCAACAGTAACTTGCTCTTGTGGTAACACTTTCAAAACTGGTTCAGTAAAAGAAAACATCGTTGTCGAATTCTGCAACGAATGTCACCCATTCTACACTGGCCGTCAAAAATTCGCGTCTGCTGATGGACGTGTTGATCGTTTCAACAAAAAATACGGTCTTAAATAATTCAACTCGAATTATTAAAATACCTGCTAGGCGCTTCGTCGCTTAGCAGGTATTTTTCGTTTTATATAGGTGTGGATTCCCATTCGCGCGCGGAATAGTCCC
>NZ_BJOB01000036.1 GCF_006539985.1 Kurthia gibsonii | reverse complement strand
CCCTTTCAACGCAATATGATTCCCTTTCAGCCAAGTAAAATGTATAAATTCGTGCTTTCCCCTTCTTTTATGAAACCACTCAATGCTATAATGAGGTTCGATGTTTTAGAAAGGCGTTGACGATATGAATTTTAAAAAATTACCGAAAAAACTAACGCAATATGCTCAAATTCATTTAATTACACATACAGACTTGGACGGAATCGGTCCTTCAATTGTATTAGATGCTTTTGGTATTCCGCATATTCCTTACTATGTAGAGACGCGTAAAATTGATGAGGCTGTGATTGAAAAAATCGCTGAGCTGCAAGATCAAGAACTATTAATCATTACAGACTTATCTGTAAAAGAAGAAACAGCTGAAGCGATTTCTGCTGTTAATAAAGAACCGAACGGCCGTCATATTATTTTAATTGACCACCATGCTTCTGCACTCTATTTAAATGATTATGATTGGGCAGAAGTTATTCCAGAAAAAAATGGCATTAAAATGAGTGCGACTACTTTAATGTTCAAAAATTTATTCAATGCTGGTTTTGAAGTGGCACCTCTTCAACGAATCGAGCAAGAAGATGGTGAAGAATCAATCGCCACCCCTGAATATACACAAAAAGAAAAAGACACGATGTTAACACGTGTTACGCATTTTGTTGAAAATGTTCGTCTATATGATACATGGGATTGGCACGCTCTTTCGATCCAGGAAGCTGCCGACCTGAATACGATTTTCTACGCACGTCGTCGCCACGAATTCGCAAAGGATCGTATGAATTACATTTTAAATGACTCATTGTTCACAGAGGCCGACCAACAGTATCTTGATTTTTCAAAAGATGAACTACGTAAAATTTTAAAGAAAAAATCAAAACAAATGATCATCATTGAAAATTACACATTAAAAGGACATGATGAACCGATTAATATTGGTGTTGTTGAAACAGATTCATTCTTTAGCGAACTTGGCAATCATTTAGCTGAGAAGTTTGAAGAAGAAATTGATTGTGTCTTCATTGTCTCTTTAGTAAAAAATAAAGTCTCGCTACGTTCAATTGGACAAAAACTTGATTTATCAAAAATTGCGAAAGAATATAATGGTGGCGGTCATCCAAATGCATCTGGATGTGACTTATCTGCACTTGGTATGGACTTCATCTCGGCTATTTTCGAGGCACAAAAAAAAGCATAACTTGAACATATTGGACATAATTCGCGAATAAGCGAGTTATGTCTTTATTTTTTTATTAAACACTTTTTTGATGTGTATTTTTACCCTCATTAACACATAACATTTGATTTCATTCATTTTTCAGTTTAAACTACGCATAAGTTTCAATCAAAAAATTATCATTTTCAAAGTCTTAAATTTCCATAGAATAAAAAAAATAAAAAATTTAAGAGAAAAGACTAGATTAATTTATCTACTTCGTGTAAAAATATAGTTAGAAATCGAAACCAAATTCTATTTCAAATGGGAATATAATAAAGCGCTATCATTCCCCTGTAATAGTACAGAGAAATGTGATTTAGTATAATTATATGACCGACCGATTTTTTCACTCGTCATGTGCCTATTTTGTTAAACGCTTACAAAACAATTATTTACATGATTATTATTTTTAGGGGGAATTATGAATGGAATCAACAATCGAAAAACGTTTAGGGTTAAAAGAACTAGCAAATAAAGTTGTATCTGCTGAAGAAGCGGCAAAATTAATTTCAAACGGCGACGTAGTAGGTATGTCAGGCTTTACTCGTGCTGGAGATGCAAAAGTTGTACCAATGGCTCTTGCAGAACGCGCGAAAAATGAAACATTCAAAATTGATGTTTACACAGGTGCTTCATTAGGCCCTGAAGTTGATAACTACTTAGCAACTGCTGGTGGTATTCGTAAACGTGGACCATTCATTGGTGACCGCGGAATCCGTACACTAATCAACTCGGGCGATGTATTATATGCAGATATGCACTTATCGCACAATGCCGAACAATACCGTCAAAATATCTTCGGTAAAGTAAACTATGCGATTATTGAAGCCGTAGCAGTTACAGAAGATGGTTATATCATCCCAACAACTTCAGTTGGTAACTCACCAATCATTTGTGAAGTAGCTGAAAACATTATCATTGAATTAAATATTACACATCCTGAAACTTTAATCGGTATTCATGATATTTATATTCCTGGTGAACAAGGTAAGCGTGAAGCAATCCCTATGACAGATGCAACACAACGCATCGGTGAAAAAGGAATTAAAGTTGATCCAGCAAAAATTAAAGCAATCGTTGTTTCTGAAGAACCTGATGCACCTTCATTAATCGTGCCTCCTGATGAAGAAACACAAACAATGGCGAACTACCTACTTGATTTCTTCCGTAACGAAATTAAAGAAGGTCGCTTAACAAATGAATTAATGCCTCTACAATCAGGTGTTGGTTCAGTAGCAAATGCTGTATTAGATGGTTTCGCAGACGCAGAATTTGAAAACTTAGTTGTTGCTTCAGAAGTATTACAAGATGCTGTATTTAATCTAATTGATGCAGGTAAAGTACGCTTCGCAGCTGCTACTTCAATTACATTAACTGAAGAATTACAACAAAAGGTATATGGTAACTTAGAGAAATATGCAGACAAGATTACATTACGTCCACAAGAAATCTCTAACCACCCAGAATTAATCCGTCGTTTAGGATTAATCTCAATCAATACGGCTCTTGAAGCAGATATTTACGGCAACGTAAACTCAACGCACGTTTCAGGTTCAAAAATGATGAACGGTATTGGTGGTTCAGGTGACTTCGCACGTAACGCACGTCTTGGCATCTTCGTTACAAAATCATATGCTAAAGGTGGCGCTGTATCTTCAATCGTACCTATGGTTACACATGTTGACCATACAGAGCATGATGTAGATGTAATCGTTACAGAACAAGGTGTTGCTGATTTACGTGGTCTTGCACCAAAAGAACGTGTTCCATTAATCATCGAAAACTGTGCACACCCTGATTTCCGTGAACAATTATGGGAATACTACAATGCTGCAGTTGAAAAACACGGTAATGTACAAACTCCACACTTATTAAACCGCGCATTCGAAATGTACGACAATCTTGAAAAAACAGGTTCAATGAAAAAACAAAATCAACCTGTAGAATAAGAATCACTTCAAATACGAGTATCCTTTTGGATGCTCGTATTTTTTATGCCCTCCCCCTTTTGTTTTATTTTCGCGTTTCTTTCGATATTTTCTAAGAAACTATGTCAGTTTCCTGTCTAGTTCCATCTAGCCTATAGTCGTACCTATGTAGACGTGTTATAATGGAGGTATTGTGAAAAAGGAGGTACTTACATGATTCAAGTAAGTAATGTAGCTCTTCGTTTCGGCGATCGTAAGCTATTTGAAGACGTTAATATTAAATTTACACCTGGTAACTGTTATGGCCTAATCGGTGCAAACGGTGCTGGTAAATCAACATTTTTAAAAATTCTTTCTGGTGAAATCGAGCCACAAGAAGGCCATGTAAGCATGGGGGCAGATGAACGTTTAGCTGTCTTAAAACAAAATCACTTCGAATATGAAGAATTCCAAGTGCTTGAAACAGTTATGATGGGTCATAAAAAATTGTATGAAGTTATGCAAGAGAAAAATGCCATCTATGCAAAAGATCCATTTACAGATGAAGACGGTATTCGTGCTGCTGAATTAGAAGGTGAATTCGCAGATATGAATGGTTGGGAAGCTGAATCAGATGCAGCAATCCTTCTACAAGGTTTAGGAATTCCTGATTCAATGCACTATATGACAATGTCTGAACTAACAGGTTCTGAAAAAGTCAAAGTATTATTAGCGCAAGCTTTATTCGGTAAGCCAGACGTTCTATTACTAGATGAGCCTACCAACCACTTAGACTTAAAAGCAATCCAATGGTTAGAAGAATTCTTAATCAACTTCGAGAACACTGTCATCGTTGTATCGCATGACCGTCACTTCTTAAATAAAGTATGTACACATATCGCTGACCTTGACTTCTCTAAAATCCAAGTTTATGTAGGTAACTACGACTTCTGGTATGAATCAAGTAAATTAGCACAACGTATGTTATCAGATCAAAACAAGAAAAAAGAAGAGAAAATCAAAGAATTACAAGCATTCGTTGCTCGTTTCTCTGCGAACGCTTCAAAATCAAAACAAGCGACTTCTCGTAAAAAGATGTTAGAAAAAATCGAGTTAGATGACATTCGTCCATCTAGCCGTAAATATCCATTCATCAACTTTACGATGGAACGCGAAATCGGTAATGACGTATTAACAGTTGAAGGTTTAGGTAAAACTGTAGATGGCGAACAACAATTTAAAGATATGCGCTTCTCAATGAATCGTGAAGATAAAATTGTTTTACTTGGTAATCCAATCGCTAAAACAGCTTTATTAAAAATCATCGCTGGTGAAGATGAAGATTTTGAAGGTTCTTACAAATGGGGCGTTACAACTTCTCAAAGTTACTTCCCATTAGATAACGAAGAATTTTTCCAAGGTTCTGAAAAAACATTAGTTGATTGGTTACGTCAGTTCTCTCCAGAAGATGAAACAGAAACATTCTTACGTGGTTTCTTAGGTCGTATGCTATTCTCTGGTGAAGAAGTGAAAAAATCACCTTCTGTTTTATCAGGTGGCGAAAAAGTGCGTTGTATGTTATCTCGTATGATGTTATCACACTCAAACGTACTACTTTTAGACGAACCAACAAACCACTTAGATCTTGAATCAATTCAAGCACTAAACGAAGGTTTAACAAGCTTTAAAGGCGCGATGATTTTCACATCTCATGACCATCAGTTCATCCAAACAATCGCAAATCGTGTAATTGAAATCCGCGAAGACGGTTCAATTTTAGATAAGCAATTAACATATGATGAATTCCTAGAGTGGAAAGCAACAAATAAATTAGATTAATTTAAAATACAGAAGAAATCACAATGATGTGGTTTCTTCTTTTTTATACAAAAAAGCACATACCCGAAAGTATGCACTCTAAAATTTGATTTAATAAGCACCAAATGACGCATTTGTCTTGAATGGTTCATTTGGATTCAAGTTTAACTCTGTACGCAATTCTTTGCTTAAGTTTTGTAACTTCTGTTGATCTGCTACAAAATACGAAACGCCATTAATTCGCGTTTCATAACCTTCAATTTCTTTTGATTCGATTTTTAGATTCTCCATCTTTAAATATTGATTTTGGATAGCAAATAAATCTGAAATCGATAAACTTGTTTTCACATTTTTACCGAAGATTTTTGTTAATTCCCCTACTTTTAATAATGTATTCGCAGATTTTAACTGTTCAACAGTTGCTTGAATAAACTGTTGTTGGCGCTGTTCACGTGAATAAACATCATTGACATCACGCTTACGCATACGTACAAAGGCTAGCGCTTCTTCTCCTGTTAAACGAGACTCTCCAGCTTTGAAATCAATGCGCTTTTTATTATAGACATTTGTTTCCCAGAAAGGATATTTGATATCTATATTAATACCACCTAGTGCATCCACTACATCACGAAATCCATCAAAATTCACTGTTACAAAAGCATCAATCGGAATATTCAATAATTTTTCGGTTGTTTCCAACTGTAATTTCTCCCCACCATACGAATTAATTTGTCCATATGTCATTGCTGCGTTAATTTTATGTACACCCGTATATTCGCCCGCATTGTCAATTTGAACACGTGTATCACGTGGTACAGTCGTTAAAATCACTTTACTTTCTTTCGGATTGAATGTTGCAACTAATTGTGTATCTGCACGTGCAGTTTCTGTATTTTTCGCATAATCTTCAATACCTAGCAATAGAATGGAGAAGGGATCATCACTATATGAAACTTCCTTTTCTCTCAAATCTGACTTATTTGCTTCACGTTGTAGTGATACTTTGGAGTCGTTCAATGCCCCTTTAACAGATATCACTGAATAAATCAGGTAGCTACTAACAACAGCTAAACAAAGGACTAGCAACCATAAAGAACCATGTAGCAGCCTCTTTCGACGTCGTTTGGACGTTCTTGTTTTTGCACCCATGTATATTCCCCCATATAACTTCTATCCTAAAACCAATTGTATCATAAACTACTATTAATTGTCATAAAAATATACCTTTAATCACTATGATGATATAATATTCAATTCTCTTTTTTACATTAAAAAAAGAAAACAACATTGCTTTTATGTGTTTTCTTTTTAATTTAAAGATTTTCTCTTGTACACTATTTTTTCATGACATTCGCTGCTTGTGGTCCACGCTCACCTTCGATAATTTGAAATTCTACAGCTTGTCCCTCATCCAATGTTTTAAACCCATCATCTTGAATCGCTGAAAAATGAACAAAAATATCTGCTCCTTCTTCGGATTCAATAAAACCAAAACCTTTTTCTGCGTTAAACCATTTTACTGTACCTTGTTCCATTTATCTAACCTCCATACTATTCATTATATCCATAATAACAAATAATTCAGAAAATAAAAAATGAAATAGAAAAGAGGCTAGCCGAAGCTAGCCTCTGTAATTGTAAATTAAAGTTTTACAACGTTTTCTGCTTGTGGTCCACGGTTACCTTCAGTAACTTCGAACTCAACTGCTTGACCTTCGTCTAAAGTTTTGAATCCTTCGCCTTGGATTGCAGAGAAGTGTACGAATACATCGTTTTCTCCTTCAACTTCGATAAAGCCAAAACCTTTTTCTGCGTTAAACCATTTTACTGTACCTTGTTTCATGTGTAAAAACCTCCAAAATAAAAAGTGAACATATGAATCTAATTATACCTTTGCAAAAATTCACATATTACAATAAGTACCGACATAAACCCGATCACTTTTTGTAATATGTGAATAGAAGTACCGGTAATACAAGTTTCATTTGTTAAATTTATTATAACATACCACTTTATGTTGTCAATAAATTTGAATATATTTGACAATAATTTTTTCATTTTTTGACATTTTCTTCTACTACTTCCCATATTACCCCATGGTAAACAGGTAAACAGTCTGCGCAGTTTTCACAGTATTCTCTTTCATCATCGGACCAAAAAGCCCAAAAGCGATCTTTTTTATGCATCATATTCATATATTTTTTTGAAAACTCTTCAATTAATTGTTGTAAATATTGATTTGCTTCTTGTTCATTATCATATGTGACTTCTGTCACGACATGTTCTTCCCAACCTTCAAACTGCCACCATGGCTCATAGTCTGCTTTCATGTAAATTACTTTATACATAGTATACCTACTTTCTAAAAAAATTACTTGTGTGACAATATATCTTTTTTACTACACTACCCTCTTAAAATATGCTAAAATAACTAAAATAGCTTTAACCAAAAAATGGAGGTTTATACATGTTTTCTTCACTTCGCCCAAAACTTAAAATGAATCAATTATTAGAACGCGGTACTGATATTCAAACAATTGAACGTTTTCAAAAAACGCTCACATTCAATCATTTTACATCAAACGACGAAAAAAATTTACGTTATTTATATGAAACATTGGCTAGTTCAACTCCATCTATGAAAGAAATTTTCACACAATATTTAACAGAATTATCTCCTGATAGCCACCATAAAATTGCTGAAGAGATGATTGAACATTATCTTGTAAACTTTTTTACAGCTGATCGCGACGAACACTATGTAAATGAGACGTTACAATTCTTTGATCAGTTCCGAAAACATCAATTTGAACCTGGAAAAACGATTGTGATTTTCAATCAATTCGCATTCTATGTGACAACACACGTATTATACAACTTTGGGTTTAAACCTTCCAAAGCATTCGACTTAATGCGCTCATTTCAATCTGCAGTGAATGTCGATCAAGAATTATTATTTGAATCTTTTACAGAGCGCACACTTGAAAGATCCGTATCTGAAATTGTCCGTTTAATTGAGACAAACTCTAAAATCATGTATATGAAAGACTTAATTTATAGTCTAGATCGCCAAACAGACGAGATTCAATCTTCTACTGCTGCAACTGAAGAGATTACTGCTTCGATTGCAGAGATTGCACGTACTTCTACCCGAATTTCAGAAAAAACAAACCAATCAGTTGAATATGCACTTCATTCACAAAATGAAATTGGTGGTGCTTTAAATGAAATTATGAAAACAGGTGAAACATTCTCTACAATTGTTGAGTCATTTAGCGAATTACAAAAACGTGTCGGTGACATTGAACATGTTGTCACTTTGATTAATGAAATCGCTGATCAAACGAATTTACTAGCACTAAACGCATCAATCGAAGCAGCGCGCGCAGGTGAGCATGGCAAAGGTTTTGCAGTTGTTGCACAAGAAGTTCGTAAGCTTGCAGAAAATACGGTATCTGCTTTAACAGAAGTATCCACGAATGTGAAGCATTTAAAATCATATTCAAATACGGTTCAAGAATCGATTACAAGTACAACAAAAATTATTAAAGAAGCTACTACTGAAGCAAAAGAGTCACTTCCACTTCTCAATCAAATTGTCGATGAGATTTCAGATATCAACGATGCAGTTAAAACCACTGCTTCAATTTCTGAAGAACAGTCTGTTGCGATTGATGACGTATCTAATCGTATGGTACAGATTACCGATTTACAACAAGATATTCGTGAACTTGGACAATCGACTTCTGTTGGTGTACATCAATTAAGTAAAGAGATTGATGCATTCCGTCTAAGTGTTGTCAATAATGCAAATGTACAGCTTTCAAGCTATGCGCTGTTGCAATTATCAAAAGCCGATCATATTTTATGGAAATGGAAAGTATATAATATGTTCTTAGGTTTAGAACATATCCGTCCTGAAGATGTGTCTTCGCACATGGATTGTCGTTTAGGTAAATGGTACAACTCAGAAAAAGCACGTGCTCGTTTTGCGAATGAGCCCGCATATCAACAATTAGATACGTATCATGCACAAGTACATGAACTAGCAAAACAAGCTGCAACTGCTTATTCACATAACGACTTACGTACAGCTGAACAGTGCTTGTCTAAACTAGAAGAAGCATCATCATATGTGATAGAATTAATTGACGAACTCATTCACAAGATTGAACTACAACGTGGTCAATAATTCGACAAATTATTTCAAAAGAAAATATTTTGAATTGAAACCTTCTACATTTTAAAACGTATATTAACAAAAGAGTGTAAGGAGGGAATTACATGTTACACGCTGGACATACAGCATTACGCTACTTCATTTCATTTATAACGATACCCGTTACATTTATGATTGCGATGTCAGGATTCCATTTAGGCTTTTGGGTTAGTCTTGCAATCGCTGCGCTCGTTTACATGACGAGCAACTTTATTATAAAAGTTTATCAACGATACAAGAAAAGAAAGCAATTTGGTCTTACCAAATCAGAATATAATCACATCGAAGTGCAGATTCAAGAGGCGCGAGAATCACTTTACAACTTTAACCGAATGGCGACACGCGTTCGTTCAATTTCAGGTTTTAAACATTTATTTGAAATGAGTCGTTTATCAAAACGCATTATTTCAATCGTGCGTGCAAATCCTCCGAAATTCTATCAAGCAGAAATCTTTTTCTATTCTCACCTACCCTCTGCTACTGAATTAACGGAGAAATATGCTTATTTATCGAGACAGCCGATTAAAGATACGGAGATGCATCTTGCACTTCAACGCACACGTGATGCACTTGAAGATCTTTTTGTGTCATTAGAAAAAGATCTTCGTCAAATTTTAGCAGCTGATATCGAAGAATTAAAAGTCGAGCTTGATTTTGTGACGAGACGAAGTGAGCGTAGCTCGAAGGAGGAGTCTTAATTTATGCAAGAAAATCAGTCAAATAAATCAGTCGATGATTTACTGGCAGATCCATTTACAATGAATCCTCTGCCACAGCAACAAACGATTCAACCAGAAATTCAAAAAGATGCACCGGTTCGCCAATTAGATCGTTTAACACCTGAAGATCAAGAAAAAGCACGTCAATTAGCTTCTCAAATTCCAACAGGTAGTTATGAAGCAATTTTAACGTATGGTGCAAATGCACAAAATGCTTTATCGAGCTTCTCAAATAAAATGCTCGACCATGTACAGGCGAAAGATATTGGGCCTGTCGGCGATATTTTGAAAGATTTAATGACAAAATTAAATGAACTTGACCCTGAAGAATTACATCAAGACAAACCAAAAGGCTTACGTAAACTTTTTGGTAAAATGCAAAAATCGATTCAAGAAATGATGTCGAAGTATCAAAAACTGAGTACACAGATTGATCGTATTGGTGTGCAACTTGAACATTCAAAACGCGGTCTTGTAGATGATGTTCAAATGCTCGACCAATTATATGAACAAAACAAAACGTACTTTGAAGCATTAAATGTCTATATCGCTGCAGCTGAATTAAAGCGCGATGAAATCACGAACGATATTTTGCCAAAATTACGTGCAGAAGCTGAAAAATCGAATGATCAAATGGCGATTCAAGAAGTAAATGATTTAGCACAGTTCGTCGATCGTTTAGAAAAACGTATTTACGACCTACAGCTATCGCGCCAGATTACGATTCAATCTGCTCCGCAAATCCGTATGATTCAGCAAACGAACCAAACATTAGCTGAAAAAATTCAATCTTCGATTATGACAGCAATTCCGCTTTGGCGCAATCAGATTGCCATCGCTCTTACATTGAATAATCAACGTAAAGCAGTTGAAGCGCAAAAACAAGTAACTGCGACAACAAATGATTTATTATTAAAGAACTCTGAAATGCTGAAGATGAACACGATTGAAACAGCGCGTGAAAATGAGCGTGGTATCGTAGAAATCGAAACATTAAAAGCAACACAAGAGAACTTAATTTCGACGATTGAAGAAACTTTACAAATTCAAGCAGAAGGACGTCAAAAACGTCGTGAAGCTGAAATTGAAATTGGTCGTATGGAAGAAGATTTAAAACAGCGTTTACTTTCGATTCAAACAAAACAACAAGGCTATTAAAATGAAAAGGAGTCATTCCCCGTCATAGAGGAACGGCTCCTTTTTTACATACTTTGTACAACGAGTGATAAAACTTTTCGTAACGTGCGAAGTGTCATATCTGAAAATTGCGCTACATCACTTGCGACAATAGACTGTCTACCATAGATGGTTGAAAATAATTGAAGTTGTTCTTCACTCGGTTCGGATGTATTTAAAAATAGATGTAATACGGTAATCCCTTGCTTCTCTGCTTCAATAACAGCTTCAGCAGTATCTAATATACCATTCTGTGCATATTCAAAAGCAGAAGGTTCCCCATCGGAAAAAACAAGTAAAAAGCGATGTTTTTCAGGTCGCTTCTTTAAACGCTCTGTCATCCAGCGAATCGCAAAGCCATCTCGATTATCTTCATGCGATGTCATCGCTGCAATTTTTTCACTAGCATCTACTGCCCCGTCCTCTAAACGATGAATCCATTCAAATGTATTCGGCTGCACTTCTTTTGTCGCTTCATACGCATCTTCATAAAATAAAGTCATCTCATGCGCAATCTCAAGTGAACGCAGTACATCATGGAATAATAGAACGGCCTGTTTTGTTTCATCTATTTTATCCATCATAGAAGCCGAACCATCAATTAATAGACCAAATACAGCATCAAGTGGCTTAGAAGGTGCATCTTTTTTATAAAAGGGACGCGGGCGATTCTCTGTAACAAATGATAAAAGTTGTTTTGAATCTAAACGACCATAACTGAGATGCGTTCGTCGACTCATCTTCTTTTGTGCCATGCGTTTTCGTAATTCTTGAACAAGTGCACGTACCATTGGTTCTTGTTGTAGACGCCACTTTTCCATGATAGATTTTGGTGTAACCTCTTCTCCATGTGTAGTAATCATCTTCTCTTGATAGATTACTTGTTCATGTTCACGTCCAAATACTTTACCAGACTTGGTATATTTCTTTTTTAATGATTTTGTCGCGAGACTTTCTTCTTTTTGTGGTTTAACAGTAGCGTCTACATCTCCGCCAGTTCCAACTTCTGTCGGTGGTTGACCATCCTGTCCTTCCACTGCTTCATCTGATAAAGATTTCCCTTCGTTTCCCCGCTCTAACTCAAAGCGTAGATGGATCCCTGTATCATCTTGTGATTCACGATGCCAACTTCTAAAAGTTTCTTCGATTGTTTCTTTAGCTTCATCACTGCCTTCTTCCATCCCGCAAACACCATCATGTTCATGATCTGGAATAAAAGGTGCTGCTTCCAACTGATCTAGTAAAGCGTAGACATCCAACTGAATATCTTTTTTTAGAATTTCTTCAATCTGCGGTACAAGCGTCCAAATGATACGAATCGTTTCCTCTGTCGATTGACTATCGAATACGTGCTGCCATTTATATAGTAAATCGCTAAATGTATCGAATATTCCACCTGTCGGTAAGCGTAAACTGCCTTCATGTAGAGCGATATAAAAATAATTTAATAATGCTTCTGCTAGAAATCCTTTTTGATGGTGCACATGAATTTGATGTTGGTATGTCGCTAAATAGGCTTGTGTACGCAATCGAAAAGCTTTTTTTGTACCTGGACGTTTTTTGGCGACAGATTCCATCAAACGAAATTCTTCTGCCATAATAAGCTGTTGTTCAAAAAACTTTGGATAGTTCAGCTCTGTTATTTCTTCTTGAAATTCATGCCAAGCTCTTTGTGAAAAATGACGCCAAAACCCCTCTGCTAGTAAAAAAATATCAGATAAACGGCCTAAATGTGTTTGTTCAGCTGTTCGATGACGCCAAAATACAGACATGGACATCGTTTGTTCTTTCGGATTGAATTCCATTAATTGTCGTTCTGTTAGATGAATATGTGGATTTCCCGAAAGTGCCTGTGCTAAATTCTCATAGGTAATCATCTGTCTTGCATCGATTTGTTCATTATTAAATTGAATAAATCTACTCATCTCTGCCATATCGAATCACCTACTCCATCCATGTTTTTGCTAATTCAATAACTAACTGCTTTTCTGATGCATCATCTAATTTTTCTGCAATGGCATATCGCACTGCACGAATTGGTGACATGTATTGCGCTAACTCAATCGCATCTAATAAACTTCGAATCGACGCTGCTTCCTCACTCACTAAACCATTCTCTGCTTGTTTTCGCAAATCTGTCGCAAGTGACAGCATACTATTTTTTAAAGTTGCTTGAATCCTCGGGAAGTATTCATCCACTAATCCCGCTAATTGTTCACCTGTAATATATGGAATCGCAAAAGAAACAAAACGGTTTTTCAGCGCTTCATTCATCGGTGTTGTCCCGATGTACCCTTCATTAATTGCGGCAATGACGCCGAAGTTTGGATGCGCTTGAATAACCTCACCTGTAAATGGATTCGTCAACATACGGCGATAATCCAATACACTATGCAAAATCGGTAATGTCTCAGGTTTTGCCATATTAATTTCATCAATATAAAGGAAATGTCCTTCTTTCATCGCTTTTACAACAGGACCTTCCACAAAATCAATCCATGTCTGCCCTTCCTTTTGTACAACTGTTTTAAAACCAAGTAAACTCTCTGCATCTAAATCAACCGAACAGTTAATGCTATGCATCGGTTGTTCAAATAATGCCGCAATCGACTCTGCTAATTTCGTCTTCCCTGAACCAGAAGGTCCCTTTAGTAAAATCGCTTTTTTCAGTACTACACTTAATAGAATATCTTCGTATAAATAAGCATCTGGTGATTTATAACCACCTTCTGGAATAAGTGATTGCCACTCATTATTTTCATGATCTTTCGTGCGCTTTACAATTTCTTGTTCAATCAGTTCGTGCATCGTCGCTTCCCCCTATTCTAAAAAAAGAAAAACTCCCCCGATGAGACGGAGGAGCTGTTTTCTGTAAATCGCTCAATTATGCGAAATATTCTTTGTAGTAACCACCGACGTGGCCTGAGTTATCAACTACAAAATAAAACTCGTCTGTTTCATTTTTCACTTCATACTCCTTACCTACTGTTAGCATATTCGATACTAAATATTTTTTTGCATTTGTATGTTCGCATTTGACCGTTTTAATTGTTGGTGCATCTTTCCAATTTAAATGTATCATGTTCAAACAACCTCTCTACTCGCATTTACTCTCTTATTCTAACTCATTTTTAGAGAAATGTGTTAATTTTTTTACGCCCTTTTCATTTCATGCTATGCTAGATAAAACAATGGTTTTGGAGGTTCAATATGTTATTAATGTTTGGTAGTGTTCCAACTTGGTTCTTCATTATCGCTTTTTCATTCATCATTCTATTTTTCATTTTTTCAGAATGGCTGACACGCAAATAAGATTTATTACTATCTTTTCAGTGGAAAAAGAGTGTAAAATAATTTTTCTTTGAAAAAAATGTGACTTCTCGTTGAAATTGACAGAGGCAGGAAAAACATTTATTCAAAAGCCACCGCAAATGAAGAAACCTTAAAATTACGTTTTTATGGTATTTATCAGTCGGGTGATTTTACGATTGGAGCAGATATTGATACGCTACTTGATATGGATTATATTATCGAAGTAGAAGGTTATGAAATTGGCTTATCACCTGAAGTGATGAGTAAACTAAAAACAGCGACGATTCACGCCCAATTACATACAAGATAAAGGTTTGATTTTATTAAATTGTAAATCATCACACAGAGAGACCCCATTTTTGGTGTCTCTCTTTTTCTTTCAATTCAAAATTTGCATAGATGCTTGTTTTTTTATTACACAATAACATACAATAGAACAGAACGGAGGTTATGCAAGATGTTGAAAGGTTATTTAGCGAACGGATTATTTAGTTTAGGTGATCGTTTAGTGAACGAAATGATTGCAAAAGCAGTTCGTCACACGTTACCAAACGTCGACTTATACGTACCACAAGAAAATGATGCAATTAATGATAAAACAGCATTTGCAAATAGTGAGCAGATTGCATACGCAGATATTGAAGCATTAAAAATGAGTGACTTTTTAATAGCAGTCATTGATGGTGTTGAAATCGACAGTGGTGTTGCCGCAGAAATCGGTGCTTTTTCGATGTTAAATCGTCCTATTTTCGCTGTATTTACAGATTCAAGACAACAAGGGCGCGACAACATGAAGAAAATTGAAGCACTACAAGCAGACGGTGTTGAAAATCAATTCGTCTATCGCAACTTATTCGTTGTTGGTCTAATTAAGCAAAATGGCTATGTTTGTACAACAATTGATGAATTAACCGTCGAACTGAAAAAACAATTCATGTCGTAACTTTCTTCATGCATTCGTTTATTTTATTGAGATAGAGGGGTCTTTTTTATTTATGTGGTTTTTATATGCAATGTTAACATGGGCATGTTGGGGCGCAGCCAACTTGTTCTACAAAAAAGGGTCAGATCCTGCCGACCGCAATAGTCATGCCAAAATTACAATCATGGTCGGTCTTGTCATGGGTGCGCATGCAACCATCTATATGCTCGTTAAAGGTTTATCGTTAAATCTTGATGATATGATTACGTATTTACCTGTTTCTGCACTTTATATTTCTTCGATGGTGTTTGGATATGTTGGTTTACGTTATTTGGAATTATCAATTGTCGCACCACTTCAAAATTCTTCAGGTGCAATTACCGTCATTTTACTATCTATTTTCTATCCAAGTGATAATAACTGGTTACACTATGTAAGTATTTCGATTATTTGTATCGGTGTTATTTGGATTGCTGTACTTGAAAAACAACAAGATGATTTAATTCGCCATCAATCTGGCGTTGTCATCGAGAAAAAATATAAGTTCGGCTTTTTCGCCTTACTATTCCCATTACTATACGCTGTATTAGATGGTCTAGGAACATTTGCAGATGGTGTTGTTTTAGAAAAAGCAAAGTTATTATCAGAAGATGCAGCATTAATCGCCTATGAATATACATTCTTCATCGTAGCAGTCATTTACTGGGCTTATTTAGCAGTTGTAAAAAATGAAGTTGTAAACATCTTCAAACAAGGAGATCGAACAATTGCGGCATTACTCGAAACAGCTGGTCAATTCTTCTATGTATATGCCATTGCTGCTTACGCAATTGGCGCTGCACCACTAATTTCGTCATTTTGTATTTTCTCTATTATCTTATCGCGCATTTTCTTAAAAGAAAAATTATCAGGTCGTCAATATTTTGTTATATGGATTATACTGATCGGTATCGTCTTGCTCGGCTATGCAGATGAATTATAAAATGAAAGAGGCTATTCAGTTCTCTTTTTAGAGTTCGAAAAAAACGGAACCGCTCGATAGCGTGATTCCGTTTTTTTATGTTCGTACACTTATGTCTCTGTTCTTTCTTAATCTTTTAAAGTTACTTTTAAAAATGCGAGTGTTTCTGCTAAACAGCGCTGCGCCTCTTTTGTATCATAGCTAAATTGGTATTCATGATAAATCGGCTGTTCTTCATTCGCATAAAATAGCGACTGAATAGGTATATCTTGTTCCACTAACTCTTTTACGAAAGCTTGTCCTTGCGATAAGAAAGAAAAACCATTCGCGTCTGTTACGTAACTTGGTGGAAAATCAGATGTCACATGCTCAGTCAATGAAGCTTGTGTCACAACCGAGCTATCTTTCCAATTTTTCTCGCCAATTAAATCCCATGCAACGGTTCGTGCAAAGAATTTCATTAGTACCTCTTTTTTCGGTAAATCCTTCATTTGCTGCAAATCGAGTGGACCACAATAGGAAATGAAAGCTTTTAAATGTTCTTTCAGTACAAGTTGCTTCATGTTCATCTCTTTTGCATATAGGGCATTTGTTTGAATCGCAACATACTGCCCTACAATTTGCGCACCTGCAGAATCGCCACCAAATGCAAGTTTTGTTAAATCTAAATTTGCCCATTTTTCAGGTGAAGCAACAAGTGTCTTGTACAAATCATTCACTTGTACAACTTGCCCTGGATAGCGTAGCTCAGGAGCCAATTCGTAATTCATGGAAATCACCGCAACTCGCTCTTTTGTCACAACATATGTCGCAAACTCTTTTGCAAGTGACTTATCCCCTGCTAAGTAACCACCACCATGTAGCCAAATTAATACAGGTAACTTTTCATCTTTTTTCACATCTTTTGGTGTATATAAATCGAATGTATTACGTGGATATTTTGAATTATAATTGATATTTTTTTGTATGTTTACTACTTCTTCACTTTTCTTAAAATTTCCGACGTCTTTAATCGGTACTTCTCGATTAAAAACATAGCGAATCATCGCTGTACCAGGTTTTGGTGATACTTCTGTTGCGACAATTAGTCCTACAATGAGTATAATATTTAAACCTATGTACCATTTTAAAAAGCGTTTCACCCACTTCATAACTCTCACCCCACTGTATCATAACACTATTCACTAAAAACCCTCTATTATTCCATTTTTATATGTAACAAAAAAGAGATTCCACTTAAAAGAATCTCTTTTTTCTTAATATTTTAATTTTAACATATGTGCATATTGCACTTTTGTATAAGCTATTACGTCGTACTGTTGTAAATCAAGTTGTTTACTCACTTCTGAAACTGCTGCGTGTTGCTTACGTGATACCACAACGAATTGTTTTGATTGTCCACTGGCTTTTTCTACTGCAACAACAATATATTTTTTCAGTCCAAATAATTGATTTAAGCGTTTGAAAAGGAAAGTTGTCATACTAAACCTCCAATATAATATGAAAATGAACGTATGTTCGTATTCTATTATCGCATATTTTCACTCTATTCTATAGAGTACTTTTGACTAGTTTAAAATCTATTGTTTTACAATATTTATCCATAATTTAAGTGCTAATTCCTTTATATTTTATACATCAAATAATGAAATTCCCTTATGAATCCGCTCCATTCCTTCTTCACAAACTCCGTAGGAACGCCAAGAACAAGTTTCACAGATTGTTGCAAGGTCTGTCGGTTGAATATACTTTTTCAATCTTCTTTCCACTTCGAACCATGGTACGAGTTGTCCAATTTGAATGCCCAACTTTTCTGCAATGTATGCATCTTGATTAAAAATTTCTTCGCTTAAACAATGATATTCACCGCTATTTGGATATTTCTCGCATAGATGATCAATGCCTTTTACTAATCGAACAAGTGTCGTCGGTCTTGCACGCAGTTGTCGATGAATGCGTGTCATATTTTCTACATATTCTTCTGAATAACCCATTCCTCTGTAGCCGACTAAGCAAAGTAAATGATGTCCTCTTAAATGAATCATGAAAAGCACCCCCCTTTTATGTAAACTGATACAATAAATAAGTTTACACTTTTATGATTCGAAGTACAATATGGAAGATAAAGTTGTGATGATTCTGAAAGGATTCTATCGTATAATAGAAGATGGGAGGTTGATGCTCTTGCATTCTTTACGTGAGCGAATAATCATTACGATTATTACTAGTATTTTATCAACCATTGCAACGAAGATTTATTATTGGAATTCAATGGAGCCGAGTCGTGTGTGGTTTATTTTTTGTCTCATTATGATTTTATTAATGACGTATGGCTTGCTTGCATCGTATATCATCGAACGAATCGCTGCTATTTTCGATTATCAAGTCGTGAAAATTTTGATCCGTGTGCTACTTTATTTAATCGCAGGCACACTGCCTTTTATCGGTTCACCTATTTTAATCGTAAGTATTATAACAGCCATTATCTATGTGTTAGTCGATGCACTCTATCCGCAGTCTAAATCATAAAAAAGGACCCTACGAGCAAGGGTCAAAGTAAGTTATGAGGTAATAAGAGACTGTAGTATTTTTAAAGCAAGAGGAGTTGGCTTTAAAAATTACTATACCTATTACATCTAAGGTGGTATAGTTTTTATATACCCCTAAAAGGCTATATTTTAAACACAAATAATAAAAAAAACGAACTTTCCATACGATTTAACGTAATGGAGAGTTCATTTTATTATTTCAATCTCCTAATAAATTCGGTGTTTGCTCAGGTTGTTTTTTAGTGACCGTTTCATCTTTATCTAATTTCTCTTTACTCTTTTTCACTTTCTCTATTTGTTTTTTTAGTTCTCGATAATTGTGATCCGTTACTTCATAAAATAAATACTTAGATTCATAAAAAAGGCGACAAATATAACGCTGATTTTTTCGGTCTTCCCAGAGATAATAATTCGCAATCAGCATATTTTGTCGTGTATTTTTAAATTGAATGTATTGTGATGAAAAATGATTGAGCTCATCTTCAGACATCCCAACATTTGTAGCTTCTTTTAAAATGTCGTGTATTTTTTCATATACTTGCTCGTTGCGTAATGTATGTGTTAATTCTACTTCGTCATTTTGAATGATTTTTCCGTATTGAATAGAGTGTGACGTTGTTGCTTCATTACATGCCCCTAGTAGAAGCGTGCCTATAAGAAGAATGATTCCGACATATGCTTTTCTCACACTGCCACCCCTTTATATTTATTTTATAGTCTCATACCCCTCTCTTATTTATCCATAACCCATTATTTATATAATCGAAAAATATTCATGTATATACAGCATTCGCTTTTTCATGCGTAAATCCTTTCAACATTAAAGAAAGAGTATGACATATGTAATGTTTATACTCTCGCTTTATTTTTATGATAAAATTTTATTTATAAAATATGATATACAACGCGTGCGTGTGATAGCTTTTTGAAACCATGAATATCATGGAAACTGCCAATTCCTGAATTATTAACACCACCGAATGGTAAGCCTGGATGAACATTATGCATGATGACTCCATTAATTGTTACGCCACCAGATGACGCGCCTTGTAATAAATCATGTGGAAACAATTCAGATGGCTTGATTTCTCTTTGCAAATATACTTTTTATATTTTTAAAACGGCGTGCACAACAAAAAATCGGAACCACATTATAGCGCGATTCCGATTTTTAGATTATTTAAAAGCTTGTGCTGCTTTTACTGCTTTTTTCCAGCCTGTATATAATTCTTCACGACGTGATTGTTCCATCTCTGGTGTAAACTTATGTTCTAACTTCCAGTGTGCTGCTATTTCATCCATTGAAGACCAGAAACCAACTGCTAGACCAGCTAAATATGCTGCACCTAACGCTGTTGTTTCTTTTACAACTGGACGGTCTACTGGAACATCTAATAGATCTGCTTGGAATTGCATTAAGAAGTCATTTGCGACTGCGCCACCGTCTACACGCAGTGTTTTAAATGGAATACCTGAATCTTCTTCCATTGCACTTAATACGTCATTTGTTTGATAGCAAAGTGATTCAAGTGTTGCACGAATGAAATGTTCTTTTGTCGTACCACGCGTTAAGCCAAATACTGAACCACGTACATCTGAATCCCAATAAGGCGTTCCTAAACCAACGAATGCTGGAACAACATAAACGCCTTCTGTTGAGTCAACACGCTTTGCATACTGTTCTGAATCAGATGAATTACGGAACATACGTAAACCATCGCGCAACCATTGAATCGCAGAACCTGCTACGAAGATACTTCCTTCAAGTGCATAGTGAATTTTACCATCAATGCCCCATGCAATCGTTGTTAATAAACCATTATTTGACTTGACTGCTTTTTCACCTGTATTCATCAACATGAAACAACCTGTTCCGTATGTGTTTTTCACCATACCTTGTTCAAAACAAGTTTGACCGAATAAAGCAGATTGTTGGTCACCTGCTACACCAGCAATTGGCACTTCACTACCAAAGAATTTCGCTGCATCTGTTACACCATATACTTCAGAAGATGCTTTAACTTCTGGTAGCATCGAAGCTGGAACACCTAAAATATCAAGTAATTCCTCATCCCATTTTAATTCGTGAATATTATACATTAACGTACGTGATGCATTTGAATAATCTGTTACATGCACTTTACCGTCTGTTAATTTCCAAATTAACCATGTATCAATTGTACCGAATAATAAATCACCGTTTTCAGCCTTTTCACGTGCGCCTTCTACATGATCTAAAATCCACTTTACTTTTGTACCTGAGAAGTAGGCATCGATTAGCAAACCTGTCTTATCGCGGAAAAGTTCATCATGTCCTTTTTCTTTTAGCTCCTCACAGATTTCTGCAGTTTGACGTGATTGCCAAACAATCGCGTTATGGATTGGTTGACCTGTATGACGATCCCAAACAACAGTTGTTTCACGTTGGTTTGTAATACCAATTCCTGCAATTTGTGAAGCCTCTATATGTTTATCTGCTAAAACAGTTGCAATACACGATAGAATAGAAGACCAGATTTGTTCTGGATCATGCTCTACCCAACCTGCTTCTGGAAAATACTGTGGAAACTCTTGTTGATGTGAATAAAAAATTTCTCCCTCATGATCGAATAAAATGGCACGCGAGCTTGTCGTACCTTGGTCTAATGCTAAAATATACTTTTCTGTCATATCAAATTCCTCCTAATCTTCTTTTACATGCTTTACAGTCATTTGAGCAGCTACAAAAATAAGGATAATAATCACTGCAAATACCCAAAATAACGGATTATTTTCTCCCTCAAATACTTTTTGGAAGAACAATGCACCGAATACACCACCGATAATCGGTCCAACAACTGGAATCCATGCATATGACCAATTCGATGAACCCTTCCCTGGAATCGGTAGTAATGCATGTGCAATACGTGGACCTAAATCACGAGCGGGATTAATTGCATAGCCAGTTGGTCCACCTAGAGCCATACCAATCACTACAATTAACATACCCACTAAGAATGGACTCATACCATCTGTAATTGTATTTGTTCCTAAAGCTAGAATACCAAGTACTAATGCAAATGTTCCAATCATTTCTGCAATTAAGTTTGAAAATGGATGCTTGATTGCAGGAATTGTTGAGAAAACAGCTAATTTCGCTTCCTTGTCTTCTGTTCCTTTCCAATGTGGTAAGTACATGAAATAGACTAACACTGCACCGATGAATGCACCAATCATTTGCGCTAAAATGTAAGCGGGTACATTTTTCCACGGAAAATCACCAATTGTTGCAAGCGATAATGTTAGAGCAGGGTTCAAGTGTGCACCACTAATTCCTCCTACTGCATATGCAGCCATCGCTACTGCAAGCCCCCATGCAAATGTAATGACCATCCAGCCACCACCGAAAGCTTTTGATTTGTGTAATACGACACCTGCTACTACACCACCCCCGAATAAAATCAATAACATTGTACCAACTAATTCTGCCGTAAAAGTAGACATAAACTCACTCCTTTGTTTTTTTTGTATGGCAAACAGAAAAAATCCGCATCTAAATAAGCTACTAAAAATAGCTATAGATGCGGACTCCTAATCTCAACCACGTAATATTATCTTATTTTTCATTTTAGATAGAATCACGTGAATCGTCAATATTATTTTGGAATTTTCGCCAAAGTTTTTTATCTGATGTTGTCACGGCTACTGCTCCAGCATCCAAAGCGCGTTCGATTTCCTCAGCATGACGAATCAATCCCCCCGTAATAACAGGAATTTTTGTTCGTTCATACACTTCTTGGATCATCTCTGGAATTATACCCGGTAATAACTCAATATAGTCTGGTGCATTCTTCTCAATTAAAGAATAACTTTTCTCAAGTGCAATCGTATCAATTAAAAAGACACGTTGAATTGCTAAAATACCACGCTCTTTCGCTTTCATAATCATGTTCGAGCGTGTCGAAATGATACCATCTGGCTGAATCTCATTACATAGAAAGTCAGCTGCGAAATTATCCGTCTTTAAACCATTGATTAAATCAGCATGTATAATTAACTTCTTTCCTACACGTTCTGCTTCTCTTTTTAATGGACGTAATTGACTAATATGCGTTTCCAGTAATACAACATATTCAAATGGACTTGAAAAAGCACAATCGACTTGACTAATTGTTTTGGCAGCTGGAATAATGCGCTGATTTTGAAAACTCATGTCGTTCTCTCCTCTCAAGCAAATTATTTGGCTGTTGTTGCGCGTGTAATCTCTAACTCCAATTGTTCAGTATATAACGCTTTTTGGTTATCTGTCCACTGTAATTGTTGAGACATCAATTGTAAAATGACTTCTTTGTATTCAATTACTTCTTGAATATTAAAGAATAAATCACTTGTACGACGAATAAAGAAGTCATTTGGATGTTGTACAAACTCATAAGCTAAACCATATTGCAATTGTGCATACAATCCTGCTGGTAAATTACTTGGTGCTTCTGCTAAGTAAGCAAATACTTGATTCACATTCGCTCCGTAGTGATGTGCAAGATGGCGCGCTTCTTTTTCTGTTAAGCCATGTTTTACACCTTCAGCCACTTTCATATCGATGAATTTTTCAAGATTTTGTGAACCACCAATATCACCACCTGAAATTTTCAATTGCTTCGTTTGACAAGGTGCTAGTGTACGATTATAGCTTGATGCAATACGATTAATCACGCCTTCTGCCATTTTACGATAACCTGTTAGTTTACCGCCCGCAATCGTAATTAATCCTGTTTCAGATTCCCATACTTCATCATGACGTGAAATTTCAGATGGGTCTTTTCCTTCTTCATGGATTAATGGTCGAACCCCTGCCCAACTTGATTCAATTTGACGCTCTGTAATATTCACATCTGGGAACATGTAGTGAATCGCATCTAAAATGTACTTACGATCTTCCTTTGTGATTTCCATATCTTTTGGATCACCTTTATAGAATGTATCCGTTGTTCCCACATATGTTTTTCCATTACGTGGAATCGCGAATACCATACGACCATCTGGTGTATCAAAATAAATCGCTTGTTTTAATGGGAATACAGACTCATCAAATACTAAGTGAACACCTTTTGAAAGAATTAGATGTTTTCCTGTTGTTTTCCCTTCGATTGAACGTACGTCATCCACCCATGGACCTGCTGCATTGATTACTTTTGTTGCACGAATATTGAAAGATTGATTATTTAATACATCTTGTGCTTCAATCCCATTAATTTTGCCTTGCTCATTATATAAAAAGCCTGTTGCTTTTGTGTAATTGATTAATGTCGCACCTTTTTCAACTGCTGTTTTTGCAACTTCAATTGTTAGACGTGCATCATCTGTACGGTACTCTACATAGACACCGCCACCTTTTAAGTCAGCTTTCTTTACAAGTGGTTCTTTTGCTAATGTTTGCGATGCATTTAACATATAACGACGTTCTGATTTTTTAACGCCTGCTAAAAAGTCATATAAACGTAAACCAATATTTGTTGAGAATTTGCCGAATGTACCACCTTTATGGAATGGTAATAACATCCAAATAGGTGTTGTTACGTGCGGTCCGTTCTCATATACAATTGCACGTTCTTTACCTAACTCTGCAACTTCTTTAATTTCGAATTGTTTTAAATAGCGTAAGCCACCATGCACTAATTTTGTTGAGCGACTAGACGTACCTGCCGCAAAATCTTGCATTTCAACTAATGCCACAGACAAACCACGTGTAACAGCATCTAGTGCGATGCCGACACCTGTGATTCCCCCACCAATTACTAATAAATCATATGATGTTTGTTGTAATTCCTCGATTGTTTGTTGACGATTGAATGCTGATGCTGCTCTCATACGTAAATTCCTCCTATTTTTAGACGCGAAAAAAGAGACCTTTAAAAAGCACATAGCTATCGCATGTGTTCTTTAAAGGTCTCTCATTCACTCAAACCAATTATTAACTTGACCTCATTATACATCTGTTAGAAACCATTTGCAACCTTTGTGATTTAGTTTGTTCTATTTTTATAAATAGTAATCATTACTATTTATGTTGACACTTACAAATAATACCTTTATAATTCTAAAGTGTAATCATTACTATTTAAAGGAGCGTACTTACAAATGACCAAGCAAACATGGGGTAGTATTTTAGCACTTAGTCTATTACTAACAGGATGCAACGGGACTACCGAGGAAGAGAAAGTGAAAGCTGAGAAACCAACAGAAGAAACAAAGAAACACGATCATAATCATACAAAGTTGAGTGAAACACAAAAACAAATTTATGCAGGTTACTTTAAAGATGAACAAGTAAAATCGCGTAAGTTAAGCGATTGGGCTGGTGATTGGCAATCGGTCTATCCCTATTTACTTGATGGTACATTAGATGAAGTATTTACTTATAAAGCAAAAAAAGATAATAGTATGACTGCAGAAGCATACAAAAAATATTATAAAAAAGGATATAAAACATCTATTGAACATATCAAAATTAAAGGAAACCAAGTTACTTTTACAGAAAAAGGAAAAGAAGCAACAGGTACTTATAAAGAAGATGGATATGAAATTTTAACATATGAAAAAGGTAATCGTGGTGTCCGTTATATCTTTAAATTAGTAGAAAAAGATTCAAATTTGCCAACATATATCCAATTCAGTGACCACAGTATTTCACCTACTGCATCTTCTCACTATCATATTTACTTAGGAAATAATCGTGCAAATTTATTAAAAGAAGTAACGAACTGGCCAACATTTTACCCTTCTTCTATGAATGGACATACTATTGCACACGAGATGATCGCTCACTAATAATTTGAGAATACTTATCTTTATGTTAAACAAAAAAATTCGACGATTCATATAAAAAAGCG
>NZ_BJOB01000035.1 GCF_006539985.1 Kurthia gibsonii | reverse complement strand
ATTCTTAAATTGTTTTTCTTAATACACTCTCTGGAAAGTCAACTCGTTCCGTTTTACGTGTACCATCTGGTTGGATATTGTTTTTGATATAAATTATCTCACTTAACATATTTTGAAGTGTATTTGTTAATAAATCTTTTTTATTTTGCTCAGTTACTTCACAGTAAATCCACTCATTCGTTCCAGCGCCATTGTTTACATGCGGTGTAAACGACACAGCCGTATTAAAATAATCAAACGTATTATTACGAATTGTTGGATTGATTGTGCCATTTGCGATAATTCCATTTGCATTGAATGTTTCAGCATGCTTTTTACTCATCTTAAATGTATTTTTTTCAATCAATGTATTCGACCAATTCATCGCACGAATTGGATCTTTTCGTAAATTATAAAAAATATTCGAACGAATAACTACTTGATTATGCAATTTTTTATACGAATATTTATGCGTACCAATTGCGCGTGGCATATTTGAAAACTCATTTTTCTCAATTAATACATTTGTATTTGGATACGCATCAAATTTACTCCATTGTTGACTCCAGCCATTCGTTGTACGATCTGGTGTATCTAAATTAATCGCTTCTTTAATAGATGAAGCATTATCCTTAGCATTTTTAAATGATGAATTTTTTATCGTTACATTTTTAGAGGCATCCATTTCAATAAAGTGTGCATTGTACATATTTTTAAACTGAATACCCTCCACTGTTACATTCTGATTATGTCCCATAATAATGGCTATACCACGCTCATGATTTTTCATATCAAATGTAACATTCCCTTTTCCTATAAACTTAATATTTTTTTCACCTTTGTACTTATCATATACGCCTGTTGAGTGTGCTTTAGACGGGCGAATTAATTGAAAAATTGATGTAGATGGTTGAAATACATATGTCCCTGTCTTTGTTCCTTTTATGATTTTTACTCCGTCTTCAAATTGAAGCGTTACATTAGACGGTACATAAAGCGCATTAGAAATCGTGTATGTCCCTTTTTTAAAAATAAGCGTACCACCTTTTTTCTTTTCAAAGAGTTCTAAATAAGAGCGAATAAGATAATAATCTTTCGTATCTTTATTATATGTTGAATAACGAAGAATTATTGGGTCGAAAGGTTTTGAAGATGGTGAAATTGTGTAGGTATTTTTTTGCGCTGCTTGGACTGTAGTCATCGTATACTGATTTTCGTAAATTAAGCTCAAACCTACAATTATAAAGAATAATATTACAACTCGAATCACGTTATTTCTCATTTTTAAGCTCCTTAGATGTATATGGATACATTTTTTCTCACTTACACTATTTTACACTGTTAAAAATTGATGTAAACGATAAAAAAATGGCAGGAGTTTCATGTTTTTGCATGACTCCTACCATTTTACTTTATTATTTTAAAAGTTTTGCTTTTAATGCATCTGCTTTGTCTGTTGCTTCCCATGGAACATTTAAATCTGTACGTCCAAAATGTCCATAAGCTGCTGTTTGTTTATATATAGGACGGCGTAAATCAAGCATTTTAATAATGCCTGCTGGACGTAAGTCAAATAATTCACGAACAGCTTCTACAAGTTCTGCTTCTGTTACTTTGCCTGTGCCGAATGTATCGATTGCGATTGATACAGGTTGTGCTACACCGATTGCGTATGCTAGCTGTACTTCTGCTTTATCTGCAAGACCAGCAGCTACGATATTTTTCGCTACATAGCGTGCTGCATAAGCACCTGAACGGTCAACTTTTGTAGCATCTTTACCAGAGAATGCACCACCACCATGACGTGCATAACCACCGTAAGTATCAACAATAATTTTACGACCTGTTAAACCTGCATCACCTTTTGGTCCACCAATTACAAAGCGACCTGTTGGATTAATAAAGTATTTTGTATCTACATCTAATAGTTCAGCCGGTACAACTTCCGCAATCACATGTTTACGAAGATCTTCATTGATTTGTTCTAATGTTACTTCCTCATCATGTTGTGTTGAGATAACGATTGTATCCACACGTACAGGGTGGTTATTTTCATCGTATTCTACCGTTACTTGTGTTTTACCATCTGGACGTAAATACTTTAATAATCCTGATTTACGAACTTCTGTTAAGCGACGTGATAATTTATGCGCTAGGCTAATTGGTAGCGGCATTAGTTCAGGTGTTTCATTGTTTGCATAACCAAACATTAAACCTTGGTCGCCAGCACCGATTGCTTCGATATCTTCATCTGTCATGCTTCCTTCACGTGCTTCTAAAGCTTGATCTACACCTTGTGCGATATCAGGTGACTGTTCACCGATTGCCACAAGTACAGCTAGGTTTTCTGCATCAAAACCATATTTACCGCGTGTATAACCGATTTCTTGAACTGTTTCACGAACAATTCCTTTAATATCTACATATGTAGATGTTGTAATTTCTCCTGCTACTAACACAAGTCCTGTTGTAACAGTTGTTTCACATGCCACACGAGCATTTGGATCTTTTGCGATGATTGCATCTAAAATCGCATCTGAAATTTGGTCACAAATTTTATCAGGGTGTCCTTCCGTAACACTTTCTGATGTAAATAATCGACGTTGAGCCATAATTGGTTTCCTCCTATACGAGATCGCCTCGAAAAAAGATACGGTACTCTTTATCCATGTGTGTTTCTTCTATATTAATGTAGAAAAAACTCCAAGCCAGCCTATGCTGCTTTTTACACGAGGATTTTTTTATAGAAAGTGCCAGTATATACGTAATAAAAAGATGGTTTTTTCCACCACCATATATTTTGAAATAAAAAAACCCTCTCACTCATACAGTATGAGAGAAAGGGGTTATTTCGTAAGCACCTTTCACTCTTATCGTTCAAGGAATGAATCCTTGCATTCAGATTAGCACCAGCGCATCTCGTGAAATGAAATGCAGGTTGCCGGGTTTCGTAGGGCCTGACCCTCCACCAGCTCGGGATAAGAGTATCCGTTCATAGCCTATGTTAGTAGAATTATACGTCGATGTCAACCTCAATTTGAATATGACTTAAATGTTATACCTATATAGAGCGTTTTAAATAAAGTATATATATAATTTGTCCTAAACATGGTAAAATGTTAAAAAAATAAAAAAACATATCATATTAGTATAGACTAATTCTTTTAATGTGTTATACTAATTCCATAAATGATGACTAACCACATTTGTGGGTACAATAAATACGAAAAAAGGATGGTATATACACATTATGAATTCAGTAGAAATGATGAATGAACTGAACACACTTCTATCAGGTAATAACATTAAAGAACAACTAACTGTTCCAGAACTAGTTGAAAAAGCAACATCTCGCGGTGAAGCGATTTTAACAGTTGATGGTGCATTACGTGCTAACACAGGTAAATACACAGGTCGTTCTCCTAAAGATAAGTTTATGGTTGAAGAAGCGTCTTCAAAAGATCATATTGATTGGGGTTCAGTAAACCGTCCAATCTCATCTGAAGTATTTGATGCCCTTTATACAAAAGTAATTAATTATCTTAAAGAAAAAGAAGAAGTGTTCGTATTCAAAGGTTTTGCTGGTGCTGACGCTGAAACACGTTTAGCAATCCGCGTTGTAAATGAATATGCTTGGCATAATCTATTTGCACATAATCTATTCATTCGTCCAACAGAAGAAGAAGCTGCAAACCATATTGCTGATTTCACAATCGTATCAGCTCCAACATTCCATGCAGACCCAATTGTAGACGGTACAGAATCAGAAACATTTATTATGGTTTCACTTGAAAAGAAAATCATCTTAATCGGCGGTACAGAATATGCTGGAGAAATGAAAAAATCAATCTTTGGTATTATGAACTACTTATTACCACAACAAGGTATTTTATCAATGCATTGCTCAGCAAACGTTGGTGAAAAAGGTGATACAACTTTATTCTTTGGACTTTCTGGTACAGGTAAAACTACTTTATCTGCAGACGCAAACCGTAAATTAGTTGGTGACGATGAGCATGGTTGGTCAGATAATGGCGTATTCAACATTGAAGGTGGTTGCTATGCAAAAACAATCAACCTTTCAGCTGAAAAAGAACCTGAAATTTATAACGCAATTCGTTTCGGTACAGTACTTGAAAACGTAGTAGTAAATGAAAAAACACGTATCCCAGATTATGATGATGAAACACCTACTCAAAATACACGTGCTGCTTATCCGATTACGAATATTGATAATATCGTATTACCATCTGTTGCAGGTCACCCAAATACAATCATCTTCTTAACTGCAGATGCATTTGGCGTATTACCTCCAATCTCTAAATTAACAAAAGAACAAGCAATGTATCACTTTATCTCTGGTTTCACTTCAAAAACACCTGGTACAGAACGTGGTGTTGTAGAACCAGAACCAGTATTCTCTACTTGCTTCGGTTCTCCATTCTTACCATTACCAGCAACAGTATATGCTGAAATGTTAGGTAAGAAAATTGATGAACATAATGTTAATGTATTCCTAGTAAACACTGGTTGGACTGGTGGTTCATTCGGTACAGGTACACGTATGAAACTTTCTTATACACGTGCGATGGTTAATGCTGCAATCGAAGGTAAATTAAATGATGTACCAACTGAAAAAGATGCATTCTTTGGTTTAGCAATTCCAACTTCAATTGAAGGCGTACCAACTGAATTATTAAATCCTCGTAATGCTTGGGCTGATAAAGATGCTTATGACATCAAAGCAACACAACTTGCTGGTATGTTCCACGAGAACTTCAAAAAATTCGGTAAAGTGGCCGAAGATATCGCAACAAAAGGCGCTCCTTTAGTTTAAGATTAGTTACACCCAAATATCATATGGTTTAAATAGAAAAGAGGCTCTTTCCCAAAGAGAGCCTCTTTTATTTTTGTTTAATTTAATGAAATTGTATGACCTAATTGATTTTCCCACTTTTGTTGTGTTTGTTCTAAAGCTTTTTTCATTCCTAGTTCATCGACTAGATCTCCCTTTATCACTTCTCGAATAGTATATTCAAAGGATGACTCTCCTTGTTCTTTCCATGCTTGCTGTAAATTTTTGTGCATATGTGTTCCGGTATTTAATTGAAAAATAATTCCATTCAATCGTTTTAGATTATTTAACGAACCGATATACATGTCTCCAGTTTGCTTATTTGTAATTGTATAAATACCTGCTTCAATTTTCATTTCTTTATACTGCTCTTTTAATATTTTTCGTTGATCCATTCCATTCATCTCTTTTCTTATTTTTTCACCCAATAAGCACTACCATCATTTTCTCGGTCTACAAAACCATATTCAATTAAATAACGACGAATTGTTACATAATCCGGATCATATTTAGCAATTGCTGCATTTAATTCTTGCTCTGTATATCGTTTCGTTTGATCAAGCATCGATGTAATTGCGCGTAATACGATTACTTTTTGCTTCTGTTTTTTGGGGAAACGCACTAATTGTCCCTCTAAACCATTCGGGAAAAGCTTTCTTAGTACTTCTTCTTCCTCCTCACGCGTTACATGATAGCGTTCATCTACCATTGTAGCTGTTGCATGGATTGGTACATATTCCACTGGATTCTCCTCCTGTTCTTTTAATAAAGTCATCATCGCTAAAAATGTTTTTGCTTGGCGTTCTTTTTCTCTTAATGCAAAACGATATTGGCGAATTGTAGAAGCACTACCAATCGCTAATTCTTGCTGAATTTGCTGATCTGTTTTTCCTTCATAAAAAGCTTTCATTACATGGCTTTGTTGTTCTGTTAACCCAGTCATTTTTTTATTAAGCTGAATAAAATAATGAAAAGGTGATTGATGTTGGATTTGAATATGAACTTCCATATATTTTTGTGCTTCTAATAAACGCTCATTGTGTGGGTAAATAATGCCCTTTTCAATCACATCACCACAAAAAATACATGTATAGCTTTGTTCATCTTCTATAAAACCTTTTACTAATTGTTCGACAGTCGCCTGCTCAAATATATCTTTTTCCATCACGCACCTCCTATTTATATAAACAATATAACATTTTGTTTATATTTATGTATACTAAAATTTATTTTGTTTATAAAAAAGAATCACACCAAAGTGTGATTCTTTAATCTTGCTCGTCTTTTACAAATACAGCATTTGCATTTCCTTCTTGAAATAACTCGATAACAGGTTGTGCGTCTTCAATCGATATTTGATTAAAAATCACTTCTGTACCATAATCACGAATCTCTAATCTTTCAATACCTTCACAATCTGTAAAAGTCATCATAAACCATTTTAATTTTCCTCCATCATATGAATCATCTCGCAAAAATAAAAAATGTTCCTTTGTGAGTTCAATTGAATGAATATGCACAAGTCCTTCTTGTTGTGTATTCTCTGCTACTGCATGTAGTTCATCAATTTGCTTAGTTTCTTCATTCCAACATTGTACTTGTACCTCTGCTAATTTCACTGCGTATCGATTCCATAACCGTTCCCAATACCAATAGTTTTTTGAAAAAGGTGTATGACCATTTTGATTAATATCAATTTTCGCACGAAAATAACCCACTCATATTCACCCTTCCATCATTGTCTTTTCATCCACTGTAATGCTTTTACAAGAACTTGATGATTTAATTTACCCGGAAAGAAATGATTCAACTCAGGATAGTACCATGTCTCTATTCTTTTATGATGTTTTTGTAGCAACTTTTCTAACAGATGTGCATGTGTCACTCGAACATTCAAATCTTTTTCACCATGAATAACTAAGACTGGTGCATGAATATGTTCTAATTGTTTTAAAGCAGAGCGCTTATTATAAATATCAGGCACACGACTCGGTGTACCACCAATTACTCGTTTCATCATACGACGCATATCGACTCGTTCTTCATACGTTAATTCTAATGACGACACACCTCCCCATGTGACCACAGAGGTTATATCATCTCGTAAAATAGCTGTCCATAACGCCATAATTCCACCGCGTGAGAATGCAAATAGATGAATTTTTGAAGAGTTATATCGACTTTTTAGTACATCTACTCCATGAACAGCATCATATACATCTACTCCACCAAATTGATCCTTGCCTTCTCCACCACGGTTTCCTCGGTAATAAGGTGCAAAAACAACAAAACCTTGTGACGCAATTTCAGCAATTCGTGCAGGACGTACCATACCGATTGACTGAATACCACCACGTAAATAAAGAACTCCTTCATAATCGCCTTTTTGTACGGGTTCTGCTAGCATTCCTTTCACGCGAACCCCCTCAGACCAATACGTAATTTCTGTTAATCGAATATGTGGACTAGGTGATGGATAAATTCGTTCCGTTACAATCATGGCATTCTTCACACGCGTTCGCTCTCCTTCTCTAGCATCTTCTTCATTCCAGCATCTTTCATATAAAAACTTAAATGCTCTTCATTCATTAAATCTTCTGTTGGACAAAGAACAGCCCCTAATGTTTCGTATCTTTTGAAATCTTCATCTAGCGACTGTACTTCTGCTGTATACACTGCTTTTACAAAAGGTTCTTCACACTGCACATAATAAGAAGCAAACCACTCAATGTTCGTAAGGGTAGCTCCTGTTTCTTCATACACTTCACGAATAACTGCTTCTGTTAAGGTTTCTCCTACCTCTACCTTGCCACCCGGAAATTCAAGTCCTCTTTTTGGATGATTCGTTAATAGCCACTGATTTTGTTTTTTAGCTAATATTAAAATATGCGTCGGTTCTATTTCAAATGCCTCTTTTTTAAAAGATAAAGTGACACCATAACCATTTAAATCTGTAAATTTAAACAAGAAAATCACTCCCTTATACAAAGTGTAACGAAAAATACATAGAGAAACAACGATACAAAAAAAGAGTATCGCGTATTAAGCCATACTCTTACTTTGTCTTTATACTGACATATCAAATAACTGACCTCGATTCGGATCTTGTGCGACTGGATTTTCTGACATTGTTTCAATTAGAGCTGTTGCATTTTGCTCTTGAAAATCCATTGCTTTTCCCACAACACTAAGCTGTACTTGCTGTTGTAATTGCATCGCTGATAAAGCAGATGACATTGCTGCTACGTCCATTTTTACACCTCTTTTACATTCGTGCCCTTGTCTTTAATTATACATATTTTTTTACAAAATATACTATACCACCTTTACATAAACAGTGTATATTAATCTAGCAAGAAAAAAAGCAAAAGGAGGCTATATGAATAATGAAAAAGATCATTATTTTCGAGGTACAAGGCGGCAGCGACAAAGGTCCAGACGGTTATAGAAAAGATACGATGCCCATGGTACAAGCTTTACAACAACGTGGATTTGAAGCAGAGGTTGTTTTCTACGATTTTGAACGCCAACAAGAGATTTTAAACGACGTTTTAGAAAATGCCTGTGCATATGTATCGCGTATTAATCCCGGTAACTTAAAGCATGAATCAGCATACTTTTCTATGCTACGCCAGCTTTGTGAAAATGGCATAATCGGTATGCCACATCCAGACGCTATGATTGGCTATGGCGCAAAAGATGCCCTTGTTAAATTAACGAATACGTCACTCGTGCCAAAAGACACGTATGCATATTATTCATTACAGGAGCTATTCGAGCAATTTCCTTCATCACTAGCAAAAGGCGAACGTGTATTAAAACAAAATCGTGGATCTACAGGCGAAGGTATCTGGCGAGTTTCACTAGTTGATGAAGGCGAAGTTCCACATGCAAAATCAAAAATTAAGTGTACAGAAGCAAAAGATAACCATGTGGAATATTGGGAACTCAGAGACTTTATGTATTTCTGCGAACAATATATTACAGGTGATAATGGTATGCTTGTTGATATGCCGTTCTTACCACGTATTAAAGAAGGCGAAATTCGTTTATTAATGCTAAAAGATCGCCCAATTAATGTTGTGCATAAAAAGCCTCAAGACCATGAAGATGCTTTTAGCGCTACATTATTTTCTGGTGCTGCCTATCGTTATGATTCACCAGAAGAGTGGCAAGAGCTTGTAACATCATTTTTAATGCAGTTACCTGACGTTACAAAACAGTTAGGCGGTTATGATTTACCATTACTTTGGACTGCCGACTTCATTTTAGATACGAATCCAGATGGAACAGATTGCTATATACTTGGTGAGATGAATTGTTCATGCGTTGGATTTACTTCTGAACTTGAACTAGCTCATGATATTGCAGAAGCAATTATCGACCGAGTGGCTACTTCAACACATTAAAAAAGAGGCTAAGCTTTAAACTTAGCCTCTCTTCTTTTCAAACTCTTAGAGAGTATAATGGGTTTTTAAACAAAAGAAATGAATAATTACTTCTTAGCTGTAGCTCTCATAATAAAGCTGACAATTAAGATTAAAATAATACTACCGATTAATGCTGGGAATACGTAGAATTTACTTACTTGCCATCCCCAATCTCCTAGTAATACACTACCAAGCCATGCGCCGACGATACCTGCTAGAATATTTCCTAGAATACCACCAGGCACATCTCTTTTAACAATAAGTCCTGCTAGCCAACCCAAGATTCCCCCTATAATGATGTACCAAAGAAATGAAAACATAATACCCTTCTCCTCTCATATATAGGTTCTATAATCTATTTCCTAAAAGTTGCTAGTCTAAACATTTTTATTTAATTTTTTTAAATCATTCTATTGGGGATTTTTCAAAAAATCGAGTATGCTAAAAGAAGGTATTCTAAGTTCATAATAGAAAGAAGTTTGATGATGAAACAAATTTTTATTTTCCTATTTCGTATTTATCAAAAAGTGATTTCTCCTTTAAAACCACCTAGTTGCCGCTTCTATCCAACATGTTCTAACTATGGAATTGAAGCGATGCGTAAACATGGTGCAATCAAAGGTACGATTTTAACTGTATATCGTATTCTACGCTGTCAACCGTTCTCAAAAGGCGGTTATGATCCTGTACCAGAGGAATGGCCATCGAAAAAAAAATAATTTCGATGGTTTTTCTATTGTCAAAAAGTATTTTTTCTAGTATATTCATAAGAGTAAATCGTAACCATTACTATTTAAGGAGGAAATTATGAAGAAACTAACACTACTTTTACTCGTAGCTATTTTAACTATTTTTACAGCAGCGTGTGGTAATACAGAAAAAGAAAACAACGCTTCGAAAAATCAAATTAAAATTTATACTACAGTTTATCCTTTACAATATTTCGCAGAAAGAATTGGTGGCGATCACGTCAATGTATCATCAATTTATCCACCTGGTTCAAATGAGCATACATTTGAGCCAACACAAAAAGACATGATTGCATTAGCAGATGCAGATTTATTCTTTTATATTGGTTTAGGTCTAGAAGGTTTTGTAAGTAATGCACAAAAAACATTAAAAAATGAAAATGTTAAAATGATAGAAACAACAAAAGATGTACCTGAGAGCGCTTTAGATGTAAGCACTGCTTCAAAAGAGCATAATCATGATGAACATGCAGGTGAAGCACATGAAGATGAACATGACCACGGTGGTGTTGATCCGCACGTATGGTTATCTCCTGTTATTTCACAAGACTTAGCAAAATCGATTAAAGATAGTCTTGTTCAAAAAGACACGGCTCATAAAACGGATTACGAAAAAAATTATGAAGCATTAATTAAAGACTTGAAAGATTTAAATACAGACTATAAAGAGATGGCTGACAATGCGAAACGTAAAGAATTCTTTGTTTCACATGCAGCATTCGGTTATATTGCGGGAACATATGGTTTAAAACAAGAATCAATTGCAGGATTAAATTCACAAGATGAACCTTCTCAAAAAGAGTTAACAAACATTGCAGATGAAGCGAAAAAAGATAATATTCAATATATCTTATTCGAACAGAATGTATCTTCTAAACTTGCAGAAGTATTAAAGAACGATATTGGTGCAGAGAGTTTAACAGTTAATAACTTGAGTGTTTTAACAAAAGAAGATCTCGCTGCAAAAAAAGATTATATATCGATTATGAAAGAAAACTTAGAAACATTTAAAAAAGCGTTACAATAATAAAATAAGTGTTAAACATCTTCTCATATGAGCATAAAAAAACGAAATCGCATCGTGACGCGGTTTCGTTTTTTTCGTTACAAACCCTAAAATAGTGGATGGAATATTTCGTCAAATCCTCTTTATGCATTTACTCGCAATTTAACCCATTCATGCACACGAGTTGTCGTTATACCTTGTTCATACGTTTGTTCAAAAAATTCGATTTCATCTTTCATCAAACGAAGTACAGTCGTACAACGTGTGCCGTACCCTTCGCGTTTGACAAAGATTGAAGATAAATCCCGTTCTAACAAGAGACCTGCTCCTGTATTAGGTAATCGTTCATCATTCGGCTTTATATCATCTAATCCAATCTTCGCAAGTTCTTCTATTGTAGCTTGTTGTTCTAATTGATGCGCAACTAACATCTTCATGCGCTCTACTTTTGGCCATGGTGTATTCAATGTCGCATTACTTACACAATGAATGCCAGGTTCAATTATATGTAGCACATTTTCGATATTATTATAATGCATGAATGTTTCACCGTCGTAAACAAGTACATTCATTGCACCGTAACGTGTGCGTTCTTGCTGAATCGCTTCCAAGAAGGTTTCCGGATTCTCAGTGCCTGCCACAAAATTTTTGACAATTTCACCACGCGATTTCTCACCTACAGGATCCATTGAAAAATCACGATAATTTGTGACAGCTGCAAAGCGTCCATTTTCTTGAACTGCAAGCCAGCCACCCATCTTTTCTAAATCACGCCCACCAAATATATTTGCTTCACCTTCCCAGAAAGCAGCTTCTTTTGCTGGTCTTTCATAGAATTCATCGCGGTTAGCTACAACAATGAGTGGCTGATTTTCTACTACTTTATAAGCAAATGTAATGATACACATCATTTTCAACTCCTTGAATAATGTACGTTCTTTCTACACCATAACCGAAATTTCTCCTATAAGTCAAAATTAAAAAAGTGGGCTTAAGTTCCCCCCACCTAAGCTCACTTTTATGCTACTATTAATTTCGAACCGAACATATACATCACATATAGACCAATTCCCATTAAGACAGCTGTTGAAGGCTTGAAATGGCTCGAAAAAATATAAATTGCCACAACCAGAATGACCATACCTACTGCACCGATAATGCCATTTCGCTGCGTTTCATGAAAGGACTCTTGTGACATATGCTGAACTTGCAGTTTTAAATTAAGCAATGTCAAAATCGGTAGTAATGTAATGACTCCTGATAAGAATAAATATTTCGATTGACTTAAAATCGTAGCGAGCAGCATAACTGAACCGCCAATGATGAATTGGATGACATACCCCATATGTTTGAAATCTCCCTTTGTGTTTTGTAAATGTCGTTTCTCTTGTATTGTAATTTCATATTTAATATAAGTAAATTGAATTTATTATATAGTTAACATTACATTTTTCTATAGTTAGGTGATTACATGAGTATTTTAAAATTAAAAGCATATATTGCAGCTGTACAATTTGGTTCTTTAACGAAAGCGGCAGAGGCACTTGATTATACACAGCCAAGTATTAGTCATATGATTCATTCTTTAGAAGATGATTATGGCTTTTCGTTATTAACACGTAGCAAAAGTGGTGTGACCCCCACTGATAATGGGCTTGAGCTTCTTCCAATCATGCAAGATATCGTACAACGCTATGAACATCTCTCTGAAGCCGTTTGTGCCATTCACGGTTTAGATGTCGGGGCAATTCGAATTGGCGCTTATACGTCCATCTGCGTTCATTGGATGCCTTATTTATTAAAGGAATTCCATAAAAGTTATCCTAAAATTGATATTCATTTATTTGAAGGAAACTCAGATGAGATCCATGCATGGCTTGAAGAAGGCCATATTGATTTTGCAATTAGCACAATTCAGCGTCCAGAAGAATTTCACTTTTTACCACTCATGGAAGATCGCATGATGGCAATTCTTCCTGAAAATCATACACTTGCAGAAAATCATACATTTTCAATTGAGCAATTTGCAGAAGAACCTTGTATTATTCCATATGAAGATACACATAAGGATGTACAACGTATTTTTAAACAAGCAAATGTTAAGCCAAATATTGCGTATCAAATTCGTGGTGATGAAGCAATTATTGCCATGGTTAAACAAGGTCTTGGTATCTCTTTATTATCAGAGCTACTCATTCAAGACCACGCTGATGATATGATAAGCCTACCTCTTGAACCAAACCATGTTCGTACACTCGGCATTACATCAAAAGACGATTTAAAAAGTTTGTCACCTGCTTCCAAAAAATTCATTCCATTCATGCAAGAGTGGCTTAAAAAACAAAAAAATGCATACTAAAAGAGGAATCGTATAAAAATGATTCCTCTTTTTCAATATTATTTTGGTATTAATTCCAGTAATTTACGACGAAGTAATTTTCCTGTACCATTTCGCGGTAATTCTTCGACGAAATGAATTTGTTTGGGTAGTTTATATTTCGCTAATTTATCTTCGCAAAAGGCTAAAATCGTTTCTGCATTCAATGTTGTCTCTTTTGACATAATAAAGGCAGCCGGAACTTGTCCCCATATCTCATCTTGGACACCACATACACCAACTGCGGCAATATGCGGATGCCCTGCTAATACATTTTCAATTTCAGCTGGATAAATATTTTCCCCACCTGAGATAATTAAATCTGAACGACGATCTGCTACATAAAGGTAACCTTCATCATCAAAATAGCCAATATCTCCTGTGTGTAAAAAACCGTCTACCTGTGTTTTAATATGAGCATGTTGTCCAACATAACCTGGTGTCACACTGTCTCCTCTTACACAAATCTCTCCATGGTCAAATGGTCTTTCTGCTCCTGCAATACAAATTTCGTTAAACATCAGTGGTTTTCCAACAGAGCCCACTTTACGAAGCGCGTCTTTACTGGAGAGTGTCGCTACTTGGCTTGCTGTTTCCGTCATGCCGTATGTTTGTGCTACACGTAGACCAATGGCTTCTGCACGTGTTAAATAGCTTTTGGGAACAGGACCACCACCTACTAATAGTAATTGGAACTTTGGTGATACACGCTGTCCTTGGTCTTCAATATAAGACACTAACTTCTCTAACATGACCGCGACAGCTGACATACGAGTCGCTGTACCTTCAATTAATTGTGTCGCTACTTCTTCGACTGTATATTTCTCATACAAATCTAGTCGAACACCATGTAAAATACATTTGCACAGCATAGAGAACCCGCTAATATGAAAAATAGGGACTGTACAAATCCATCCTTCATCTTCTACTAAACCTGTATTATAAAGTGCTGAGGTCGCACTCGCCATATGATTACCAATCGTTTGACGAACACCTTTTGGCTTACTAGTTGTACCTGATGTGTACATGATCGTCATTGTTTCATCTCGTGACCAATGTTTAATTACCTCTGCTTTTTCTTGTGAGGTCATTAAATCAGAAAATAGAATTTGCAATTTATGCGTAGAAGGTAATTGCTCTACTAAATCGTCATCCACAAGTAATGCATCTACTTGTGCATCCTGAATTTGATAAGCAAGCTCTGCTTCTGTTAATCGTAAATTTAATAACACCATCTCGATACGCAATTGCATACATGCAAAAATCGTCCGAATAAGATGCGGTGTTGACCGCCCAAAAATGGCAACGCGTTGTCCTTCATGTAAACCGGCAGCTTTTATAGCACCAGCATAATATTTCGATTGTTCGGATAGTTGTTCATACGTCCACTTCTCATCTTGAAAAGTTAATGCCACACGATGAGGTGTTAATGACGTGCGTTGCTCAATCCAGTTTGGTATCATTTTTTTCATCCCTAACTCTATTGTTTTCATCCTTTCTTATTCTAATACGAAACATGTGAAATACAAAACGGAAACCCCTCAAATCGAAAGGTTTCCGTTCGTATATTATTTTGTTTTATTTAATTCAACTGCGATTTGAGCACCGATATGCGCATTGTGTTTTACTAATGCAATATTAGCTACTAGGCTCTTACCTTCTGTTAACTCTTTTACTTTACCTAATAAGAATGGTGTAACTGATTTGCCTTGAATATTATTTTCTTCTGCTTCTTTTAATGCTTCATGAATAATATTTGTAATGAAGTCATGGTCTAATGCATCTTCTTCTGGAATTGGGTTAGCGATTACTGCGCCACCAGCCATATTTAAGTTCCATTTTGTACGTAAAGTGGCTGCAACTTCTGCAGGTGTATCTTGACGGAAGTTTACATCAAATCCTGACTTACGTGTGAAGAATGCTGGTAATTCATCTGTACCATATCCAATAACAGGCACACCTTTTGTTTCTAAGAATTCAAGTGTTAAACCAATATCTAAAATTGATTTTGCACCTGCACATACAACACCTACTTTAGAAGTTGCTAATTCTTCTAAGTCAGCTGAAATATCCATTGTTGTTTCTGCGCCGCGGTGAACGCCACCAATACCACCTGTTACGAATAACTCGATTCCTGCTAATTCAGCTGCAATCATTGTTGCCGCTACTGTTGTTGCACCGATTTTTTTCGTTGCGATTAAGTATGGAATATCACGACGAGAAGCTTTTGCTACATTATCCGCATTACCGAACATTTCTAATTCTTCATCTGATAAACCGATTTTGATTTTACCGTCGATAATTGCGATTGTTGCTGGAACTGCACCATATTCACGAATGATTTGTTCTACTTCACGTGCTGTTTGTACATTTTGTGGGTAGGGCATACCGTGTGAGATAATTGTTGATTCCAATGCAACGATAGCTTTACCAGCGTCCATTCCTTCTTGTACTTCTTTTGATAATTCGATGTATTGTTTCATAATTAATCCTCCAGTTCTTGTTCTAACGATTGTTTTGTTAATTCAGGACGTACAGTAAACTTAGATTCAAGCGTATTTTTCGCATTGATTAATCCTGCTTGAATCGTCTGTTCAAATGTGTACTTCTCTAACCAAGCATGTACAACTGCTGAGACGAATGCATCTCCTGCGCCTGTAACATCCTCAATTTGATTTGCTGCTCGTGCTTCAAAATGTGTTGGCATCAAGTTCTTGTTTGCAGCGTAAACTCCCTTTGCGCCAGCTGTAATTACGACATTTTCTACGCCCATCTGAGTGATTTCTTGAATTGCTTGTAAATAATCTGTTTCTGATGTAATCGTACGATGCGTTAATGTTTCGGCTTCATCTGTATTACAGATGAACCATGTAACACCTTCTAATGTTGTTGGCATACGGTTCATCTTTGGAGAAGATACCGGCACAATGACAAGAGGTACTTCTCTTGATACTGCAAATTGTTGAATATAATTAACTGTTTCTTTCGGACAATTCAAATCAACTATAATTGCCGGAGCAGTTGATAAAACATGTTCATGCTTCATTAGAATTTGTGGTGTTAATGCATCATAGACGTCCATATTCGCTGTTGCCATAACTAATTCGCCTTGTTCATCCATAATGGCTGTGTAAGAACCTGTTGAACATTGTTCCAACTGCTCGACTTCTTCTAAATGAATAAAAGCATTCGAAGCTGCAACAATTGCTTGCCAATCAGAATCTTTTCCAGCAGTCGTTAGTAAACTCACTTGATGCCCTAGTCTTCCTAAATTTTCAGCAATATTTCGCGCTACGCCGCCTACACTTTCTGTAGATGTTACAGGATTTGATGTCCCCATCTGAACCTGTCCCTTCAAATGAAGTTTTCGGTCCATATTGGCTCCACCAATACATATAATTTTGTTTTCTTTTGGCAACACGTACGCTCTCCCTATAATTTTACCCTTTTTCACTAACCCCGATATTAAGTTAGCTAGAGCCGGTCTCGACATTTCTAATTTTTCAGCCATCTCTTGTTGCTGCATAAACGGGTTTTCCTTAATGAGTTGAATCAGTGCTTGTTCTCTCTCCGTCAATGTCATCACCCTAAGTTTTATTTGTTTACATCATAAACAAAATTAAGTTATATGTCAAATGTTTATAAAAACAAACTTTTGTTTATTATCGTTATAAATAATAAACAAATTTGACAATATAAACCTGATAAGTTAGTATTCAATGTAACTTAATAGGTCTACACTAGGGGTGTTATTTAACTGAGATGAGTCCTACTCAAACCCTTTGAACCTGAACTAGTTAATACTAGCGTAGGAAAGTGTCAATTCTATACATACTGAAAAAAGTCTGTACTTTTTTGTTATGCAATGATTTGTTATACACAACTTTCCTACGAAGGTTGTGTATTTTTTTAAGTTAAAATAAATTAAGAGGAGTTGTTTTGAATGAAAAAAACAGTAGTAGTCACAGGTGGGAGTAGAGGGTTAGGTGCAGTTATTGTCAAAACACTTGCACAACAAGATTTTCAAGTTGTCATTAATTATTATCAAAGTAAAGAAGCTGCTGAAAAATTAGTAGCTGAAATTGGTGAAGACAAAGCGATTGCTATTCAAGCTAATGTAACGAATCGACAAGAAGTCGATCAATTAATGAACATGGCAACAGAACACTTTGGTCAAATAGACGCTGTTGTAAATAATGCATTAATCGACTTTAAATTTGATCCGATTAAACAAAAATCTTTCAAAGACCTTTCTTGGGATGATTATCAAAAACAGCTGGATGGTACGTTAAAAGCGGCATTCAATACAAGCCAGAGTGTAATTCCGCAATTTATTGAAAGAAAAAATGGTAGCATTATTAGTATTGGTACTAATTTATTTCAAAATCCTGTCGTACCCTACCATGAATACACAACTGCTAAAGCAGCTTTGATTGGTTTCACACGTAATCTCGCTTCAGAATTAGGCGTTTATGGCATCCGAGCAAATGTTGTTTCAGGAGGTCTTTTAAAAACAACAGATGCCAGTGCTGTTACAACACCTGAAGTATTCGATTTAATCTCTCAATCTACACCTTTAAGAAAAGTAACCACACCACAAGATGTTGCCAATATGGTAGCGTATCTATGTTCCGAAAAAGCACATGGAATTACAGGACAGAACTTTACAGTAGATGGTGGTTTAACAATGAACTAATCTCTATCCAAAATAAATCGAGGTGTAAATCATGTTAAAAACGACAGAAAAACAGTTACATATAGGTGTTTTACTATATGGTTGTGGTCATCATCAAGCAGCTTGGCTAATGGACAATTCACGCATTGAGGATATTGGAAGTATCTCTTATTATCAAGAATTAGCTCAACTAGCGGAAAAAGGATTGTTAGACGCTGTATTTTTTGCAGATCATCATGCTTTTCCAGCAAATGATGCACAAGTCATGCCTGCATTTTGGTTTGATCCACTAATTAACTTAACAGCTATTTCTCAAGTAACCCATCATATTGGTTTAGTTGCCACTATTTCAAGTACTTTTTCTAATCCCTATACAGCTTCTAGACAGCTATTAAGTTTAGATCATCTTACCGAAGGGCGCGTAGGTTGGAATCTCGTTACATCAATGAGTGACAATGAAGCTCGTAATCATAGTATGGAGGCATTACCACCCCATAATCAACGCTATGAAAAAGCTGAAGAATTTTCGATACTTATGGATCAACTATTTTTATCTTGGGATGCTTGCGATTTCGTCCATAATCGTGAAGAAAATAAAATCATCAATGCTTCAAATATTCACTCTTTTAATCACAGTGGTCATTATTTCCAAGTTGCAGGTCCTTCTACTGTACCAAAAAGTCCACAAGGTGCACCGGTCAAAATGCAGGCAGGTGCTTCAAAACAAGGCATTGCTTTAGCGGCTAATCATGCCGAAGTAGTCTATTCAGTCTCATGGAATCTCAAGCAAGCTAAAAATTTTCGACATAAATTAAATGACGCAATTGAAAAATCATCTAACTCTAAGAAACATATTAAAATTTTACCTGGATTAGTAACCTATGTAGGTCATACACATGAAGAAGCTTTGGCTAAAAAAGAATCATTGGACCAAGCTCTCCCAATTGAAGTTGCTTTAAAACAATTAAGCTCATTTATTCAACAAGACTGCTCAAATTGGAATGTTGATGAAAAGGTCCCTCCATTACCTCCTGTAGAAGCATTCAATGGACCTGTGGGACGCTACGAAACGATTCTAGAAATCATTCGTGATACTGATCCAACTGTGAAAGAATTACTCGGTTACTTGAATGCTGGTGGTGGACATTGTACATTGATTGGTACACCACAGGAAATTGTTGATCAAATGGAGATATGGTTTAAGGAAGGCGTAGCTGATGGATTTAACCTTATGCCTCCAATATTACCTGATAGTTTAGAAGATTTTGTTGACATGATTGTTCCTGAAATGCAAAAAAGAGATATTTTTAGAAAAGCTTACACAGAGCATACATTCCGCGAACGCATGGGATTATGATAATAAAAAAGTAGCGTAAACCATCCAAAGGTCTATGCTACTTTTTATAATTATTTAAGTTCTATGGGAAACGTGGGAACTGACCGAAGTCTGGTTGACGTTTTTCTTTGAATGCATCGCGACCTTCTTTTGCTTCATCTGATGTGTAGTAAAGAAGTGTTGCGTCACCTGCAAGTTGTTGAATACCTGCTAGACCGTCTGAATCTGCATTGAACGCGCCTTTTAACATACGAAGAGCCATTGGTGAAAGTGCAAGCATTTCTTCACACCATTTCACTGTTTCGTCTTCTAACTGCTCGTAAGGTACTACTGTATTAACTAAGCCCATATCAAGTGCTTCTTGTGCATCATATTGACGGCATAAGAACCAAATTTCACGTGCTTTTTTATGACCAATAATACGTGCTAAGTAACCTGCACCGTAACCACCGTCAAATGAACCTACGCGAGGACCTGTTTGACCGAAGCGTGCATTATCAGCTGCGATTGTTAAGTCACAAACAACGTGTAATACGTGTCCGCCACCGATTGCATAACCTGCTACCATCGCAACAACTGGTTTTGGAATTTTACGAATTAATGTTTGTAAATCTAATACGTTTAGACGTGGAATATTATCGTCACCTACATAACCACCGTTACCACGTACTTTTTGGTCACCGCCTGAACAGAATGCTTTTTCGCCTTCACCTGTTAAGATGATTGCACCGATTTTCGCATCATCACGCGCACGTGTGAAAGCATCAATCATTTCAGCAGTTGTTTTTGGACGGAATGCATTACGAACCTCTGGACGGTTAATCGTAATTTTTGCGATTCCATTGTATGATTCATATTTAATGTCTTCATAGACATGTTCTGTTACCCATTGACGAGTCATTATGAACTCCTCCTACTATTATAGATGTAATTGCTCTTTTACTATTGTAGCAAAAGATTGTGGATTTTCCACATGAATTGCATGCCCAACTTTGGGTACAACAATTTGTTGAGCATTTGGAAATAGTCCCTTCATCTGCTCAGAGATTGTTATAAACTTCAAGTCAAGCTCTCCATTTAATAATACCACATTTTTCTCGAATTTTGACAACTCCGACCAATATGAATTTTGTTGCCCTGTTCCCATTCCACGTAAACTGTTCGCTAAACCAATCTCTTGTTGATTCAAGCGTTCCTGTCGAATCGCATGTTGCTTTTCTTCAGATAATAACTTTTGTGTTTGGAATAACGGGATATCTTGCCAATAATCAACGAAATCCACGATACCTCGCTGTTCAATTCGATCTGCCAGTAAATGATCCAACTGAATACGCTGCTCTCGCTCTTCAATTGTTTTTAAACCTGGTGACGCATTTTCTAAAATTAGCGTATGAATACGTTGTGGATAATTCATTGCATAAGCTAACGCCACACGTCCTCCCATTGAATAACCAATTAAATCGAATTGTTCGATTTGTTTCCATTCAAAGAAGGCTTCTAATATTTCAACTTGTTCTTGCATAGAATAATAGCGCAATAACTTCGGTGCATCCGTCTGACCATGTCCAACTAAGTCAATCGTAATCAGACGATGTGTAGCAGGAAGTTGTTCAATCACTTCATCCCACGTGCGTGTACTACCTGTAAAGCCATGTAAAAAGACAATTGTTTGCTCTTGTCGGGCATTATGTACTTCATAATGTACATCAATGCCACGTATATTCGTTATTACACTTGCCATAATTGATTAAGCTCCTCATTCATGCCTGCCCATAGTTTACGATGTGTGACAACATTCTCTTCACGATTCGTTTGTACTTCAATGATTCGAAGATTTTTTTCTTTCGGTTGTTGTAAAACAGACTTAAATTCTTCCTTCGTATGAACATGCTCATACTGTGCATCATACATACGTGCCAATTCTTCAAAGCCAAGCCCTGTAGGTGTACCAAATAATTGTTCATAATGTGCTTCAATAGATGATTGTGCTAAATAAGAGAAAATACCGCCACCATCATTATTCATCACAATAATCGTTAACTGTGTATCTTGATAACGACTCGCAAGCAAACCATTCGCATCATGTAAAAATGCTAAATCACCAATTAATAAGTACGTGTCGCGCATCGTACCTAATTGTGCGCCAATTGCAGTAGATACAACACCATCAATACCATTTGCACCACGATTCGCAAATATACGAATATTACGTTCAGTTTGATAGAAGAATGTATCTACATCACGTATTGGCATACTACTGCTCACAACTAAATCACTTTGATCTGGTAAACATTCAAACAGCGTTCCTGCCAGTGCACCTTCATCATGCTCTTGAGCAATATAGGCTTTGACATGTTGACATGCAATTTCATTTGCTCGTGTAAAGATTTGTTGATATTCCACATCATAGTTCATCTCATCTACATTAAAATCAGACATCCAAGAATCGATTTCTGCTTGAATGTGTGTAGTTGTAACACCTAACGGATCTCTAAATAAACTATCTTCATCTACTGTAATAAAAGTACGAGGTTTCACGGCTTTTAAAAATAGTGTTAGCGGCTTTGAAACAGGCTGCGCACCAAATCGAATGACCGTATCTGGATGCATGTTCTTTTTAAATACATCATTTTTTAAGATACTATCATAATGTTCGATTACATAATCCTTACAATCGTTTGGTACTTGAGTACGTAGCTGCGATAAACTTTCAACTAATACAGGCCACTTTAATGTACGAATAAATGACCAAACTTCGTTTAAATCTGTACCTTCTGCTAATTCCCCCATTACAACAAAACCTTTTCTAGCTTGTTGAATAGCTTCTTTCCAAAATTGTAATGCATCATTACTTGGTACGAGTTTTGCAGTAAATGACTGATGAAAAGTTGGCTTTGGTAATTCATCTTTAAAATCAATCAACAGTGGTTCTCTAAAAGGAATATTTAAATGCACAGGTCCTTTAGGAGAAGCTATCGACACAGTTGTAGCGCGTGCGATATGACGTTCAATATGAGGCAGTGTCGCTTCATATTCGTCTGGAATTGGTAAATCAACAGACCATTTCACATGATGTCCATATAAGTCCGGTTGATTAATCGCTTGCGGTGCTCCGACGTCGCGCAGTTCATGCGGACGATCTGCTGTTAAAATAATGAGTGGGACTCGTGCATAATATGCCTCTACAATCGCAGGAAAGTAGTTGGCTGCTGCTGTTCCTGATGTACAGAGTAACACAACAGGCTTCGCCTTTGTTTTCGCCATACCTAGCGCTAAAAAGGCTGCTGAGCGCTCATCTACTTGTCGAAATACGTTAAACTCTTTAGAAGATGCAAACCCATAAGCAAGAGGTGTCGAACGTGACCCTGGACTTATAACAACATCGGTTACGCCATACTCTGCTAATGAGCCAATGATTCGATAAACATAATCCGATAGAATTTGCTTATTCGTCATTCAACTTTCCTCCTAATGTACGTAACATCGGTCTAAACTTCACCAATGTTTCCTCGTATTCACTTTGTGGTTCAGAATCTGCTACAATACCGCCGCCTGCATACAAATAAGCTTTTTCATCTTGTAATAGCGCTGAACGAATCGCAACAGCGAACTCACCGTCGCCATCTGCGTTAAGCCAACCAATTGGTGCTGCATATACACCACGATTCATCGGTTCATACTGGCGAATCATCTCCATCGCAACTTCACGTGGTGACCCTCCAAGCGCAGGCGTTGGGTGTAATTTTTCAACCATTTGTAAGATTGTTGCATCTTCTTTTAAAATACCTTCAATTGGCGTATGAAGATGCTGAATATCACGAATCTTTAATAAATCTGGATGATTTGGTAACGTATACTGTTCACACGTTTCTTTAAATGAATTTGAAATCATATCTACAACATACTGATGTTCTTGTAAATTCTTCGTATCATTTAAAAGAATACGTCCAAACTCCTCATCTTCTTGAACCGTTGTACCACGTCGAATTGAACCCGCTACACAAGATGAATACGCTTTTTTATGATTTACAAAAACTAGTCGCTCAGGTGTGGCACCTAAAAACAAGTCCTGCCCTTGCTCCTGTGCAAATAAATAACTTTCTGGTTGTTCTTCTGAAAGTTGCGCTAATAAATTCGACGTATTTACTTCTTTGTCAAACGTCAGCGCAAGTGAGCGCGCAATCACGACTTTATCTGCTTGTTTTGCTTTGATTTGATTTGTTACTTGTGTAATAGATTGAAGATATTCCTCTTTATACGGTTCTTCTGTTAATACAACATGTGGTTTGATATACGTCTTTAATGTACGTCCTTTCGCTTGTTCAAGCAATGCTTCTCGTTCTTCTCGTGCAAGCTCAATATCTTCATCTGTAATGACTTCATCTGATACAAGATGCGTATTCATATAAAAACGTCCATTTGACTCTACTAATTGGTGTTTTGCCAGTGCGAAATTCGCATGCGAAAAATTCGCCCATTCATCCGATACACCTTTTTTCGGATCAAATGTAAAGCTACCAAATAGAATGGGTTGTTGTTTAATTCCTTTTAACGATGTTGAATGAATCAAATGCTTCCATGCTTTTTCAACATCTTCATAGCGAGCATCTGCATCATTACTTTTAATTGTATAAGCATGACCTAGCCCAACTAAAGTGAAATCTTTATCTTTGTTTTGCCAATAAAAACATTGTCCCTTAAACTTTTCTTCGCCGATTTCAAAAAATACTAAAGTAGATTGTGTTTCTAACTCTTTCGACTCAATATAAAAGTGGACTGTCGACTGATCAGTTTTACTTAGATCGCCGTTTATCGTCGACAATTTACGATTCATCAAAATTACCTCCGTCAGTAGATTCTAAATCTACTCGTACATACTTACTTCATATACTATCATACAACTTTATAAGCTATTCAGCACATAATAAATCCTAGCTTCTTTCGATTTTAGAAATAAAATGTTGAAAGTTTTCAGCTGCAATTCCTTTTATTTCTTCTGTTGTAAAAATACCCTCTAATGCTTGTAAAAGATTCGGTATTTCCTCTGTTCTCGTCAGATTTTCAACATACAAATCAATTCCCTCAAAATCTGAGCCAAGACCAACTCTAGATGGTGTGATAATGTTAGCAAGATGTTTAATATGCTTTACTAAGTCATCAATTGTCACAGATGCTTCATTGCTAATAAAAGGAGGATAGAATACACAATGTACATGCCCATCTTTTTCAGCAACTGCTCTTAATTGTTGATCATATAAATTACGTGGATGATCTTGAATAGCACGTGCATTTGAGTGACTAGCAATCACATACTTTGCTTCTTGCAACGTATCCCAAAAACCCTGTTCATTTAAATGCGATACATCGATAATAATGTGATGTGCATTTAATAAAGCAATGACTTCTCGACCAAAAGGTTTAATCCCCATTGCCGGATTCTCTTCAGCGCCATAAGCTACTGCATTTTCATGATTCCATGTTAGACCGCATAATAAAATGCCTGCATCTATAAATGTTTGGAGTTTTCGCAGATCTGAACCAATTGCATCGCAGCCTTCTAAACTTAGAACAGCACCGATTTGATTTGGTTGTAATTGTTGTAGTTGTTTCCAATCTGTAATGTGTACCATTTCTTCATAAGGTGTTATGATTTCCTGATGAAAAATTTCTACTTGGCGAATCGCTTCTAAGTATCGTTGATTTTCATTTAGTGTATCGTCTATAAAAATAGCAAATACTTGTAATTTCGTATTTGTCTTTTTTAATTGTTCTAACGTTACTTCTAGTTTCTCATTGTTTTTAAAAGAGATTGGTGCTTCTGCTTGTGATAATGTATAAAGAACGTCACAATGCAAATCAATTATTTCCATTCTTACACCTCGTTTTACTATTCTATTACTTTAACTATATAGATGTTTTAGACATTGTTCTAGTAAATATAAGAAAAAAGTCAAAACAATATCGTTCTGTAACGACATCGTTTCGACTTTTATTAATAGCAGAATATAATGTTGTTGCATCTACAATGTGCATTGGTTCTCCACTTGCAGCCCCTTCCCCTTTTTATTAGCAACTGAAGCAAGTGACAAATCACTCTCTAATGTATATCCTGTTTTTTCACCTACAAATGTAAAAGAACACTTTTATTAGAGTTTATTTTATTAAACAGTGTGCTTGAGAATGAAAACCCTTGAGGACGTAAATACGTTTTTGAACACCATACTGTTTAGCAGAGAAGATTTCTTTAAATGTTATGTTTTTCATTCCATATTGAAGCAACTTCATTAAATCATATGCAGTTAAATAATGATTACCATGATGGAGACCTTCAACATTTTCAAAATGAGTTTGATTCATATCAAGTTCTTTTAGCTTCTCATTCATTAAATGAACGAAGTTTTTTTCATCACCTACAACATATTTTGCAATAACTAAAGGTGCATCTGCTCCTGAATGTAACATAACACCATAAAGTCTATCTTCAACTCTCACTTTTTCATTAGGCTTAAATCCAACAATCGAAGCGTTTGTTTGTTGAATATAATCAAAAATTGAATTCGGAACGGTTACTTTATTTTGTAAATTCGGAATATTCTCTAATGCAACAGTAACAGTCATTAATTTAGTTAAAGAATCTGGATAAGCTCTTTTTTCAGCTTCTTTTGCATAAAGTACTTGATTCGTATTTAAGTTAATTAAAAGAGCTTCTTTACTTTTAATATTCTTTTTCAAGGTATTTTTATTTTGAATAAGTAGCACTTTATTTTCTTCTTCTATATTTTTTCATAACAATCGGTATGGTTTTTTCATTGGCAAATAACTCCTGAACTTGCATTATGGCAATAATGCATCCAGATAAAATAACCGCTGTTACTTCATATATTCAATTAATACTAGATATTTGTTAGAATACCCGACCAAATAATTTAAAAAGG
>NZ_BJOB01000034.1 GCF_006539985.1 Kurthia gibsonii | reverse complement strand
GTCCCAAGCTCTTTTTTTTTTGTAAAGAAGATTGAAATAATTGGTTTTGAATATTGTAACAGTAGCACGTTTATGGTACATTGACACAAGCAAGGGATTACTTAAAATAATGATGGGAGCTGAATATTTGTGTCATCATGTAAACCGACAAATCAAAAATTAAATAAAGAAGAACATATTCGTAAACCAGATTGGTTAAAAATCAAACTAAATACGAATGACGAGTATCGTGGATTAAAAAAATTAATGCGAGAAAAGAACCTACATACAGTTTGTGAGGAAGCACGTTGTCCGAATATTCATGAGTGTTGGGGAGAGCGTCGTACAGCAACATTTATGATTTTAGGAGACGTATGTACACGCGCTTGTCGTTTCTGCGCTGTTAAAACAGGCTTACCAAATGAATTAGACTTAGCAGAACCAGAACGTGTAGCAGATTCGGTTGTACTAATGAATCTGAAGCATGTTGTTATTACAGTTGTAGCACGTGATGATTTAAAAGATGGCGGTGCTAGTGTATTAGCTGAAACAGTGCGTGCAATTCGTCGTAAAAGTCCTCAAACATCAGTTGAAGTATTACCATCAGATATGGGTGGAATCGAGGAGAATTTACGTATTTTAATGGATGCGCGTCCAGATATTTTAAATCATAATATTGAAACGGTACGTAGCTTAACAAAACGTGTACGTGCGCGTGCAACATATGACCGCTCGTTAGAATTCTTACGTCGTGCAAAAGAAATGCAGCCAGATATTCCTACAAAGTCTTCACTTATGATAGGATTAGGAGAGACAGAAGAAGAAATTTATGAAGTGATGGATGATTTACGTGCAAATAACGTAGACATTATGACAATTGGTCAATATTTACAACCTACGAAAAAGCATTTACCAGTTAAAAAATATTACTCACCAATTGAATTTGGTAAGTTACGTAAAGTAGCGATGAGTAAAGGATTTAGCCACTGTGAAGCGGGTCCATTAGTACGTAGTAGTTACCATGCGGACGAGCAAGTAAATGCAGCAACAAAACAACGTCAAATGTCAAATCAATAATCACTCCATAAGCGGAGGACGATGAATATGATTAGTGCAGGTGGGTACTCTTATACACTTGAGACAGATTATCGTGAGGCTTTTAAACAAGAAGATTTCACCAATCGTTATAGCGATATTTTAGCAAAGTATGATTATATCGTGGGCGATTGGGGATATGGTCAATTGCGTTTAAAAGGTTTCTATAATGATCAAAATGCTAAGGCAACATTTGATACAAAAATCGGTACACTTCAAGATTACTTATATGAGTACTGTAATTTTGGTGCAGCATATTTTGTCCTCAAAAGAGGCGAAAAGCAACCAGAAGTCGTACAAGAAGTAGAATCAGAAATTGTAGAAAATGAAATAGGCGAATAAAGAAAAAGTAGCTCCTTATTAAAAAGGGCTACTTTTTTATTAGTGAACTAATTCAAATAAATATTCACGTAGTTCCTGTGCCTCTTTTTCTGAACGATTGAATACATGTTCGAGATAGCCAGGCTCATCTAAATCATCCGAACCGATGATGGCGAAACGACTATATTGCATATCCATTACGATTAATTTTCCGTAAAAACGTGTACTTTGCATGATGGCTAAATCATAGCGCTGTTCCTCTCCCATAAAGCTTACAAAGCGCGTTGATGTGTCTTCTTGGTCATCATATAAGAAAAATCTGTCCATTTTATACCTTGCCCCCTCCAGTTCCTAAAGATATGTTACTATATAAGAGAAGATTCAACAAACTTAATTCCTTGAATGGAGGAGAAGTACAAATGTATTTCATCGATAGTAAAAAAATTACGAAAAATCTAGTTTATATGGACTCTTTACTCCAAACATTTGAAACAACAACAGATTGGAAACAAGATACAGTTCATGAATTAGCAGCAGCTCGTATTGCCAATGTGTTAATTGAAGCAGTTATTGATGTAGGGAATACATTAATTGATGGTTTTATTATGCGTGATCCGGGAAGTTATGATGATATTATCGATATCTTAGTGGATGAAAAAGTTGTAACACCTGATATGGAAGCACCTTTAAAAGCATTGATTAGTCACCGTCGTGTACTTGTGCGTGATATTTTAGAAGTAGATATCGATGCTCTATTAGTTACAATGAATGAAGTATTACCAAACTTAAAACAATTTAAGCCGTCTGTAGAAAAGTTTGTTGAAAGAGAGTCAGGTATTGTTGTTACTGCGTTCATCCCAGAAGGAGACTAACTATGAAAAACTATACATCGTATTGTTTTGATTTAGACGGTACTGTTTACCGAGGTTCTACAGTTATTCCGGAGGCACGTGAATTCATTCATTTCTTACGTGCGCAAGGTATTCGTCCTTTTTATGTAACGAATAATGCGAAGATGACACAACAGCAAATCTATGAAAAGCTATCGGGTATGGGTATTGAATTAGAGCGAGATCACATCATGACATCTGCCATTGCGACAGCGAAATATATTGCGAAGTACTATCCAAATGAAACCGCTTTTATTATTGGTGAAACGGGTTTGTATGAGGCGCTTGAACAAGAAGGGATTCCGATTGTAGAAGACCACGCACAACTCGTTGTACAAGGTCTTGATACGACGTTAAATTATGAGAAGATGGAACTTGCGGGGTATCAACTACAAAACGGTGCAAAGTTCATTGCAACGAATGGAGATTTGAAAATTCCGAAAGAGCGTGGTTTCGTTCCAGGGAACGGAAGCCTTGTTCGGTTATTAGCGGAAGTATCAAATGTAGAGCCAATTAGTATTGGTAAGCCTGAGCCGCACATGCTAGCAGCCTTGCAAGAGACATTCCAATTAGAAAAAAGTCGCATGATTATGATTGGAGACAATTATGAGACTGACATTTTAGCAGGAATTCATTTTGGAATTGATACATGCCATGTGAATACAGGCGTATCACCAACAGAACAAGTACGAATGCAAAAACTACAACCGACATACTATGTACAGACATTAGAAGAGTTGAAAAACTTTTTTAAATAGATGATGTATAAGAAAGAGCCTGGGACAGAACAAAATAATATGTCTCAAATGCGAATAATCAAATCAATTGAACGCGTAGAAAACGACTTCTACGGGAATAGCATGAGCTGAAAACCCCACAGGAATGTAGTGACGAGAAGTTTGAAGCCATGACCGAACGCATGTGATGTAGTGGGGCAAGATTTGCAACAGGACGTTACGTTCTTTTCTTGCCTACCTCTATTCGTTTTTCAAAGCGGAAAATGATATAAATAAATGATCCCGTATGATTTCTAAAATCATACGGGATCATTCTTGCTTGAAATATTTTTGTCTCAAGCTTTTTTACGTAAACTATAGTTTTTATTATTTAAAATAATGGATTTTCTTCAATGTGTTTGTAGATTTTTTTTGTCAGTTCTTCTGGAGTTTCGGCTTCGACCATCTCTCCGTCGACAAGCGCATATAAACTTTCAGAACAGCGCGTACAATAACTTAGGCAGCCATATTCGAGTACATCGATATTCGGATCATTCTCTAAAACTTCAAATGCATCTTGTGCACCATTTGCCAGGTTACTGACGCAAAATTCAACTAATGGATTCATGTTGCGTCACCTCTAAAGAGGATAGTACTATTTTTTGCGATTTTCGTCAATCAGTTGATTTTAATTGTGAAACTTCTCACAAACATATTGTGAAACTTCTCACAATCGTTTATACTCGTTAGGGATAAAGAAAATGTTACGATATTGTGAGCAGAAAAGGAGAGTTCTAATGAGAAATTTAGTCTTATTAGGTGGAGGTTACGGCAATATGCGTATTTTATTACGTCTATTACCAAATAACTTACCACAAGATGTTCAAATTACGTTAGTTGATCGCGCACCGTACCATAGTTTAAAAACGGAATTCTACGCACTTGCGGCAGGTACAACACCTGAAACACATATGCGTGTGACATTCCCAACTCATGAACGTTTATCAATTGTCTATGGTGAAGTCGTGAATATTGATCGCGATAAAAAAGCTGTGTTTTTAGAAGATGGTAAAGAAATTCCGTATGACGAATTAGTTATTGGGTTAGGTTGTGAAGACAACTTCCATAACGTACCTGGCGCTGAAGAATATTCATATAGCATTCAAACAATGGCAAAATCACGTAAAGCATACGATGCAATTTCAGCATTACCAGCAGGCGCTACAGTAGGGATTGTTGGAGCTGGACTATCGGGTATTGAATTAGCTTCAGAATTACGTGAAAGTCGTTCAGACTTAAAAATTAAACTATTTGACCGTGGTCCTCGTATTTTGAAAACTTTCCCTGAACGCTTATCAAAATACGTTAAAAAATGGTTCGATAAACATGATGTAGATGTTATTGCGAATTCTAATATTACCAAAGTCGGTAAAACAGCACTTTATAATCATGAAGATCAAATTGATATTGATTTAATCGTTTGGACTGCAGGGATTCAACCTGTGAAAGTCGTCCGTGATTTAGAGCTTGAAATGGACTGCGGACGTGTAGCTGTGAATCAATACCACCAAACACCAGTCGATACAAGTATCTATGTAGTGGGTGACTGTGCAGCTTCTCAATTTGGACCATCTGCACAACTTGCAGAGGAACAAGGTGAGCAAATTGTTACTGTACTGAAAAAAGTATGGGCAAATGAATCACTACCTGAAAAAATGCCAGACATTAAATTAAAAGGCTTCATGGGTGCGCTTGGTAAGAAACAAGGATTTGTTTACTTAGCAGATCGCACTGTAACAGGACGTATTGCACGTCTAATGAAATCTGGTTTACTATGGATGTACAAAAATCAAAATGGCTAAATTAGCCTTCTGATTGTACATAACAACATAAAAAGGATCAATCTCACAATACGGAGGTTGATCTTTTTTAATTTATTTAAAAGAGGTGGGTGATGTATCCCATAGACTCTTTATTCAATCTATTCTGGTACTTTGAAACCGTATTGCTCTAGATGTGTAAGGACTGGTTTAAGCTGAATGTAACCTTCTCCAACGACCTTATTATTAATTAATACAAGTGGATAGAAAAATTCGTCGTTTTGAACCTTCTCTGCCCATTCGGCATGGCGCTCATTCTCAATTGGTTGCTCAATATCGATGTAAGTGATATTGAAAGGTTGGTTTGGATATTTACGTCCAATCGCTGCTTTCAACCAATCATACGTATCGATGGATGACGGTGCATTCACGCAACTAGCACATTGGACGCTAGCTCCGTAGATTTCAATTTCTACATTTGTTTCTGACACTTTTAATCCCCTCACGATTTCTTTAATAGATTTTTAAGCCTATAAATATTATAATGATTTTAGAGAAAGGAGTCGATACAAATGACAGAACAAGTACAAGAAGTTTTAGATAAATTACGTCCGTTCCTTTTACGCGACGGCGGTGACTGTGAATTAGTAGACATCGAGGACGGAATTGTAAAATTACGTTTATTAGGTGCATGCGGTAGTTGCCCAAGTTCGACAATTACATTAAAAGCAGGTATTGAACGTGCATTATTAGAAGAAGTACCTGGTGTTATTGAGGTTGAACAAGTATTCTAATCAACGTATGCTTAAAAGAGCGTGTCGAACGTGACGCGCTCTTTTTTTATATGTATGGGTATTACCCAATATCTTTTTCTTTTTTCTCACGTATCTCTTGCCAAATCTCTTTTGTCATTTGAACGATGCGTGTTTCGTTTGAGGTGCGTTGTTTTTCGAGTACACGTGAGAAGTAACGTGTTGCCATATCAATATCCCCAAGTTTACGTGATAGTTCTCCAATTAAGTAGAGGATTTTTAATTCGCCCATACCAAGCCCTTGATAATCACCTTGTAAATAGCTTTCAACGTATTTATCGCGCGCACTTTCCAAGAAACGAATTTCCCAATCGGTTTTTCCTTGTTCACGGTAAAGCCAAGCCGTACGAAGAGCAAGTCCAGCAAGTAACACATTTTTTTCTTTTTTTATTTCACCGCAAATAATTGCGAGTTGATACGATTGAATGGCTTGGTTATGTGTACGTTCCCCATCAAAAGAATGCGGTTGCCAATGATCGCAAATACGTGATTGAAGCGCTTCACGCGTTCCCGGTGCAAAATAAGTAGAAAAGTCCTCTGTAAATGCCAAACCACAATGTTCACAAACGAATACATTATAGTACAGAGGATTCACACCTTCATAGATAGGATGAAAATCTGAGTCTGTTGTCACGACTTTCACTGTGCTTTTGCGAATCTTTGTAGTGTTAAATTTCTTTTGACAATGAATACATGTCATTTGTTTGTCGTAATAAGGAGTTATTTCCATATTAACAGTCCTCATCTCTCATATTATGTGTGCGACTATTATATCATGATTTGTCGAAAAATAGCGATAAAAATGAAAAGTTTTGTTGTTTTACTCTGATGTGAAAAATTGATATGATAAAGGAAAGAAAGAAGGTGAAGCAAGTGACAAATGTCGTTCAGATAACAGAAGCAGCAGTTTTCCATATTCACGAAATGATGAAGAATAATGGAGAAGAAGCAGCATTCTTACGCGTCTCTGTAAAAGGTGGCGGTTGTAGCGGCTTAACATACGGTATGGGCTTCGATCAAGAAAAACAAGAAACAGATGTTGAGTTCGAGGAAAATGGATTAAAAGTGATTGTTTCGAAAGAAGACGCAGCTATTTTACAAGGTACAAAAATCGATTATAAACAATCTCTAATGGGTGGCGGTTTCACAATCGACAATCCAAATGCTATCGCATCATGTGGTTGCGGTACATCATTCAGAACAGCAAAAGTTGCTGGAACACCTGAAAGTTGCTAATTTTTTAAGTGGACAGTAGTGTGACATGCAAACGTATTTATAACGACTATGTGCTAGTTAGTTTTCATCACATATTTGAATATTAATGATAAAAAGCACTTTCTTCTGTATTGAAAAATAATATGGAAGGGAGCGCTTTTTTTATGACCGATATTCATGAAATGAACAGCTAAATAAAGTTCATAAAATAGGTAATAGGATTAAGATTCTAATTCGCTTGAATAAATGGTAAAATTAGTTTGATATATAAAATAATTGAAGGTGGGGTTTGATATGGGGCTATTTGATGGACTAATGGGAAACGCATCCGAAGCGAGTATAACTAAATTACAGGAAGAACTAAAAGAGTTATTAATATCTGGAGAAACAATAGAGAACGCCTACAAAGTTATAAGAGATACATTTATCTTTACCAATAAGCGGCTTATTTTAATTGATAAGCAAGGTGTTACTGGAAAGAAAACAGAGTATCATTCGATTCCATATAAAAACATCGTTCATTTTTCTGTTGAAACTGCAGGCACATTTGATTTAGATGCAGAATTAAAGATATGGATTTCTGGAAGTGCCGTTCCAATACAGAAAAACTTTAATAAAGCGACTAATATTTATCAAGTTCAAAGCGTCCTGGCAGGGTACGTTTTATAGTAACAATATATAGACGGCCAACATTCTATTATGTAGGTCGTTCTTTTTTTTGCTGACATGCGACATACTAATAAGTCCGAGATTCGTAAAGTAAGATGGCTATAGTTCGTATTGCAAATGATAATTCATCGACAATCTCACGCATGTGTTTCAAGTTTATAATCAATCGTTGAAAAACTAATATATCAGACAAAATTAGCGGAATTATTAAATTTTTAGGGCAAAATAAAAAGTTCTGCGATTTACATTGTCTAATACTTAAGTAATAGGTACAATAGTCTTATGCTAACTAGAGAAATTAGACATGGAGGATTTTGCGTGAAAATTAAAGCGAAGTTAAGGCTTGTTATGTTGGTATTAACAACAGCAGTAATCATTACAGCTGGTATGTCGATTTATCAATTGAAGTCTACAAAGCAAGCCTATGAAATTATGCAAGAACACGAAGCCTTTCAGTTATTACTAAAATCAGTTCAATATCGTTTTACAGGTATTTCAAATGACGAGAGAGCTTATTTATTAACAGGTGAAGAAGCGTTAACTCAACAAATTGAACAGAAGAAAGAAGATATTGCGACTTATTTAAATGAGGCGAAAAAAATGCCGCATTTAGAAAAAGATAATTTACAAGGTTTACAGACAATTGAAGAAAATATGAATCAATACTTTGAGCAGTCTAAGGATATGATGAATTTTTATCAACGAGGAGATAAAAAACAAGCTTTGCTGGTACATACCGAAAAACAGCGCAGTATCCGTAAAGAATTAGTAGATCCAAGTGTTGAAAAAATGACTGAGACAGTGAATCAAGAGATTGCAGCGTATAAAGAAAACTTAGAGAGTACACAAAAGAGTCAATCCATCACATTCTATACATTAGTATTCATTTTACTTGTAATTGGACAAGTATTTGCTTATCTCATTGCCCGCTCAATTATACGGCCTATTAATAGTATGACAGACTCTTTAAAAGAGATTGCTGAAGGTGAAGGGGATTTAACAAAAGAGATTCCGGTCACAACAAAAGATGAATTAGGTGTGATGGGAAAAACATTTAATCAAATGTTGGAGCAGTTACGTTCTTTAATTCGTGAAGTTAGCTCGAGTGCTGAACAAGTAGCCGCATCTTCTGAACAATTAACAGCGAGTTCAGAAGAAACAACACACGCGACAGAAAAAATATCTACAACTGTCCAAGAAGTGGCATATGGTTCTGAAAAACAACTTCAAAGTTTACATGAGACAACTTCAACGGTGCAACAAGTAACTGCGATTGTAGATGACATGACTAAACATACAAATCAAGCAACTAAAACAGCTATAATTGCTTCTGAACAAGCGATAGAAGGCGCAAAAGCGATTAGTAATATGACGACTCAAATGGATGAAATCAATCAGACGGTAAGTAATTTATCAGAAGATGTAACACACTTAGGTGAACGTTCGAGTGAAATTCGTCAAATTGTGGATACCATTACGGCCATTGCAGAACAGACGAATCTACTTGCCCTCAATGCTGCAATTGAGGCAGCTCGAGCAGGAGAACATGGGCGGGGTTTTACGATTGTTTCAGAGGAAGTAAGAAAGTTAGCAGAACAATCGGCAGAATCTGCAAAGCAAATTTCAGATTTAATTGCGACTATCCAACAAGAGACCGCTCAAACAGTTCATTCGATGAATGCAACTACGAATAAAGTAACAGCTGGAATAGGGCTTGTAAAAGTAGCAGGTACATCATTTGAGTCGATTCAACAATCGATTGCAGAAACTGCTACAAAAATGCAAGAGGTAACAAAGTCATTCAATGTAATGAATATGAGTACGGAACAAATGGCACGACAAGCATCTATTCTAGAACAAATTACAGAACAAACAGATCAAGGGGCGCAAGAGATGGCTTCTGCTACAGAAGAACAATTAGCAGCAATGGAAGAAATTGCTGCATCTTCTACATCATTATCTGATATGGCAGAAAACCTCCAAACTTTGGTTAGAAAGTTTAAAGTATAAATAAAATCGAGAATTCGGAATGGACCGAGTTCTCGATTTTTTTAATGTATTAAACATGGTATGAGCGCTTTAAAATATTAAAGCAGTCCATAAACCATGAAGGTGTTTCATCTAATTGTTCTGTTTGATGGTATTCATCATAAAAAATAATACGACTCGGATTTTCTGCCTCTTTCGGCATGAAAATTTCACCGTAGTTTGAGGCTTGTAGTGGATTTTCTGCTAATTGAAAGTGATAATAATGACATTCCTCACTTGCTTGTAAAAGATGATGGCCGAGTTTGAAAAAAGTTAAATCGAGTTGTTTCATATAAAAACCTCCTTTTTCTTTTTACATAAAATATCTCCTTCATGATAAAAAACAAACGTCAGATTGCAAAAGTGAGAGAAAAAGGTATGAACCGAACGAATTTAAAGGAATGGTAGAGGAAAATGATTGTTCGAGAGAGGTGATACGAATGGATCCGAATGAACGTACACGAGTATGGCTTGGTGTAGCAGGACTTGTTGTGAATGAATCAGGTGAATGGCTAGTGGTTATGAAAAGATATGGTGGGTTAGATGGCAAATGGTCATTACCAGCAGGCTTTGTACAACCAGGTGAAACAGTTGATGAGGCTTGTCTGCGTGAACTAGAGGAAGAAACGAATGTAAAACCAGCATTACAAGGATTTTTAGGATTTCGTACAGGCGTATTAAAATATGATATTAGCGACAATTTAGCAGTTTTCTTATTAACAGCACATTCAGCGCAACAACAGATTATACCTCAATTAGATGAACTATATGAAGCTTGCTGGATGTCACCAGAAAAATTGAGAGAAGATCAGCGAACTTCTTTGATGATTTTGGAATTATTAGAGTTAGATTTAATGGCTAAACCATTACGATTAGGTGAACTTGAGAAAGATAATATTTTTGGCTATACTGCTTATAAATTATATTTTTAATGCTTATGTTTCGTATTTCGAATGAATGATTGGCTTTCTATATAAAAATATTGAATAATAAAAGAGAGAGAAAAAATGAATGGGGGAATGGTGCTGTATGCAATTTACACAACAGACATTAGAGAATGTAACAGCGGATTTACTTATTGTAGGAGTATCTGAGCATCAAACAAACTTAAGTGAATGGAATACATTTACAGAGGTGTTTGGTGAACAAACAAATATGTGGCTTAAATCAGATGATATTGCAGTTGGTTTAAAAAAGAGAACAAAACTACCGACAACACTTACACGTGTACCACGTATTTTATATGTTGGTCTAGGGAATCGTAAACATTTAACACCTGAAGAACTAAGACAAGCTTTTGGGTTAGTAGGGAAAGAAATTCAACAACTTCGTCTATCAAATTTTGCAATCTGGATAGATTCATTCGTAACGGATGATATCGCGACAGAAGATGTTGCATCAATTGCGATGGAAGGTATTGTGATGGGGCATTATAAAATGGACCATTATCGCACCTCTGAAAATATCCCTGCAATTTATTTAGAAGACGTGAAGTTTATTTCGCATGCAGAAGATGTCATCATACGCGCAGCGTTAGAAGTGGGTGAAATCTATGGTCAAGCTGTAAATGAAGCGAGGCGTCTAGTGAATTTACCAGGTAATATTCTCACTGCACCGCTATTAGCAGATTATGCAAAAGGTATTGCGGCTACATATGATTTTGAAATAGAAATATTAACAAAAACTGAATTAGAAGAATTAGGAATGGGTGCAATTTTAGCAGTTAATAAAGGATCACAAGAGGAACCGCGTCTCATTACGATGAAATATCAACCACGAGAAGAATGGACGAATGTAACAGCCTTTGTAGGTAAAGGGGTAACATTTGATACGGGTGGTTACTCATTAAAAACGAAGACGGGTATTGTTGGTATGAAGGGGGACATGGGAGGAGCAGCAGCAGTTCTCGGTGCGATGCGTATTATCGGTGAATTACGACCAAACCATAATGTTATGGCAATTATTGGCGCAACAGATAATATGATTTCTGGGAGTGCATTCAAACCAGATGATGTCATTACAACTTATAGTGGCAAAACGGTTGAAATTTTAAATACAGATGCGGAAGGTCGTCTTGTTTTAGCAGATGCAGTAGCTTATGCGAAACAACAGGGAGCTTCTTCAATCATTGATTTAGCTACATTAACAGGCGGTGTGATTACAGCGCTTGGTTATGATAAAACAGGTGCATTAACAAATGATGAAGCATTTTATCAAGAATTTTTAGCAGCAACTGAAGAAACCAATGAGTTTACATGGTTGATGCCACTGACAAAGAATGATTTACAGCGCGTACGTAAGTCAGATATAGCGGATTTAAATAACTCACCAGGTGGCGATGGTCATATGATTTTTGGTGGTGGATTTATCCGTGAGTTTGTTGGAGATACACCGTGGATTCATTTAGACATTGCAGGTACATCAGACGCGAATGCAGCGCATGACTTAGGACCAAAAGGCGGTACAGGTGTCATGGTACGTTCGCTTGCAACTTATATTATGCGTCAAACTGAACAAGAAATTGACATATAATAAATATCGATAGTAAAAGAGACCAAAACGAACTCTCGAGTCGTTTTGGTCTCTTTATTATTTTTTAGTCATTTGTTCTTCTTCCGCTTTTTTACGGAGATACTCTGCTTTTAAATCATCTTTTACTGTACCTTTCCAAGGTTTAACACCTGAAAAGTAAGCAGCGCGTGCCATTAAATGCCCACCTACAGGACCTGTAACGAATAAGAATAAGATCCCTAGTAGAATTCTCGGATTGTAAACGCCCTCTACAGACCAGAAATGAATGAAAGTACCAATCAAGATGAACATAACACCTAGTGTGGCACTCTTAGAAGCCGCGTGAGCGCGTGTATAAGCGTCTGGGAAACGAAGTAGACCAATTGCTGTAACAACGATAAAAAACGTTCCTAGCGCCAGTGAAATAACAATTAAGGTATTAATTAGAATTGTCACGTTCGATAATATCTCCCTTCTCTAAGAATTTAGAAAAGGCTGTCGTGCCAATGAAAGAAAGAATCGCTAATAGTAATGCTATTTCCACATAAAAACTTGTTTTCATATAGATAGAAAATAGACCGACTAAAGCGATAATACAAACACCAATTGCATCAAGCGCAATAATACGATCAGGTGCAGTAGGCCCTTTCACTAAGCGGTAAATAATAGGAATCATCGTAAGTGAGATCAGAACGATGAGAATAAGTATGAAGTAATCCATCATGAGCGACTCACCTCCAAGATAGCTTTTTCAAATGATTGTTTAATTGACTCGATTGTGTCATCGACATCATCAATATCAATCGCATGAATATAAAGTGTTTTTGAATCGTCTGACACATGTACAACAATCGTACCAGGCGTTAATGTAATCAAGCTTGACAATAATGTAATTTCCCACTCTTTTTCTAAAATAGTCGGATAAGCGAAGAAAGCAGGCTCCATGTCCATTTTAGGTGCGAGTGCAATTTTCATAACTGCAATATTGGCTAACCACAATTCTTTTAGAAATAAGAATGCAAGGCGAATTGCAGACCAAAGTCGGTCGATGTAAAAACGAGAAGGGAACATATTACGCATAATGAAGAGCATAATAATCCCGAGTAAATAACCAATTACAAAACCTTGGGGTGTGAAGTTAATGGATAAAAACATCCAAATGAATGCAAGGAAAAAATTCAATAGTACTTGAATTGCCATGCGTCAATCACTCCTTTAATACCGCATCTGTATAAACAGATGGATGTAATAGTACGTCTGCGGCGTCTTGCATATACGGTGTAATCCATTCCGCGCCTATGCCGTATGCTACCGTTAATAAAACAAGTAGCATGCTTGGAATCAAGAGTTGTTTATAATGCGTTCTCGATTCTTTTGGAACGAGTGTTTTTGCTTCACCCCAGAAGCCGTAAATAAAGATTCGAATAACGGATAGTAGCACGATTAAGCTAGATAGTAAAATCCAAAGACTAGACCATAGATTTCCAGCTGCAAGTCCGCCTTCTACAATCAACATTTTACCGATGAAGCCACTTAATGGTGGAATACCAGCAAGACCGAATGCAGCGATTAAATAAGTCCAAGCGAGCGTTGGATAGGTGCGCATAATACCACCCATCTTTTTCAAATTAGCTGTGCCAGTCACGACAATCATAATACCAACTAAGAAGAATAATGAGGCTTTGATGAACATATCATGAACGATATAGAACATCGCACCCATCAAGCCATCTTCATTCATTTGTGCGACACCATATAAGATGACCCCAACTGCAATGACAATATTATAAATAATAATATTTTTTACATTGAATGTCGAAAGCGCTCCAATACATCCCGCTAAAATCGTTAAACAACTTAATACGAGTAAGAGTGTATGTGTAAAACCTGTATCATGTACGAAGAATAACGTATATGTACGTGTAATCGCGTATACACCAACTTTTGTTAAGAGGGCTCCGAATAGTGCAAGAACAGGAATCGGTGGTGCAGCATAAGCACTCGGTAACCAGAAGAATAGAGGGAAGATGGCTGCTTTTAATCCGAAAACGATTAAGAACAGTACGCCAATTGTTGTAATAATTCCTGGTTGATTCAGTTCGGCAATTTTCACTGAAATATCCGCCATATTCAATGTACCAACTACAGAGTATAAGAAGGCAACTGTAATAACGAATAGTGCTGAAGAAATAACATTTACGAGAATATACTTAATGGATTCACGTAGCTGTCCTTTCTCCCCGCCTAATACACTCAGTAAATAAGAAGCCATAAGTAATACTTCAAAGAATACGAATAAGTTGAAAATATCCCCTGTTAAAAATGCTCCGTTAACCCCTGTTAGCATTAAAAGTACACCAGGGTAGTAGAAGAATTTTTCACGCTCAATCCCGATTGATTTGAAACTATACCAAACTGTAAATAGTGCAACGATGACACTGGTCGTAACAAGTAGCATCGCGACCATATCAGCAACCATCGTAATACCGAATGGTTCTGGCCAGTTACCGAATGTAACAACTTGGATACCTTCTGTGTGAATCGTTTGAATTAAGTAAACTGCACAAGCTGTCGTTAAAATCAAACTGACAAGTGTTACGACACGTTGATAATATACTTTTTTCGGAGCGAACATTAAAAGAATGGCTGTGAAAAAAGGAAGAATGATTGGTGTTAATAAAAAGTTAGTCATCATCTGCTAAAATCCTCCTAATTTCATCTAAGTTATCTGTTCCAAGTTCTTGATATGCACGATATGCAAGTACTAAGAAGAAGGCTGTGACACCGAAGCTAATCACAATCGCTGTTAAGATTAAGGCTTGTGGTAGAGGATCCGCCATATTTGTAACACCATCTGCTAAAACAGGAGGTGCTTCACCGCCTAGACCGCCCATTGTTAAGATGAGTAAATGCGCACCATGACTTAATAAGCCTGTACCGATAATAATACGTAAAATACTTTTAGAAAGAATTAAATAGACAGCGGCCATGAATAAGAATCCAATAGCAAAGGACATGACAACTTCCATTATTCATCCCCTCCAATCGATTGAATAATAATCATTGTGACACCGACAACGACCAGGTAAACACCGAGGTCAAATAACATCGCTGTATGTAGTTCTGTGTCGCCAAATAATGGTAGTGTGAAATGATCGAAATAATGTTTAAAGAACGCATCGCCTAAAAACGCAGACGTAGCAGCTGTACCTAATGACAGGAGTAAACCAATCGCTGTCATGGTTGTGTAGTTAATTGGTAATAACTGTTGTACCGTTTTTAAATCATACGTTAATAGAAGTAACACAAGTGCACTTGCTGTAAGAAGTCCACCAACAAATCCACCTCCAGGAGAGAAGTGTCCTGCAAAGAAGATGTGAATAGAGAAAAGGAAAATCATGAAAAATACAACTTGTGTGGTTGTTTTTAAAATGACGTTATTTAGTTTCATGTGTTTTCTTCTCCTTCTTTGGACGACGTAATTTAATCATGCCTAGAATCGCCATACCAGCGATTGCAAGAACTGTAATCTCAAATAATGTATCGAATCCACGATAGTCAACGAGAATTACATTGACGATATTACCGCCACCTGCTTTTGTATAAACAGTATCTTTGTAATATTGGCTGATAGATGGAAGTAATTTTTGTGACTGTGCAGATAGTGCAACAAGTGTCACCATAACGCCAACTCCAAGCGCAATTAAAAAGTTATTAATTTTGAATGGCATACGTTCTTCGTGACGGGACATTTTTGGTAAATGATAAAAAGCTAATAGGAATAGTGCAACAGACACTGTTTCAATTACTAATTGTGTTAACGCTAAGTCCGGTGCATTGAAAATAATAAAGAATAATGCAACCGAATAACCGACAGCGCCAAGTGCGATGATAGCAGTTAAACGAGTACGTGCAATTAATACAGTCAATGTACCAATAATCATGACAATTAAGGTTGCAATTTCAAAAATACCAACCTCTGCTGTATTCGCTGTACTATAGTTAAATCCATTACTCATAAACAATGTCGAAATAACAGCGACAACCATGAAAGCAAACATATACATTAAGTAGTGGCGCATCGAACCTGTCATATAAAGATTCGATAATTTCTGACTATCTACGTCCGCAAAACGCATTAAACGGTTATAAAGACCATTCAACGACCATTTTTCTGATACGAAACGATAAATGGGTTGCCATTTTTTAAGTGTTATAAAGAGTAAGAACCCGATGACAACAATACCAATTGTCATTTGTAGTTCAGTTGTCCAACCATGCCAAGCTTGTACATGAATTGGAATATCATCAATTGTTTCATAAAGCTGTGGTTGCATGGCAAGAACAGCTGGTTTAATGAAGTATTTACCGATAACATTTGGAATGAAGAAGATTGCTACAACAAGTGAAGCTAAAATAATCGGCGAAATTAACATACCAATCGGTGCTTCATGTGGCTTCTTCGGTAATTTGCTTGTATTTCCTTTGCCCATAAATGTGTAATACAAGAAGTATAGACAGTAAACAAATGTAAAAATACTTGCAACAAATGCGACCCATGGAAGAATAGGACCCCATGTTGAAAAATTGAATAGTGAAAATTCTTTTAATGAAAGCATAGAAGTTAAAAATAATTCTTTACTTAAAAATCCATTGAATGGTGGTAAACCAGCCATTGCTAAACTACCGATTGCAGCAATTGTAAAACTAATTGGCATTAAGCTCATTAAGCCACCAAGTTTTCGAATATCACGTGTACCTGTTTCATGATCAACAATTCCGGCAACCATGAATAAACTACCTTTGAATGTGGCGTGATTCACAAGATGGAAAATAGCCGCATAGGCAGCAAATGCAAAAATTGTCTTTTGTGGAGATTCTACATGGAATGCAATCCCCGCTGCACCAAGCATCGCCATAATCATTCCTAGCTGACTGACAGTCGAGAATGCGAGAATTCCTTTTAAGTCTGTTTGCTTTACAGAGAAGAATGAACCCCAGAATAATGTAATCAAACCACTTAAAACAACGAGCCAAATCCAATATTCACTCACTGCAAATAATGGTGTTAGACGTGCAACTAAGTAAATCCCTGCTTTTACCATTGTGGCAGAGTGAAGGTATGCACTAACTGGTGTTGGTGCTTCCATCGCATCTGGTAACCAAATATAGAATGGGAACTGAGCAGATTTTGTAAATGCACCTAATAGAATGAGTACAATCATCCAAATGAAGTAGGGCGAATCAGCAATCACTGAACCATTTGCAATCAATTCACGAATGGAATAGCTACCACCTGCCTGTGCAAGAAGTAAAAATCCACCGAGCATCATCAGACCACCAAAAACAGTAATCATCATCGATTTAAGCGCACCAAAACGAGATCGATCGCGATTGTACCAATAACCGATCAGTAGGAAAGATGAAATCGATGTTAATTCCCAAAATAGATATAAACTAATTAAATGATCGGATTGAACCACGCCAAGCATGGCTGTCATGAACATTAGTAAATAGAAATAAAAATTATGTAGCTGTTCTTTTTTTCGATCCAAATAAAAAATCGAGTATAAAACAACTAATGAACCGATGATGGTAATTAATAAAGAGAACAGTAAACTAAGACCGTCTAAATAAGATGTTACGGATAAGTCGAGTGACTTTACCCAGTAGAAGGTAGATGTATAAGGACCTTCTGTAATGTTTGGAATAAAGCGCGCATAGTATATTGCGAGCGTAAGTGGAACCAATAAAACAAACCAACCCGTATGTATACGTGAGAACGTTTTATAAAGTAGTGGCACGAACAGTGCAAATAAAACGGGTAGGAAAATGAGTAGAACTTGATTCACTATAATCCCCCTTTCAAATAATAATCAATGGATTAAACAACAGTATAGCTCATAAATGAGCGCTTTGCATGGTTCGGCAAATGGATTCCCGCTTGATTGTGAATCTATTTTTCCGATATTATAAATATGAAGAAACAGACAAAAAATTACGCGAAAATCGAGGTAAAATTTTTTTATGAAGAATCCATATATCTATGGCTATCTACCGTTAATTACCATCATTCTCTTTAGTTTAACATTCGGATTGTATTCCGTAACAGAAAGTTTAGTCCTATTTAAAAAAATTGGTGTATATGCGGGGGTACGGGAGTTTCTATCTGAAGTTCAACTGCGTATGTTCCTATTAATCGTTATTGCAGCAGTTTATTTCATGATTTTTTCAGCTCTTAAATTAATCGGCGAGACCATTCACGAGATGGGCATGCTATTCTTTTCGAAAGATATGGATGGTAAAAGTTTGATTGTGATTCGTGGTGGAAATGTAATTTTCTTCTTCGGTGCACTGGTTTCGGCAGCAGGTATTTCAAATATTTATATACTTGGTGGCATATTTATTACAACTGTCTTTATTTATTTTGTTTATATTATTTATAAAATCAGTGTACATGTATCATTCGGTGCATCCATTGGTGTTATGCTTTTTGAAATTGTTGTATGGGCGATTATTTTAACGCTCGTTGTGTATGCAGGATTAAAATTATACAATGGGATTATTTCGAGTTTGCCATTCAAATCGTAAAATACAAAACAGACTGGGACGAAACATTTCACTTCCCTTTTTAGCGTTCGCAACGAAAAACTGGAACCGCGCCACAGCGCGATTCCAGTTTTTCTTATGCTCATGTGGGATGTATTTTTTGCAATTATGTCCCAGCCTGTTTATATTTTATTGCACCATTACATTGAATAATTTATGGTGGATTTTTTCTTTTTCAAGATCTTTCATTTGAACAGGTTTGTCATATCCAAGCCATACAACACTTGTATAACGACCTGTCAAACCAGCCATCCAATAATCTCGGTAGTCATTTGTTGTACCTGTTTTGACTCCCAAATAACTACTGCTCGCTTGAACACCTACACCTGTACCAGAATCAGCTGTTGCTTTCATCATTTGACGAATAGATGTGACAGTTGATGGAGCCCAAACTTGTTCTTTTTTATCTGGCCATTCATATAAAAGTTTACCACTTCTTGTTTTAACAGCACGAATCGCATGTGTACGAGAATAGTTCCCATTGATAAAAGAAGTGTAGGCATCTGCTAATTGAACAGAGGACATACCATCGGTGAATCCACCAAGCGCAGCTGTATAATACAAGTCTTTTTTCGTTGCACGATCAAATGTGAAAGGTTGCATGTAATTGAACGCTTTTTTTATGCCGACACGATCGAAGATACGAAGAGCTACTGTATTATACGAATTTTTGAATGCATTTTCTAATGAAACAATACCAACCTTTTCGTTACCATAATTTTGTGGACAATAGTCGTTTACACAATATTGGGAAGCATCAATCGTTGAATCAGGTGTTACACGATAGTTTTCAAAATAAGGGCCGTAATCTAAAATCGGTTTAATTGCAGAACCTGGCTGACGTTTTGCTTGATAAGCACGGTTAAAGTCATATTTTTCATAACCTTTTCCAGCGTATACTGCCACAATCTCGCGACGCTCATTATCAATAACGGTTCCAGCTGCTTGCAATTTGCCACGACCACTTAAGATTGTATTGGCACCTTTTGTTACTTGAAGTTGTTTCTCACGATCTAAACTCGTTTCGATAATCAAACCATTGTGTAAAACTTCATTTACACGTTCTGTTAATGCTTTATTAACTGCTGCAAAAGCAGCGCCTGTCTTCGCTTGTTCAAATTGTTTATGATAGCCATCTACCTCTGAAATTAAACTTCTGAGTTCATACATAACGTATGTACTATATTCAGGATATTTTTGTGTTTTCTTTTTGATTGAAATTGAAATGGTTTCCTTTTTGAACTTCGCTGCCTCTTCTTCTGTTAAGATTTCTTTCTCAACCATCTTATCTAGTAATCGTTCTTGACGCTTTTTCGTATTTTCAAAGTTTCGAAGAGGATCATATAGACTTGGGTTATTCGGAATCGCTGCAATAAAAGCCATTTCAGCTTTTGAAAGTTCTGGTAAGGGCTTGTTAAAATAATAGGTTGAAGCAGCACCCACACCATAAACACCATTTGCAAAATACATTTCATTCAAATAATCATTTAAAATCTCATCTTTAGATTCTTTTTTCTCTAACTCATAAGCATAAAATAATTCGAGCATTTTTCGTTCATACGTTTTTTCTTGCGATAGATAGCGCATACGAACGAGTTGTTGTGTGATGGTACTACCACCTTGTGAAGTCTCACCATTTGAACGATTTGCCATGACTGCACGCATGATTGCTGTTAAATCAAATCCAATATGGTCATAAAAACCAGCATCTTCCGATAAAACGAATAGTTGCTGCGTGAATGATGGAATATCACCTAATTTTAATGGGTCACGCCATTCAGAGTATTCTTCTGAAAAGAGAACATTATCTTGGTCTTTTAATAGTGTAGGATTAATCGGTTGTTGATCCTTAATTTCAATGGCGGAGGAGAATTGCTTACTAAAATTTTTTGCTGAAATGAGTTCTATACCAATCTTATTAAATAAAAAGATGAGCAGAGGCAAGCTACAAATAATCAGCATAATGCCGAGTGCCTTTCTCACAGTCAATCCTCCTCATATGTTTTCAATGTAAATTATACCGTCATAGCATAGCATAAAAAGTAAGTTTATGACTTACCTTTTATTATATCGTCCAAATCTTGTAAAGGTTTCTTGTCTACGACGTATAAAATAATCCATGCGATGAAAAATAGTGCTGCAGTCACATAGAAAACAGCAGAGATAGAAAAGATGCCACTTACAAAGCCACCGATTAGTGGACCGATAATGTTACCGAAGAAACGGAAGCTCGTATTGTACCCCATTACTTCTCCTTGAACAGTAACAGGTGCCTCACGACGAATGAGTGCTGTTGTAATCGGAATTAAGCCACCAAGCACCGTTCCGTAAACTAAACGTAAAAGAATTAATTGCCATAGAGCCGTAACCCAAGCTTGTGGAATCATGAAGATGACAGCGAGACCTAGTAAGATGAACAGTACTTTTTCATAACCAATATGATCACCTAAACGCCCCCAAAAACGTGCAAATAGAATATTCCCAAGACCAGCTGCACTGAATGTTAAACCAGCTAAGAAAGTTACTTGTGTGACATCATGTGTTAAATCGGCCACATACAATGAAAGAAGTGGTTGAATGGAGAAGTTCCCGATTTGAATGAGTGATGTAATAAGCATGACATTGATTAATAAGCGGTGTTTAAAAATACCACCAAGAACTTGTCTACGTGAATAGATTTGACGTGCTTTTTTACTTACAGTTGCGCGTACTTCTTTTACACCGAAGAAGATGATGATACCAGCGAGTAATACAGAAGTAGATGTGATGAAGAAAGTGTACTGGAAGCCGAAAGCATCTGCTAATAGCCCACCTACAATAGGACCGAATAGGGAACCAGATACACTTCCCATTTGAAGTGTTCCAAGTGTCTTACCTGCTTCTTTTTTCTCCGTTTGTGTACTAATGAAAGCGATTGAAGTGGGGATAAAACCGGTTACGACACCCATTGCTAAGCGAAGAAAGAAGAATTGCCAAACATTCTCTACATACCCCATCAGAAGAATACTAATGGCTAGACCGATAGCGTTGATGATAAGAATCGGCTTATAGCCATACTTATCTGCGATTCGTCCCCAGATAGGTGACATGATAAAAGCAGATATAAAAGTAGCTCCGAAGATTAAGCCCGACCATTTTTGAACATAGCCTTCTGAAAAATGACCGAGTGTTTCGATGTATAAAGAGAGGAAGGGCATAATCATCGTCATCGTTCCAGCGACTAAGAGATTGGAAATCCAAATGATGATAAAATTGCGTTTTTGAAGACTCATAAAATCACGTTCTTTCTATATATTAATGAAAATGTAGTTAAACACTGAATTAAAATGGTTTTTATGATAGAATATGACGGTACAATTCAGAAGGTATTTTCGTGTGTATCGCTTAAAATTCCCTTTTGAGAAAATGCATAAACTTATCGTATAAAAGGAGAGACAATTATGTTTCCACAATTAAACCAAGAAGTACAAGAAAATGAAATCCTAGTTGAAATGGATACAACAATGGGGCCAATTCAAATCAAATTATTCCCAGAGTTAGCACCGAAAACAGTAGAAAACTTTGTAACACATGCAAAAAATGGCTACTACGACGGTATTATTTTCCACCGTATTATTAAAGATTTCATGATTCAAGGTGGAGACCCAACTGGTACAGGTATGGGCGGCGAATCAATTTATGGTTCAACATTCGAAGATGAATTTAACCCTGAGTTAATGAACTTACGCGGTGCATTATCAATGGCGAATGCGGGTCCAGGAACAAACGGTTCACAATTCTTCATCGTACAAGCGAAAAATGTTCCTTCAAACATGTTAAAACAAATGCAAGATTACGATTATCCAGAAGAAGTAATCAAAGCATACGCTGAAAACGGCGGTACACCATGGTTAGACGGTAAACATACAGTATTCGGTCACGTTGTGAGCGGTATGGATGTTGTAGATGGAATGGCTGACGTAGAAAAAGATGGTCGTGACAAACCAGTAGAAGATATCTCAATTAAGAGCATCAAAGTAATTGAAAAATAATGCATAATAAAACTCCGATATGCCGTAGCATGTCGGAGTTTTTTCGACCCACGAGATGCTTACGATAATGCTTGAATAAAGCGTTTTACAGCTTCTTTCAAAGTTTCGCGTGTACAAGCGATGTTCATTCGAAGGAAACCATCGAATGGTGCACCATATTTTGTACCGGGATCAAGTGCGACCCCTGCATCTAATAGTTTTTGCATCATTTCTTTTTCGGTCATACCTGTTTGGCGCATATCTAACCACAATAGATACGTTGCATCAGGATGTTTTATGTTGATTTTTGGAAGCTCTTGTGTGATGATATCAATCACATAATGTACATTCTCATTCAGATAATCGATTAAAGCATGTAACCATGCTTCAGATTCTTCTGAGAAAGCAGCTTGTACAGCTGTTAAGGCAAATGTGTTAAGACCCATTTGACTATGACTTTCCATTGTTTTTCGAATCATTTGACGTTTTTTTGCATTTGTTACAATCATCATAGCAGCTTGAATACCAGCGATATTGAATGTTTTTGTTGGTGCAACACATGTGATGACATTATCAGCATGTGAAGAAGCTTTTGCGAATGGAATATGTTGTGTTCCGTTTAAAATTAAGTCACTATGAATTTCATCAGAAAGTACAATGACACCGTATTTAGCACAAATATCATCAATCTTTTTCAGAACATCTTCAGACCATACTGTTCCAGACGGATTGTGTGGATGACAGAAGATGAATAGTTTAACATCATCTTTTTTAGCTTGTTCTTCAAATGTTTCAAAATCAAATGTATAGACACCATTTTCTTCATGTAGTGGTGCATAGGCTACTTGGCGATTTAGTTTTTTAGGTACATTAAAGAATGGAGGGTAGATGGGTGCATTCACAAGCACAGTATCTCCTTCATTAGTAAAAGCTTCAACTACTGTTGAAATAGCAGGCACAACGCCTTGATGATAAAGTACAGATTCTGTGGGTACATGCCAGTCGTGACGACGCGCTAGCCATGAAGTTACAGAAGAAGCACATGCCTCGTCTTCAAATGTGTAGCCGAATAACGGGAAGTCCATACGTGCTTTTAAAGCGTTCGTAATCGTTTCAGGTGCAGCAAAGTCCATATCTGCCACCCACATTGGAATAATTTTTGAAGCATCTGGAATGGAATAAATCTTCTCCATTAAATCCCACTTAAGTGAGCTTGTATTTCTACGTGAATAAGTTTCGTCAAAATTAAACATTCATATCCCTTCTTTCTGTCAGCATTTGCTCTTTTGTGCACTTTTGTTCGTAATTATGTTATCATGTCCTTTATCAAAATAAAATATGTAGGTGAACAACATGGATGTAAAGGAAATGAATAGAAAAGTGATGCACATGGTTGAACAGTGGAATCCTTTAAACCTAGAACGTGAATCCTATCAGGTAGAAGCAGAGCAAGTATTAACTGCGTTACAACAAGTAGACGATCCATCTGATTTAGGTAAAAATATTCAAGAAATCTACCAACATTCTTTCCAACAATGGATTCCAATCGAAAAGTGTGTGGAGATTTCCTATAAATTACTTGCCATTAAATTTGAAATGAAAAGTATTTTATAAAATTTCGTATTACGAATTAATAGTAGCATAGTCAAAATATGAAATACAGTATTGTGTAGTGCGAAATGAATACATAGAAAAAGGAGTTACACCGTTTAATTGGTTGTACCTCCCTTTTTGTATCTATTCATCATGTAGACCATCCACCAAGTTCGCAACGGGGATTTCAAGTGCATTTGATAACATGAGTAATGTCGGTTCAGTCGGAATTTCTTCGCCTGTTTCATAACGTAATAATTTTTCAGTACCAATCCTCGTTTTTAACGATAATTCTTCGAGTGAAAGTCCTCTCTCTGCTCGACTTACTCGTAATTGGGTTGCAATCTCTTGTTGCATCATATTCAACACATCCTTTTTAAAATAAAAGTATTAATAATAATAAATTCACGTTTTAAAAAGTTTTTAAACATTATATTTTATGAAAAAGTGACAGTTTGATTACAAGATTTAACTAAATAAAAAGAATAGGTTGAAAAATACGTGTAAAACACCATCTCACATGAGCATAAAAAAACTGGAATCACGCCACAGCGCAGTTCCAGTTTTTCGTTGTGAGTTCTAAAAATGGGATTGAAAAGTTTTGTTCCATTCTATTCTATTGTGTATTATCCTTTAATCCCTTGATATAACACGATAATGATGGCGATTGGTGCAACATAACGTACAAGAATACGCCAAATAGTAAACACCCATGGTTTCACAGGTAGTTCTTCTAATTGTTCTGCGCGTTTTAATTGATATCCAGCGAATAGTGCCATTAATAAGGCGCCAATTGGCATGCCAATTGAGTTTGTGAAGAAGTCAGCAAAATCAAAGATTGAGCGTCCTAGAATTTGTACATCCGCCAGCTTTCCGAATGATAAGGCACTTGGAATCCCAATGATAAAAATCCCAATTCCACATAACCAAGCGTACTTTTTGCGTTTTTCGAATTTACTTCCCATTGCTGTTGCAACTACAATTTCAAGCATTGCAATAGCTGAAGTGATTGTAGCAAATAGTAGTAAGATGAAGAAAATGATTAAAAAGATGGAACCGAGTGGAATGTGTTGGAACACAGCTGGAATAATAATAAATACAAGACCAGGACCTTGGTTTGGTGAGAAGCCGAGTGCAAAGACAGCAGGGAAAATAACAAGACCTGCAAGAATTGAAATCCCGATGTTCATCCAAGCAACGTTCATAGCAGATGAACCAAGACGCACATCTTTTTTTAAATAAGAAGCATAGGTAAGCATTGCTGCTACACCAACACTTAGTGAAAAGAAAGCTTGACCAAGTGCAAGTAACAATGTTTTTCCTGTTAAATAGCTCCAATCAGGAACAAACATGAATTTAATTCCATCCATTGCACCGTCTAATGTCATCGAACGAATTGCTAAAATGATGAAGAAGACGAATAGTAAAGGCATCATCCATTTACTTGCTTTTTCAACACCATTTTGAATCCCACTTGAGATGATTAAGATGACGATGAATAAGAACGCACCTTGTGCTAATACAACTTCCCATGCATTCAATGTTAAATTTCCAAATAATTCTGCGAAGAAATTTTCATCATTGTTTGAGAGTTTGAAGCCAATTGCACGAATAAGATAGCTTAAAATCCATCCGCCTACCACACTGTAGAATGATAAGATAATGCCTGATAAGATAAAGCCAAGCCAACCCGTTAAAAACCACGGCGTACGGGGGGCCTGTTTTTTAAATGATGTCACAGCGTCACTTTGTCCGCGACGACCAATCATAAATTCTGCGACGAGTATAGGTAAACCGATTACTAAAGTACATAATATAAATAAAATAATAAATACACTACCACCGTTAGTACCAGCCATATATGGGAACTTCCAAATAGCCCCTAATCCAATCGCACTGCCCGCAGCAGCTAAGATAAAGCCAATTTTAGAAGCAAATTGATCCCTTTTTGACACGATGTATATCCTCCTTGTTAAATACGATTGTTTCATTTTACAACAATATTCTGAAAAAATACATGACTATAATTGTAAAAATAGAAAATTCATATCTTCAAAAGTGGTGTGAATTGGTAGATTCTTTGCCCGACATACAGTGCTGTGCTATACTGCTAAATGAATATATAACAGCATTTAAAATTGAATAGTTAGAAAGTGGGATGACGAGATGTCAAACAAATATAAAGTAGGAGACGTGGTGACAGGGAGAGTGACAGGGATTCAATCATACGGTGCTTTTGTTTCGTTAGATGAGCAAACGCAAGGATTGGTGCATATATCTGAAATTACGTATGGTTTTGTCAAAAACATTACGGATTTCATCTCTGTCGGTGATTTAGTAAAGGTGAAGATTTTAGAAGTAGAAGATGCGAATAAGAAAATTAGTTTATCCATTCGTGCGCTACAAGAAAAACCACCGAAAAAGAAAGAATTACCACCGCGTAAGTCGTTACAAGATCGTGTAAATGAACGAGACGCTGTCGGATTTAATTCTTTAAAAGAAAAGCTCGACCAGTGGATTAAAGAATCTGGAATTGAATAACATCTCTACAACCACTTTACTCTAAAATTTTATTCGAGTTAGAATAAAGTAGTATTGTTTTTAAACAAAATTAAAAAGAAGAGTTTGAGACATAAACAT
>NZ_BJOB01000033.1 GCF_006539985.1 Kurthia gibsonii | reverse complement strand
CCCTATAACCTAAGTCAGACACTTGTTGGCAGTATCTTCGTTGTCTATTTAGTGGGAACATTCAGTTCTACATGGATGGGAAAATTAGCAGATCGACATGGTCAATTCGCGATGATTTTACTAGCGATTCTACTCATGTTAAGTGGTGCTGTTTTAACTCTTTTCAGTAGTCTACTCATTATTTTAATTGGTATTGCATTATTCACATTCGGCTTTTTCGGTGGACATGCGATTGCAAGTAGCTGGGTGAGTGCGCGTGCTTCACATGATAAGGCGCAAGCTTCATCTCTTTATTTATTCTTTTATTACGTCGGTTCCAGTGTCGGTGGAACAATTGGCGGCTTCTTCTGGCTATCATTCGGTTGGTTCGGCGTTGTTTGTTTCGTAAGTGGTATTTTAATACTTGGTGTCGGATTAACATTCGCCTTACACAAATACATTCTATTTGAACAACGCGAAAAGCGTGTAGCTCTAAAACGATTATCACATAAAAAAAGCACATAAAGAAAAGGTGAATCGCTCTCTTAAACGATTCACCTTTTTTCTACTTTTCAAGTTGTTTAAATACTCGTTTTCGACGCTCATACCATAGTAAAGCGAGTGCGAATACCGTATATCCAAGAGCCCAACCACTCACCACATCTGATAAATAATGTCGAGACTCGGCAACACGTGATAGACCGATACAAAACGCAATAACAATCGCAATACTCATCGCGATAACTTTTGTCTTCTTCGTTTGATATTCTGTCGTAATATAAGCAACTGTTAATAGATAAAGCAACCCTGTCATTGCATGTCCTGAAGGAAAACTAAAACTTGTCAATTGTTCTAAAATGTATGGTCGATCTCGTTTAATAAGACCTTTCACAAATAAATTCACGAGATTGCCACCTGCAACCGTAATTAATACAAAAATCATACCACGAAAGTTTTGTGCTTTAATCCATAGCCAGATTAGCAAGAGAACCGCGACGATGACAACAAATATCGGTTCACCAATATAGTGGAACGGAATTAAAAACTCATTCCCCTTTAATAAATGACTTCCCCACTCATCAAAGTCATATACCCAAACTGATTTTAAATTAAATGCGAAAATAAGGAATACAATAAATGTGAGAATTCCTAAAATATATTTCACCGAAAAACACTTCCTTTTCTTTTCTCGTTACTATTTAACCACCTTTTATTCCAAAATATATTTTTCAGATTATTCTTTACATTATACTGGAGGAAAAGGAGGAATTCATTATGCATTATCATACGATTATTATCGGTGCAGGTTCCATGGGAATGCCGACAAGTTACTTTTCTGCAAAAAATGGTCACAAAACGTTACTAATTGATACATATGAACCACCTCATACATTTGGAACACATCATGGGGATACACGTATTATTCGTTATGCCTATGGCGAGGGAGCTCAGTATGTACCTCTTGCGCTTCGTGCTGCTACATTATTTAAAGAAGCTGAACATCTCACAAAAAGAAAACTTTTAGAAGAAGTTGGTGTTTTGAATATTGGTAAAGAAGATACCGATTTCATGCAAAATGTATTTAAAAGTGCGGAACGTTTTCAATTACCTATCGAGAAACTTTCGACAAGTGACATCGAAAAGAGATGGACAGGTATAAATTTAGTACACAATGAAATTGGGGCTTACGAGCCGAATGCTGGGTTTTTACATGTAGAGGAATGTATTCGTGCCTATAAAGACTTGGCGGCTCAAGAAGGCGCTGTATTTGCTTTTAACGAAAAGGTCGTATCCATTACAGAAGGAGATGGGCATGTAGAAGTTAAAACGAATAAAAGTTGCTATACCGCAGACTATCTCATTGTAACGGCAGGTGCTTTCGTAAAAGAATTGATGTCTTCTATTCATTTACCCCTTCCTGTCACAATTTTGCGCAAAACTTTTGCATGGTACGATTCAGATGAACGATTTTCAGAACAAAACTTTCCTTGCTTTAGTTTTGAATTAGAAAATGCAACTTACTATGGATTTCCAAGTGTGAATGGTACGGGGCTTAAAATTGGGCGACATGATGGAGGCGTCGTCATCGACCCAAATAAAGACAGAGACGACTTTAACCTTTCAGACCAAGAAGAATTAGATGAATTCTTACATGAATACATGCCAAGTATTCAAAATTTAAAGTTCGGTAAAACTTGTATGTATGATATGACACCAGATGAAGACTTCATTATTGACTATTTCCCAGGAAATGACCGAATTGTTTTAGCGAGTGGCTTTAGTGGACATGGCTTTAAATTCGCGAGTGCTATTGGAGAATTACTTGTGGATATGACGAATAAAAAAGATGTAAACTTTGACTTATCTCTCTTCTCTTTAGAGAGATTTAAAAATTCATAACATAAAAAGGGTAATCGCTTTATATCGCGATTACCCTTTTCTCATCATTATTATTTTAATGCTGCTGAAGCATCTGTTACCATTTGTGATACTGATTCGATACCGCCACCTGCTAAGTACCAAGTTTCAGCATTTAGGTAAACAATTTTACCGTTTTTATAAGCATTTGTTTTCTTAATTAATTCGTTCTCTAAATCTTTTTTAACTGAAGATTTTTCGCCGATTGCTGAATCACGGTCGATTACGAATAATACATCTGGATTTTTCTCATAAACATATTCTGAAGTAACTGTTTGACCATGTGTTGATACTTCAATTTTCTTATCTGTTTGACCAAAGCCGAATACATCATGGATTAAACCAAAACGAGAACCTGCACCGTATGCACTTAAGCTACCTTGTGTACCTAATACGATTAATGCTTTTTCATTTGCTTTTGTTGCTTTTTCATTTAATTCTTTAATTTGATCATCAATTTTTGCTAATTCTGTTTTTACAGCGTCTTCTTTATTGAAGATTTTACCTGCTAATTCTGTATTTGCTTTGAATGAATCCATGTAGTTTGTTGTATCAATACCTACATATACAGTTGGAGCGATTTCGTTAAATTCTTTGAATTGAGAAGCTTGACGACCTGAGATAAAGATGACATCTGGATTTAATTCAGCGATTTTTTCAAAATCAGGCTCTTTTAATCCACCAACATTTGCATATTTTGAATCTTTATATTGTTTTAAGTAAGCAGGAATGTTTTGTTGTGGTACACCTACTACGCGATCTGATAATCCTAAAGCATCTAATGTATCTAAGTAACCCATATCAAATACGACAACTTTTTTAGCGTCTTTTGGTACGTTTACAGTTTCTTTTACTGTGTTAGTTGATTTACCATCTTCACTTGTTACACCGAAGTTATTTTCGATTTTAATTGTATCATCATTTGAAGCTGCGTTTGATTTTTCATCCTTTGTTGAAGAACCACATGCTGCTAAAGCTAATACTAAACACATTAATACGGCTGCGAATACCCATTTTCTCATGATTAAAAATCTCCTTTTATTTTGAATTAAAGTACACACAAATACGACAATCATTCATTTCTTGAATTGGAATGTCCATATCATAAATCTCTTTCAATGAAGCGGTGTTAATAATATCTTCTGTTGGACCATCTTTAACGATTTGTCCATCTTTTAAAGCAACAATGTGATCTGAGTAAACAGATGCAAAGTTAATATCGTGTAAAACAATAATAACTGTTTTACCAAGTTCATCGACTAACTTACGAAGGATTTTCATAATTTGAACAGAATGTTTCATATCTAAATTATTAAGAGGTTCATCTAATAGCACATATTCTGTATCTTGTGCAATGACCATAGCGATAAAAGCACGCTGGCGCTGACCACCTGATAACTCGTCTAAAAATGAATGCTGCATATCTTCTAAGTTCATATAAGCAATCGCTTTGTCTACCATTTCCTCATCCTCTTGATTCAAGCGACCACGCGAATAAGGAAATCTACCGAAGGCAACAAGTTCACGAATGGTTAAGCGAACATTCATGAAGTTCGATTGCTTTAAAATCGAAACACGTTTTGCGAATTCATTTGATTTAAATGATTTTACATCTGAAGCATCTAACAATACTTCACCAGAATCGGCATTCATCAAGCGACTCACCATTGAAAGTAATGTCGATTTACCTGCACCATTTGGTCCGATAAAAGATGTGATTTTTCCCGGCTGGATATCAACCGTTACCGCATCAACTACCTTTTTCTTACCGAACATTTTTGAAATATCTTTTACTGAGATCATGATGCACGACTTCCTTTCAATAATAAGTAGATAAAGTAAATACCACCGACAAAGTTAATGATGACACTTAACGTTGTCGAGAATGTAAAGATTCTTTCTACAATAAACTGACCACCGATTAAAGCAAATAAGCTGAAGAGGATCGCCCCTGTGATTAATACAGAGTGTTTATATGTATGGAAGAATTGATACGATAAGTTGGCAACAATCAAACCAAAGAATGTAATTGGACCAACAAGAGCTGTCGATGTAGCAATTAAAATTGCTGATAGAACTAGCATTGTTTTCACAACGCCATCGTAATTCACACCTAAGTTACGAGCATGGTCACGACCAAGAGAAAGTACATCGAGCTCACCCATCTTCGTCCAACCATATGCAATCGTTAGTACAACAATTACAAGTGATAGCCAAACTAAGTTTTGATTGACGTTGTTGAAGCTCGCAAACATCTTATCTTGTACATTCATAAATTCATTTGGATCAATTAGTACTTGAAGGAATGTTGATAGACTTCCGAGTAAAGTCCCAATGATAATCCCAACAAGTAATAAGAAGTAAATAGGCTGCCCTTCTTTTCTAAACATAAAGCGATAAAGTATTAATGCGAATGCAATCATACCAATCATCGAGATAAAGAAGTTCAATGTTTGATTTAATACGAAAATACTCACTGAACCGAATAAGAAAATAATGACGGTTTGCAGCAGCATGTACATCGAATCGAGTCCCATAATACTTGGTGTTAAAATACGATTATGTGTAATCGTCTGGAATGTAACGGTTGCATATGCAATTGCTACACCTGTAATCGCCATCGCTAACACTTTAATTAAGCGACGTGGAAATGCATAATGATAACTGCCATTTAAGTTATAAAACACATATAAAGCTGCTGAGATTAATACTAAAACAGCAAGAATCGTAAGTTTTAATTTATTGTTGCGCATATGCTCGCCCCCTCATTAATAGATAAAGGAAGATGGCACTACCGATAACGCCTACCATGAGACTGATTGAGATTTCATATGGATAGATGAGCACTCGACCTAAAATGTCACAAATGAGTAGGAAAATCGCGCCTAGTAAAGCAGTATGCGGCAATGTTTTCGCTAAGTTATCGCCTTTGAAAATCGAGACGATATTTGGAATGATTAATCCAACGAATGGAATCACACCAACTGTTAATACAACAGATGTTGAAATAAGTGCCACTAACACTAAACCAAAGTTTACAATACGTTTGTATTTAATCCCTAAGTTTTTAGCAAAGTCTTCTCCCATTCCTGCAACTGTAAAACGGTTGGCATAAAAATAGGCAATGATGAGAATCGGAACACTTATGTAAAGAAGTTCATAACGACCTTTCAGAATCGTTGAGAAATCCCCTTGTAGCCAAGTTGATAAGTTTTGAATAATATTCATCTTATACGCAAAGAATGTCGTAATTGAATTTAGAATATTACCAAACATCATCCCGATTAAAGGAATAAAAATGGCGTCTTTAAATTTGATTCGATTTAAAATTTGCATGAATAATAGCGTGCCGGCTAGCGCGAATACAAAAGCAACGACCATTCTCTCAAGTAGGGTTGCATTCACAAAAATCATCATGGATACTAAAATACCAAGTTTGGTTGCATCGAGCGTACCAGCAGTGGTTGGTGATACGAATTTATTACGACTCAAGCTTTGCATGATTAAACCTGCAATACTCATCCCTACACCTGCTAAGATGATTGCTACAAGTCTTGGTACACGACTAATCAAAAAGATTTGTGTCTCTTCTGAACCGAAGTCCAGTAAGTCCATTGGTGATATGCGACTCACTCCTACAAATAATGAAAGAAGTGATAACAATATAAGCGCTATAAAAAGATATCTTTTCTTCATTGTAATCCCCAATGTCGTTATTTATTTGAGTAGATAAAATGATAATGACTATCATTTACTCACTCATACATTATAGCATGTTGATAATCATTTTCAATGACTAAATGATAAGTATTATCAGTTAATCCGTTTACAAATGATATATTCATACGATAAAAACCACTGTAAATCCTTATAATATAAGGATTCTTCAATACTATAATTTATTTCCTTTTACAGTAAAATTACATGAAAAGACACACTTTCGACACATTTCAATTGTGTACAATCAAAAAAGGAACCGTACCACTTGGATACGATTCCTTTTATATAGAAAGAACTTATTTAATTGAGCCCATCTTGCGTGAAATCCATGGACTTAACATTAACATAATTAAGAATAGAACAATGGCTGCTCCACCTAAGAAACCGAAGTATTGTACTTCAGATACTTTATCAAACACTTTTGCAAATTGTGCATTCAGAGCTTGCGCTGCTGTACTTGTTAAGAACCATAATGCCATTGTTTGTGCAGCAAAGGCTTCTGGTGCTAATTTAGTTGTTGCTGATAAACCAACAGGTGACATTAATAACTCACCAAATACAACTAATAAGAATGATGCAACTAACCAGAATGGACTTACTAATGTTTTACCATCAGATAGAACAGCTGGAATGATCATAATTAAGAATGATGCACCTGCAAAGAATAATGAGAATGAGAATTTGATTGGTGTCGATGGTTGACGTTTACCTAATTTCACCCATAATGCTGCAAAAATTGGTGCAAAAATAATGATGAATAGCGGGTTCAATGATTGGAACCAAGCTGGTGCAATCTCAAATGAACCGATTGTTAAATCTGTACGACCTTCTGCATAACGCGCTAAAATTGTTGAGCCTTGCTCTTGAATAATCCAGAACATAACACCTGTAATGAATAAAGGAATATATGCAAGTAAGTGCGATTTTTCTTCTGCTTTTGTTTTCTTCGATGTAAACATCCAAATGAATACAGTGATTGGTGCTAATAAACCAACTACTGTGAAGAAGTTTACAGCATTACTAATTGAAATCCAGCCAAAGAATCCAGCAATCGCTAATAAAATTGCTGCAACAACTAAGACAACAATTGAATTTTTAATTAATTTCGCACGTTCTTCTTCATTTAATGGATTTGTCGGTTTTGCTCCAGCCATACCCAAGTTTTTCTTCTCTGTAATTTTATACATGACAAGACCTAAGAACATACCGATTGCAGCAATACTAAAACCTGCATGATAGTTATAGTTCTTTTGAACAGCCCCTACAACTAATGGCGCTAGGAATGAACCCAAGTTAATCCCCATATAGAAAATACTGAAACCAGCGTCACGACGGTTGTCGCCTGGCTCATAAATATCACCAACAACTGATGATACGTTTGGTTTTAATAGACCTGTACCTAAAATAATAAATACCATTGAGATGAATAATAATGTAATACCGCCTGGTAATGCTAAACAGATATGACCAAGCATAATCAGTACCCCACCCCAGAAGATGGTTCTACGTGATCCTAAAATACGGTCGGCAACCCAACCACCGATAATACCAGACATGTAAACCAATGAACCATAGATTGACATGATTGATGTAGCGGTTGTTTTATCAATACCTAAACCGCCATTTGCTACTGTATCGTACATGAAGTAAAGTAAGATGGCTCTCATACCATAGTAAGAGAAGCGCTCCCAAAACTCTGTAAAGAACAGTGTGAAAAGACCTTTCGGATGACCGAAGAAGCCTCTTTGTGGAACTGACTTCGCAATTTGCTCTTTTGTTTCCATATAAACTCCTACTTTCAATTTCTTAAATAGTCAAATAATTTAATCAATATCTTTTTTTGAAAAGAGTATGTCCATTATACACACACAAAAATAACTTGTCAAAATTTAGAAAATTCTCATTTTTCAATAAAAAAGACTTAATTTTTACGTTAAAAACGCTTTATTAGCAACAAACGTCATAAAATTTAAGTCTTTTATCGCATTTCCATCATATACACTTTTTTCTATATGTCCTCTCTAAAAATACACATCCATATAAAAAAAGCATTCCATAGAGGAAATATACCCCACTATAGAACGCTTCTAACTTTATTCTGTTATGATAAATGGCTTTAGTTTCGGTTCATGTTCTAAACGAACTTCCACTTTTAAATGCGTACCATCCTCTTCATAAGCTGTTTCTTTAATGCTCGCCTTTTCATTTAAAAATGAAACTAAATCGCCACGGTCATATGGAATACATACACGAAGTGTGACATAGTCTGAGAAAACTTCTGAACGAATCATGCCAATTAATTCATCTAGTCCTTTACCATCGCGAGCCGATAACCAAATACGATTTTGATTCACATACGGGTAAACGATTTCTGTGCGATCTGCTTTATTATAAACATAAATAGTTGGTACACCCTCTACACCAACTGCTTGTAATGTTTTATTCGTTACTTCCATCATATACTCATGATCTTCATTTGATACATCCACTACATGTAGTAGTAAATCTGCATCGCGTGCTTCTTCAAGTGTCGAGCGAAATGCTTTTACCAGATGGTGAGGGAGTTTACTAACAAAACCAACTGTATCCGTAAGTAAAAACTTTTTACGGTCTTCTAATTCAATTTGACGTACTGAAGTCTCTAGTGTAGCGAATAACATGTCTTTTTCAAAAACTTGTTTATGCTCTTCATCACTCGTACGCGCTAGCAGTTGATTCATAATCGTTGATTTCCCTGCGTTGGTATAACCAACAAGTGATACAACCGGAATATTATTTTTACGGCGTTGTTTGCGCTGTGTTTCACGTTGTTCTTTTACAACTTCTAAATCGCGACGAAGTTTTGTAATTTGCTCCTCGATTTTACGACGATCAAGCTCTAACTTCGTTTCACCAGCACCGCGGTTCGCAAAACCACCGCCAGTCGCACCACCTTGACGTGATAATGAATTATACATACCGACTAGACGTGGTAGCATATATTGTAACTGTGCAATCTCAACTTGCATCTGTGCCTCTTTTGTTTTCGCTCGACGCGCAAAAATATCTAGAATTAGCATCGTACGATCAATGACTTTACAATCTAAGTCTTTTTCTAAATTACGAATTTGTGCTGGTGACAATTCGTCATCGAAAATAACTAAGTTAGCGTCCATTGCTTCATATAAACTACGTACTTCATCAATTTTCCCTGTACCAACGTAATGCGAAGCTGTCACACGCTCTAAATTTTGTGTAATGACACCAACTACTTCTACATTTAATGCCTCTGCTAAATTCGCCAATTCTTCCATTGAATATTCAAAGTGTGGATCGTGACGTAAATTCACACCCACTAATATCGCTTTTTCTATAATTTGATCCAAAAAACTTCCTCCTTCATCTACTATACGGGCAAATTACATCTACCCTTTTTTGACAAAATAAAAAAAGGACAGAGCAAACATACGCTTACTCCCTCCTTTTAAATTGATGACTAATCGAATAGAAGACGTAATTCGCCGTATATGATGTATTTAATTGCATACTGCATCATTCAATCGAATACGAATTACCATTTCGAAAAGCCTCCCGTCCTAAAAAGTTAATTTCATCCTATCATACTGCTATTCAATTGTCCAAGCCTTCACAACTTCAATCGTATGTAGGCGTTCTTTTTCATCTGCTGATTCCACGAACTCAAAAATTGTATTATCAAGTCGTAATGTATGATCCTTTGTTGGCAATGATAATAGACGAGCCCATTGCGTTAGTTTTTGTTCAACATCATGTACATGGAAGATACATTTTTTAATCGCCAATTCTTCGTTATCTGGTTTTAGCGTACCATCTTCACGCAACGTTTCAAGACGTTCTTCCATTCCTTGCGCCCATTCAATGAAGAAAGGATAAGGTAACGCATTCCCCACTTTTTGATCAATGAAAAGCATTTTCCAACGACGAATTTCTCCGCTCGCTGTTTTACGTTCAGATGGCAATACCCCACTTGTTTTATAGCCCATCTTTTTAAAGTAGCGATTCATCTTCTCTAAGTTTTCAGAACGTAAACAAATTGAAGCAAAACCTTCCCGTCCATCTACATCAAATAGTAATTGTTCAATTAACGGATGATGACTTTCTTTTGCTTTAGTTTCATTTTCGACTGATAACCATTCAATGTAACTCGACTTCGTATAAAATAACGCATTATGTGTTCCCCATTGTAAATGTTGTCCGCCTACAACAGGATGAATACCTGATATCAATTCATCTGCTGCTACTTCTTCAGGACTTTTCTTCGTAAAATAAACGACATGATCTAATTCAAACATACAAGCACCCCTTATTTTTAAAAAGACCGTAGCCCACTAAAATATGGAACTACGGTTTGTTAGTTTGATTATACCCTATTTATCGCGGCGTAATATCTCTTTTGTCTCTTCAAATTCACGTTCAATCTCTGGATTTGGTTTATATGTCATCAGACTGACAATAATCACAACAACGAATGCCGAGAAGAAACCTGGTACGATTTCATAAAGCATTCCATGAAGTTCTTTATTTTGTCCCCATACATAGGCAACAACTGCTCCGACAACCATACCTGATAGAGCACCCCAACGTGTGATTTTCTTCCAGAATAATGTTAAAAGAATGACTGGACCGAATGCTGAACCGAAGCCAGCCCATGCAAATGCAACTAATTCTAAAATTGTATTATCTTGATCCCATGCACCCCATAATGCAAATAGTGATACGACTAAAACAGCTAGTCGTCCCATAAATACATAGTGCTTATCTGACGCACTTTTATTAAATACTGCTTTGTAGATATCTTCAACTAATGCTGAAGATGTAACGATTAATTGAGAGGCAATCGTACTCATAATCGCAGCTAAAATTGCGGCTAACATAATACCTGCTACGAATGGATGGAATAGAATTTGTCCTAACGCGATAAATACCGTTTCAGGATTTTTCAATGTTAAACCATGTTGTTGATAGTAAGCAATGCCGACTAATGCTGTCGTCATCGCACCGAATAAACTTAATATCATCCAGCCGATACCAATGCGACGTGCTTGTTTTGTTTCTTTTACACTTGAAATCGCCATAAAACGCACGATGATGTGTGGTTGACCGAAGTAACCTAATCCCCAAGCTAATGAAGAAATGACACCTGCTGTCGTAGCAGTCGCAAAGAAGCTTAAGTAATCTGGATTAACCTCTTTAATCGATGTTACTGTTTCATCAATGCCCCCTGTTACAAATACACCGACAATTGGTACGGTAACTAGAGCTAAAAACATAATTAAACCTTGAATAAAATCTGTATAACTTACGGCTAAGAATCCACCGAATAATGTATAGGCAACTACGACACCTGCTACTAATAATAAACCTGAATGATAGCTATAACCGAATGAACTTTCAAAGAATACACCGCCCGATACCATACCAGACGATACATAGAATGTAAAGAATACTAAAATAATAAGTCCTGAAGCAATACGTAATAATTTAGATGAATCTTTTAGACGGTTATCTAAGTAACTCGGAATCGTAATCGAGTTATTCGATACTTGTGTATATACACGTAGACGTGGTGCAACTAATAACCAGTTCAAATATGCACCGACTGTTAAACCTACTGCAATCCAGCCTTCTACTAATCCAGAAGCATATACCGCCCCTGGTAACCCCATTAATAACCAACCTGACATATCAGATGCCCCTGCACTTAGTGCTGTTACAGCAGGTCCAAGTGAACGACCACCTAACATATAATCGGTTAAGTTACTCGTCTTTCTAAACGAGTACCAGCCAATTGCAAGCATCGCAACCATGTAAAGAATGATCGCCAATAATTGATATGTATTATCTGTCATATCATTTCCCCCTTATGTAAGAATTAGGTTTCCCTTTGTATAATAACCATTAAATGGGTATTATTGTGATGTATAAAAATCATACCATAGGGAACATAAAATGTATATTATACGTACAAAATTTCTCGTTCAAACGTATAAATAACTATTTTAAAGAAACATTTCAGTTTTTCTATATTGACTATCTAATGAACTATGCTAAAATTTAGCTTATACTTCAATGCGTTGAAGCAAAAAAGTATAACATGACACATTTACATAGATTTTTATAGGAGGTCACACTATGTTTCGTATTCAAGCTAAAATCGCTCCTTCTGTATTAGAAGCCCTCCTTCTAATTTTAGGTATTATTGCGATTATGAGTGCATCTATTATTAAGTTTGGTGCATTTCCACATATTCCGATTTTAATTTCCATTTTGTTATTACTTATTTATGGTGCATTTAAACGGATTTCATTTAAAGATTTAGAACTCGGTATGATGGACGGTGCACGTGCTGGGTTAGGCGCTATTTTTATTTTCTTCTTTATCGGAATTTTGATTAGCGCACTGATGATGGGAGGTACAATTCCTTCATTAATCTACGTCGGTTTCTTAACCATCTCACCACACTTCTTTTTCGCGATTGTCTTTTTAATTGCTTGTGTAGTCGGTGTAGCAGTCGGTAGTTCATTGACAACAACCGCTACAGTTGGTGTAGCATTCATCGGTATGGCTTCTGCTATGGATTTATCATTAGCGATTACAGCAGGTGCTATTGTCTCAGGTGCTTTCTTCGGAGATAAGATGTCACCATTATCTGATACAACGAACTTGTCATCTTCTATTATGCAAGTTGATTTATTCGATCATATTAAAAATATGGCTTGGACTACTATTCCAGCCCTTGTTATTTCAACCATTTTGTTTGCAATTTTGTCGCCAACGAAAGAATTGAAACAGACGGAAGCAATCGACCAATTCAAAGAAGCATTATTAAAAACAGATTTAATTCATTGGTATGCTTTTATTCCTGTCGCACTACTTGTCATCATGGCATTTAAAAAAGTACCTGCCATTCCAACATTAGCGATTACATCATTCGTTGCAATCATTATTGGGCTGTTTATTCATCCTTATACAGCTACTGAAGTGATGTCTATTCTATACGATGGCTTCAAATCTACTACAGGTTTAAAAGAGATTGATTCCTTACTAACACGTGGTGGTTTAGTCAGTATGTTCTCAACAATCGGTTTAGTATTACTTGCGCTATCAATGGGTGGATTACTCTTCACACTAGGTATTATTCAAGCGATTCTGTTAAAAGTTGAACATTTATTACGTCGTCCACGCTCAGTAATTGCTGGAGCTGCTGGTACAGCAATCGGTATTAATACATTGATTGGTGAACAATATTTATCGATTCTATTAACAAGTGAAGCATTCCAAGATCAATTTAAAAAAGCAGGACTTCATAGTAAAAACTTAGCACGTGTAGTAGAAGATGCTGGTACGGTTGTAAATCCACTCGTTCCATGGAGTGTTTGCGGTATTTTTATTACAACTGTTTTAGCTGTTCCAACAACTGAATACTTCCCATTCGCTTTCTTCTGCTTATTATCACCGATTTTAACCGTTCTATTCGGTTTTACAGGCAAAACATTAACGTATTTAAAGTCAGACGAATCATAAGCGACTGTCATACTCCTTCTATTAAAAATGTGTTAAACTTACCCATAGTTTAAACGCATATAAAGTAGAAGGAGTTTTTATATGGAATTTCAAGAAATGTTAGAGCGTGTAACGACTTTACTAACAACCGAACAACTTATTTCTGCAACGATTAGTCAACCGCGTCAAAAATCAAATGAAGTAAAGCGCGTAAAGTTAAAACCGATTGCACTCAAAGGAATTTATCACATTCAATTCGAATATCAATACGAACGTATTTTAAAACATGAGAATATGACACTAGACCAAGTAGCTGAAAAAGTCACACAACTATTTGAAGATTTCAGACAGCTACAAGGTGAGTTCAAAGAAGAAGCGATTCAAATTCAATTATCAAAGAAGAATAAAGTTCTTTTTAAAACGAATAAACAACAAAGTACAAAACAAGTGAACCTATCACATAACCGTAAAAAACAATATATTTTAGATCCTGATGTCCCACATCCATTCCTTATACGACTTGGTGTGCAAACAGAAGATGGCAAAGTCAAAAAACAAAAATACGATAAGTTCAAGCAAATTAATCGCTTTATTGAATTTATCGATGATTCACTTGAACACTTACCAAAAGACCGCACAATTCGTATTTTAGATTTCGGTTCAGGTAAATCCTATCTGACATTCGCGCTATATCACTATTTACACGAAATGAAAGGACTCGACTTACGTGTGACAGGTCTCGACCTTAAAAAAGAAGTCATTGAACATTGTGCTGAAATTGCACGCGATCTTCAATACGACCAACTTGAATTTTTAGTTGGTGATATTAATGACTACAATGATGAGAATGCAGTCGATATGGTCGTTACGCTTCATGCATGTGATGTTGCAACAGATATGGCATTATCGCGCGCGGTCAAATGGAACGCAAGCGTAATTTTAAGTGTTCCTTGTTGCCAACATGAGCTAAACCGACAACTCGATGCTTCTCCACTCGATATCATGTTGCAACATGGTTTAGTGAAAGAACGTTTTGCTGCACTTGCCACAGACTCCATTCGAGCTGAAATTCTTCAACTTGTTGGCTATGAAGCACAGTTACTCGAATTTATCGATATGGAAAACACCCCTAAAAATATCCTGATTCGCGCTTATAAAACTGGGAAACAACCGACTGAAGAACAACGAGCGCGTTACGATGCTTTCACGAAATTTTTACATGCAAAACCATTCTTAGAAAATGAATTAAAAGATTATTTATAAACGATTCGCACACCTATTTTCCAAGCGAAAATATGGTGTGTTTTTTCTATTTCACACACGCTTTCTTCCTATTTATTTATTTTGAAAAGATTTTCGAAAAACTTCTATAATTCTTCACTTTTTCGTGATACACTTTTTGAGAAATTTCTTAAAACATTCTTCTCTCTTTTTATTTATTGAAAAAGTATTGACTTTCAACTGATAATGATTATCATTGTTAGTAATAAATAACGAATCGAAAGAAGGATCATAATGAAATCAAAATCAATTTTAGCTACTATTCTTTTAGCAGGAACAGTATTAACAGCAGCATGCGGAAACACAGAAGATGCAAAAAAAGAGGATGCAACAGGTAAAACAGCTGAGCAACCTAAAACAGAGCAAGTTCAACTTGATCAAGAAGTTGCTGCTTACAAAGAATTTGCAATTGATCAATTAGACAAATTCACATCTTCTACTGAAGATTTTGTAAACGCTGTAAAAGCTGGTGATATGAAAAAAGCAAAAGAAATTTATCCAGTAGCTCGTATGTATTTTGAACGTTCAGAGCCAATTGCTGAAAGCTTTGGTGATTTAGATCCACGTATTGATGCACGTCTAGCTGATATAAAAGATGAAGGTAAGGGCGAAGAAGATTGGTCTGGTTACCACAAGTTAGAGCGCGCATTATGGGTAGAAAAAACAACTAAAGGCTATGAAAAAGTTGCCGATCAATTATTAGCCGATTCAAAAGAATTACGCGCACGTGTTGAAACAGTTGAAGTAACACCAAAACTAATGGTCAACGGTGCGGTTGATTTATTAAATGAAGTATCAACATCAAAAATTACAGGTGAAGAAGAAATCTATTCTCATACTGACTTATATGACTTTAAAGCCAATATCGAAGGTGCAGAAAAAATCTTCACAATCTTAGAAAAGAAAATTCAAGATAAAGACCCTGCACTTGCTGAAAATCTAACAAAACAATTTAAAAACGTAAACGATTTATTAGCAAAACATGAAACAAAAGATGGTGGTTTTGTATCTTACACAAAATTGAAAAAAGAAGATACACAAGCCCTTTCTCTAGCTGTTAATCAACTTGGCGAGCCATTAGCTCAAATGGGAACAATCTTGGAGTGATTTAAATGACCGAAGAAAAAAAAGATAATTTGTTTGAAAAGAAAATCTCACGTCGTCAAATGTTAAAAATGACTGGCGTGGGCGCAGCAGGTGTAGCCATTGGTGCTTCAGGTATGGGTGGTATTCTCTCTGCATTTGGTAGAAATAATGCAGTTGAAGAAGACAAGACAAACGTAAAAAATAAAGTAAAGTTTTATGGAAAAAATCAATCAGGTATTATGACGCCTTCACAAACAAATATTTATTTTGCTTCGTTAACTGTTCTTGTGAAAACAAAAGCAGAATTAGCCCAATTATTTAAAGATTGGACACCTGCTGCTGTAAAACTAATGAATGGCGAAACAGTTGGTGATGTCACAAACATCATGGTACCTCCTGCAGATACAGGTGAAGCGGTTGGTCTTGATGCGAAGAACCTAACACTGACATTCGGTGTAGGTCCATCGCTATTTAAAAAATTCGATTTTGGTGATCAAAAACCAAAAGAATTAAAAGACTTACCACACTTCCCAAAAGATCAGTTACAAGAAGAATATTCTGGTGGCGATATTTGCATTCAAGCATGTGCAGATGACCCACAAGTAGCCTTCCATGCAGTGCGTAACTTAGTTCGTATCGCAACAGGTCGAGTTTCACTAAAATGGTCGCAAGCTGGATTCAATGCCATTCCAATGAAGAATGGCAAACCTGAGACACCACGTAATCTGTTTGCATTCAAAGATGGTACAGAAAACCCTCGTGATGCGGCAGACGCAGACCGTGTTGTATTTATCCAATCAGGTGAATCAAAATCATGGCTTACAGGTGGTACATACCTTGTGGCACGTAAAGTTCAAATGCACTTAGAAACATGGGATCGTACAGCACTTGATGAACAAGAGGCAACGTTTGGACGTCATCGTGATACAGGGGCTCCACTTGGTAAAGCAAGTGAATTCGAAGCGATGGAAATTGACCGCAAAGATAAAAATGGTGAAAATATAGTCCCTGAAACATCACATGTCTTTTTAGCAAAGAAAGCAAATGTGCGCTTATTACGTCGTTCTTATTCATATGCTTCTGGTGTTATGGACTCAACAGGGACACATGATGCTGGCTTATTATTCATTTCGTTCCAAAAAGATCCGAATCAGTTCATTAAGATTCAAAATAGTTTAGGTCGTATGGATAAAATGAATGAATATATTACCCATCGAGGCAGTGCTCTATTCGCTTGCTTCCCTGGTGTGAAAAAAGGGAGTTTTATCGGTGAAGCACTTTTTAACACGCTTTAGTTCAATCTTATTAATCTTTTTACTACTAGCAGGCTCTTACACAAAGCCTGCTTTTGCAGAACCTGCTAATAACTATAGTCATCTATTCATTTCAATTAGTGATGCCATCACGAATTCGAAACAAGGAAATGATGAAAAAGCAAAAGAAGCCATTGCCACATTCAAAAAAGACTGGGAAGCTTCTAATCGTAAAGATTCAAAAGCAGCAACTGAGGTAAATAATGCGCTTGCTGCAGCTGAAAAAGCGAAAAATAAAGAAGAGCGTCTCGCTGCATTAACAGCTCTTTCAACAGGGATTACAAATCTTGAAACAGAAGAAAATCCCGTAGATGAAAAATCAGAGCGCCAAGACGTATTAATGGCGATGACACCTGCTCTAAATCAATTAGAACGTGCGATTCAATCAAAGAATGTCGAAACTGCATTAACAGGCTATAAAACATTTAATGCTTTTTGGACAAAAAATGAAAAACCAGTTCGTCAATTTGATATGACAGCATATGGTGAGATTGAAGTCCAAATGTCGCTACTTCGCTTAGAATTAGAAGGTGACAATCCAAACTTTGATTCACTACAAAATACATTTAATACATTAAAACAAGACGTAACAGACTTTGCGAACGGTAAAGAAGTTGGTGCTGTGAAAAAAGGCTATTCACTTAAAACCTTAACTGATTTAATTGATGAAGCAAATGATTACATAGACCAAAAAGAATACTCAAAAGCTTCTGCCACGATTACAGAATTCATTAAAGTATGGCCTAATGTCGAAAGTGATATTAGTACAAAAAATGCAGGTCTGTACACAAAAATTGAAAGTGATATGCCCATCATTGCTGGTAAACTAACAAAATCATCGGTGGATGCAGATGCACTAAAAAAACAATTAACAGACTTTAAACAACAAATCCAATTAGTTGATGGTGATCAAAACTATACGATGTGGGACGCTGCATTAATTCTTCTACGTGAAGGTTTAGAAGCACTATTAATTATTTTAGCGCTTGTTGCATTCTTGAAAAAATCAAATCAAGAACATATGGCAAAATGGATTTATATCGGTGCTGGCGCTGGTATTGGCTTGAGTGCCGTGGCAGCCATCTTAATGTCTACACTGTTCAACTCTGATTCGATTGCATCAAGTCGTGAAATGATTGAAGGTTACGTTGGGCTTGCAGCAGCTGCTATGATGATTGGTGTCGGTGTCTGGATGCATAGTAAATCAAATGTCAAAGCTTGGAACGCTTATATTTCAAAACAAATGAATCATGCCATGTCAAAACAATCGGTATTCGCAATGGCAGCAATTAGTTTCTTGTCCGTATTCCGAGAAGGTGCGGAAACATTAATTTTCTATGCAGGAATTGCACCAAAAATGGCAACAAGTCAATTCGCTCTTGGTATTGCCGTAGCCATCGCAATTCTAGCAGTAGTCGCATTCTTCTTATTAAAAGTGAGTGCGAAAATTCCTGTACACCGTTTCTTCGCTGTAGCGACTGTACTCATCTACTTACTCGCATTTAAAATTATCGGTGTTAGTATTCATACACTTCAATTAACAGACCGTATGAGTACGAACATCATTTCAGGTTTACCTGTCTATCCGAATATCGGGTTCTATCCGACGTGGGAAACCATCATTGGACAACTTATTTTAATCGTACTGGTGATTGGTACAATCATCTATAAACGAAAAAATGAAAAGTAATATAAAAAATGAGATTCTTAATTGAATCTCATTTTTTTAATGCATATTTTTCTTCTATATAAGCATTTAAATCATTCATTTGGCTCCTGGATGGATGTGTTCTCGTTACACAATAGAAAAGACGATGATACGTATAATGTTCATCATATGGAATGCCTGGTACAAGCGAATCTTTCGATAAAATAGTGAGGCCTTCTCCCTGCTTTAATAATTCTACAATTAAGGCATTTGAATTCACTTTTAAAATCGGTAAATGGACGTTTTGTTCTTCTAAAAAACGCTGATTGTAATAATAAATACCCGACTCCGATTCCCTCATCAACCACTGTTTCGCGTCCTTTTTCCCTGCTAACACTAACTCATCTTCAAAGATTGGAAAACGTCGAAATGTTTCATGCATAAGCGGTTTTTCAATTAAGCCAATATGCGCCTCATGTTGTTCCATCTGCTTCATGACATCATCTGAATTCATCTGCTTCAATTCAAAAATAATATTCGGAAAAGCATCTTGTAAATCACGATATATACGCGGCATATAATTCGTCGCACATGTATTAGAACATGCAATAACACATACTTCCTTCTTCTCTTTAATATGCTGTAGTTGCTCCAATACATGATCCCATTCGTCACGCAAATTTAATAACTGGCGATATAAATAGTCTGCTTCTTCTGTCGGAATTACTTCTTTCGGTCCTTGTCGAATAAACAGCGTAACATGTAATTCTTCTTCAAGCTTTTTTAGTTGGACAGAAACTGTTGGTTGCGAAATGAATAATGCATTCGCGACTTCTGAAAAATTCCGTAATTTATATGCCTGCATAAAAATTGTAAAACGCTGAAACATATTTTCCACTCCTATTATTAATTTTTGTAATAATTATGATTTTAATAATTTATTTTTATTATAATATATTTCAATTTATAATATAGGTATCAACTAAGAAAGAGATGATTCGATGTCATTCATCAAAAAAATTCCGATTCCAATGGCTGGTCTCATTTTAGCGATTGTATCACTTGGAAACTTTATGTTACAACGCCAATTCGACTTAGTGGGGCATATCTTCGTATGGATCGCTATTCTACTAACTGCATTCCTTACACTACGCGTTGTAATGGACTTCCAATCAATTAAACAAGAATTAAAAAATCCAATGATTGCAGCTGTTGCACCGACGTTCACAATGGCAACATTTGGTATCGCTGCATACATTCATCAATTTGAAAGTTTTGTCTTATTAGCTAATGTCTTATGGTATGGTGCGATTGTATTACATCTTGGCTTTATGGCACACTTTACCTATCATTTTGTGATTAAACATGACTTAACTTTACAAAGTTTATACCCTAGTTGGTTCATCACATATATCGGTATTGGTGTTATTACATTTACATCACCAACATTCAATTTATTAATCGGTCAAATCTTCTTCGTACTAGCGATTATTAATTACGTCGTACTCGTACCACTGATGATTTACCGTTTAATTAAAACACATTATAATGAACCAGCTGCTATACCACTTCTAACGATTCTAGCTGCACCTACATCATTATGTTTAGCCGGCTATTTAGCAATCACAGATGCGCCGAATACAGCAATTGTAGCTAGTAGTTTAATCGTTAGTCAGATTCTATTCTTTGTCGTATTGTATTTCTTACACAACATTTTCAAACTAGCCTTCTATCCAAGCTTTGCAGCGTTCACATTCCCGCTTGTGATTACAGGGATTGCAGCAACACTTGCACATGATGTTCTACAATGGCCTTACTTCCAATTTGTCGCTTATACAGAAGTGGCTCTAGCTATTGTTATTACAGGCATTGTGTTTGTGCGCTACCTTGCTTTCTTATTCATTCAAAAGAAAGAAGCACCTGTTGCAAAGACTGTTAAAAAAGAAATTGAAATTTAATAAAAAAAACATCGCTTTCAGACGCGATGTTTTTTTATTAAATACTACTTGGTACAGTTATCTTCACTATGTTTTGTAGTTGTTGTAATATATTCGGTTTCATCATTTTGTACTATTTCTTTTTCACAAAACTGTTGTACTTCTTTGCCCTTTTTCATGACACCATAGTAATACGTTATATTCGGTTCATCTTTAAAAATTACTTTATACTGTCCTTGATAAAAATCGTCATGTGAAGCTTCTTTTGGTTCTACATAAACTTGTTCATGTAAATCTTTTTCTGTGTAACCTTGCTGTTCTAAATGATTCGGAACATGTTTTTCTACTATGTATTTTGTATAAGGGTTGCCGTTATTCAACACAAAAATAAATAGCAGTGGTACAACAATGATACAAATTCCAATTATAATTGCTAACGTATAAAATAACTTTTTCATATAAATCCCCTCCTTTTCTATAAAATAACATATTTACACAAAAAGAAACGCATAGATGAAAAGAATCGTGCTTTTCACCTATACGCTTTTTTAGTTATTTAATCATCTTACTTGGAACAACCCATTCGTTGAATTGTTCTTCTGTTAATAGACCACTTTGAATCGCAGCTTCTTTTAAAGTTAAGCCTTCTGTATGCGCTAACTTCGCAATTTTCGCTGCATTTTCATAGCCAATATGAGGATTTAAAGCTGTTACAAGCATTAGTGAATTGTTTAAGAAATGTTCTAGCTTATCTTCATTCGCCGTAATCCCTACTAAACAATGCTCATTAAAGCTACGAATTGCATCTGATAATAGTTCAACAGACTGCATGAAGTTGTGTAAAATCACTGGCTTAAAGACATTCAATTCAAAGTTACCTTGTGAAGCCGCAAATCCAATTGTTACATCATTCCCCATTACTTGTACGGCTACCATTGTGACAGCTTCACATTGAGTTGGGTTGACTTTACCTGGCATGATTGAAGAACCTGGTTCATTTTCTGGTATCGAGATTTCACCAAAACCTGAACGTGGACCAGACGCTAACCAACGTACATCATTCGCAATTTTCATTAAATCTGCTGCTAACGCTTTCATCGCACCATGTGTCGTTGTAATTTGATCGTGTGATGTAAGTGCATGGAATTTATTTGGAGAAGGAATAAAATCAAGACCTGTTTGTTTTGAAATTTCAGCAACTACTTTTTCATCGAATCCCTCTGGTGCATTTAATCCTGTACCAACTGCTGTACCGCCAATCGCTAATTCGCGCATATGTTGTGCGGCTTCTCGAATCATCTTTTCAGACGCTTCAACCATATACAACCAACCACTTACTTCTTGTCCTAATGTAAGAGGTGTTGCGTCTTGTAGATGTGTACGACCGATTTTAATTAAGTGCATAAATTCTTCTGATTTCGCTTGTAGTGTTGCTTTAATTTGCGCTAAAGCAGGTAATAAATTATGTTCAACAGCTAGAGAAGTTGCGATATGCATCGCTGTTGGGAAAGAGTCATTTGAAGATTGAGATTTATTAACATCATCATTTGGATGTAGACGTGCTTCTACACCTTTTTCAGCTAGATATTCATTACCAATATGTGCAATGACTTCATTCACATTCATGTTCGTCTGTGTACCTGAACCTGTTTGATAAATAACAAGAGGGAATTGGTCGTCATATTTACCTGCAATGATTTCATCTGCTGCAAAAGTGATAGCTTCAGCTTTCGCTTCTGAAAGTGTTCCTAAATCAACACAAACTTTTGCGACTGATTTTTTCAAAATCGCATATGCATGTATAAAAGTAATTGGCATGCGGTCTGAACCGATGCGGAAATTTTCTGTACTTCTTTGCGTTTGAGCGCCCCATTTACTATTTGCTGGGACTTTGATTTCTCCCATAGAATCATGTTCAATACGATATTCCATATTGTTCATCTCCATTTCTTCAATCTATACTACTCTTTTATCATAACGCTTTTAAGATGTTTTATCTTGCCATTTGCTTGAAGTAAGTCGAAATGGAACGCAAACTAGTTTTTAACTTACTTTTTGTAACCTTTATAGATTTTTGCCTACTTTTATATAAACTCTTCCTATTTAAATAAACAACTGTTTCTTGAATACGCACCACATCAATCTATAAGCCGTATTTCCCTAAATATGTATGTTACAAGATTGTAAATTTTATTAAGATTAATTGCTTTTTTTATACGGTATTCGTTTTGAATTTGTTATTATTATAGTTGCGTTTAAAAACTTATATGGTTGTTTCAAACTAGGAGGATTTACATGTTCAGCTCAAAAAAAGAAGATCCATTCTTTGCCGCACTTTATCAAATTGCTGAAAACCTAAATGCTGCATCACACTATGCAGACGATTTTCGCATCACAAGCATCGCTGATTTAAAGGAACTTAGCGTTACACTGAAAAAATACGAAACAGATGGTGATAAACTGATTCATCAGTTAATCCAAATGTTAAATAAATCATTTATGACGCCAATCGAACGTGAAGATATTTTAGAGTTAGCCGTTCGTATGGATGATATTTTAGATGGAATTGAAGGATGTATTGCACACTTTGAGATGTTCTCGTTAACAGAAGTAGATGACTACATGCGTGATTTCTTAAAGTACATCACACTTAGTACAGATGAAATTGTCGCTGCGATGAAACATTTATTAAATCGTAAATTGTTAAATATGCGTGAACACGCAATTGTTATTAAAGACTACGAACGTAAATGTGACGAGGTATTACGTACATCAATCAAACAATTATTCTCACATGAAAAAGATCCAATTCGTATTACACAATTCAAAGATATTTACGAACAACTTGAAGAAGTAGCTGACTACTGCCAAAACGTAGCCAATGCGATGGATACAATTATCATGCGTAACGCATAGGAGATGTCGAAATGGATACTGTATTTCTATTAACAATCGTCGTCGTCATCGCTGCACTTACGTTCGACTTTATCAATGGCTTTCATGATACTGCAAATGCCATTGCTACAGCCGTTTCTACGCGTGCATTATCGCCTAGAGTGGCTGTAACAATGGCTGCTATAATGAACTTTGTCGGTGCAATCACTTTTACAGGTGTGGCAACTGCAATCGCTAAAGACATTGTAGACCCATTTGCTTTAAATCATGGTGTCGTTATCATTTTAGCAGCATTAATTTCCGCGATTATTTGGAACTTAGCAACGTGGTACTTTGGTATCCCTTCTAGTTCATCGCATGCTTTAATTGGCTCACTTGCAGGTGCTGCCGTCATCGCTGGTGGTATGGGCGTTATTAATTTTGAAGGTTTCCTTACAATTATTAAGGCGTTAATTCTATCACCATTCATGGCAATTATTTTAGGATTTTTAATGATGTCTCTATTCAAGGTCGTCTTTAAAAATCGTAACTTGTATCGCTCAAATAAACGTTTCCGTCATGTACAGATTGCGACTGCTGCACTTCAGTCTTTCTCACACGGAACAAATGATGCACAAAAATCAATGGGGATTATCGCTCTTGCCTTAATGTCTGGTGGCTATTTATCAGCAGATGATGGCGTACCAATGTGGGTACGAATTGCTGCAGCAACTGCAATGGGTCTTGGTACATCAATTGGTGGTTATAAAATCATCAAAACAGTTGGTGGTAAAATCATGAAGATTCGTCCAGTAAACGGCGTAGCAGCTGATTTATCTTCTGCTTTAATCATTTTCGGTGCAACCCAAATTCATTTACCGGTTTCGACAACACATGTCATCTCATCTTCTATTATGGGTGTAGGTGCAGCGCAAAATGTCAAAGGCGTTAAATGGGGTGTGGCGCGAAATATCGTCATTACATGGATTATTACACTGCCAATTTCAGCAGCACTTGGTGCATTAATCTTCCTATTTTTCAATCTATTCTTATAAAAGTCTACTCACAAAGAAATTGCGCGATGGCGTGATTTCTTTTTTTGTTGCGAGCACTCGACTTATTTTGTTCCGTACTTTTTCTGTTTACCAAATAATTCTCGAAAATACATCTATTCCTTTTAATCTTCTAAAACGGTAAAAAAGTGATTTCTTTTATTCGTATTCCTTTTTGAAATTTTGTAAACTGAAAGCAAAGTATGTTAGAAAGGGTGTCACCATGGTTCGCTACTCACAATTTATTACGAAACATGCGAAAAGTATTGTCGCTCTCTGGGTGATTTTCATCGTCATCAGTGCTTTCTTCGCAGTCAAAATTCCCGATTATTTAAAGGGTGACGGCTTCAAAGTAGATGCTGAGCATCAAGCTGTCATGAAAGAACTAAACAAAAATTTTGATGTACCTGCCGATTCTATTCTTGTTGTTTTTAACGATGTATCTGATAAGAAAATTAAAAGTACATTGGATAAATTTAAAAAAGAAGAGCCTGAAATTGACTCCATCATTTCACCTCTCAAGGAAAAAGATCAATATTCTAAAAACCTGTCGTATGCAGTTTTAAACTTTGATGAAAGTTCTCAAGATTTAGGTCCTGTCGTAGAACATGTTCGTAATCTCACAAAAGATGACAAAAATATTGAATATACAGGTGGACCTGTCATTTCAAAAGATATGAATGAAGCGAGTCAAAAAGACTTAATGCAAGCAGAATTAATCGGTTTACCAATCGCAGTCATTGTTCTACTATTAGCATTCGGTTCTGTTGTCGCTTCGATTCTTCCTATTTTAATCGGAATTTCTACGATTATCGTGACATTCTTTGCAATGGTAATTATCGGTGATTCTGTTTCGCTGTCCGTCTACATTTTAAATATTATTCCAATGCTCGGACTTGCCTTAAGCATCGACTTCTCGCTACTCTTCATTAATCGTTATCGAGAAGAAAGACAACGAACATCTGTCGAGCATGCTGTTCAAATCGCGATTCAAACAGCGGGTAAATCTATTATCTTCTCTGCTATTTGTGTCATGATTGGTCTAGCTGCGATTAGTGTTATTCGCGTCGAACTATTTGAAAATATCGCATTGGGTGGTTCAGTTGTTGTATTCTTCGCTGTTTTTACAGCTCTGACATTATCTCCAGCAATTTTAACACTACTAGGTGATCGTCTAAACAAGTGGACAATTATTCGTGTAAAACCAACTGCTACCTCACGTTGGCATGCTTTCGCTTCAACAATTATGAAGCGACCTGTACTCGTTGTCATCGCATCACTTGCAGTACTTGTGCTTATGATGATTCCGATTAAGGATATTAAATTAACAATTCCACAAATTGATGCACTACCGAAAACATATGATGCACGTGTCGCATATGAAAAATTAGATAAAGAGTTTAAATTAGATAGCCAATCAACTGTTTATGCCTTAGTTGAACGTAAAGATGGCTGGGATAACGATGGTGGTCGTAAAGAGATTCTTTCACTTCAAAAAAAACTTGAGAAAGACTCACTCGTAAAAGATGTAAAAACTGCATTCACAACAGCAGATATTAAAACGGTAAAAGAATGGAATCAAGCTAGTCAAATCCCACAGGCGAAAACGAGTCTAGAAAAAGCACAGGATGCTTTCATCCATAAAGATCAATTAATGATTCCTATTACATTGAATGTGGCGGGTGATTCTTCTGAAGCACAACAATGGGCGCGTGATTGGTCAAAACCAAACTTTAAATTAGCCGGTGCGCCGAAATATAATCAAGAAATCTTCGATGAAATTTCAGATCATGTTGTTGAAGCAGGCCTCATTATTATCGTGACGACGTTCATTATTCTTTTAATCGCTTTCCGCTCGATTATTATCCCTTTAAAAGCGATTATTATGAATATCTTTGGACTAACTGCTGCATTCGGTTTACTCGTATATATCTTCCAATACGGTCACTTTGGATTAGATGCAGGTAGTATTGTTTTAATCATTCCTGTCATTACATTCTGTCTTGTATTCGGATTGAGTATGGACTATGAAGTATTTTTAATTTCTCGTATTCAAGAAGAATATGAAAAAGGAAGTAGTAACACGAAAGCTACAATTGATGGTTTAACGCAAACAAGTAAAATCATCACATCTGCAGCACTCATTATGATTGTATTAACAGGTTCGTTTGCATTTACAGATATTATGCCTGTGAAACAAATTGGTGTTGCGATTGCGATTGCTATCGCAATTGATGCAACGATTATCCGTCTTCTTCTAGTACCAAGTTTAATGAAGTTATTCGGTGATTGGAACTGGTGGTTACCATTCCGTAAAAACAAAAAAAATGCAAAATAATTAAAAACAGGTTAGGACAAACCCCTGGCTAAAAGCAAGAGAGCTTCGGCACATGAAAATGCCGAAGCTCTTTTTGGTCTGTTTGCGGATGTTCTTTTTGGGCGATGCTTTTCGCGGGCACGGCTTCATCTCATGTTGGCGATGAATCGCCAACATGGATATTCTGCTCGTGCTATTCCCGCAGAAGTCACGCCCACACGCCCATCCAAAACAAAAAATAGGATACAAAAAAGAGCCTTTCCTGTTAAAATTTAAGTGTCCTACCACAAAAATAATAAAAGGAAGTGCTCTTTATGTATAAAAACTATAACATGAATCAAGTGATTTTACCATTAGATTTTGATTGGTATCACTGGTACGAAAAAAGAAGTACATAAAAAAAGCTATGAAAAAATATAAAACTCGTAATGAAACATACTAAGATTAGTATGTTTATTTATTGAATCATTTTAAAAAGAACGCTCTACCCATTCTTTTGCAGCCTGTACTTCATCCATTGTTAATTGATGACCGTATTGATGCCAATACATTTTTACATCCGCTCCTGCGTCCTCTAAATAGTCTTTTAAGCCCGTTGATTGCTCAATTGGACACATCTGATCGTTTTCTCCTGCTGTAATGAATACACGCACCCCTGTAAGGTCTGGTAACGTCACATCTTCACGTGGAATCATTGGATGATGTAAAATTGCGCCTTTTACGACTTTTCCTACTTGGAAAAATAAGTTCGCAGCAATATTCGCCCCATTTGAATAGCCGATCGCAATGACATTGTCACGATCAAAATCATACTCTTTCGCTGCTTCATCAATAAATGCTGCTAATTCTTTTGTACGTAGTTCTAAATTATCTAAATCAAAAACACCCATTCCTAGACGTTTGAAAAAGCGTGGCATACCATTCTCTACTTCGCTGCCTCGTACACCAAGTAATGATGCTTCTGGATTCATCTCTCGTCCTAAACCAAGTAAATCTTTTTCATTACCACCTGTTCCATGTAGTAATAAAAATGTTGGGGCTTGTTCATTTAATCCTTTTATAAATACATGTTCCATTTAAATCCCCCTCTCCATAATTATCTCGAATTCAAGATAATTATATAAAAAAAGAGCAAGTTCGTCAATGAACTCGCTCCTTCTTCTATTATTTCTCTTTTTTAAAGCCTTCTTCACGTAGATACTGTTCTGCATCTTCTTTCGTTCCAAAGCTTTCTTCTAAGTTGAATGCATGGTACACATTCCAAAATGGTTCTTCATGCACAAGAAGTAATTGGTCATTTTTATTGTTCTTCCAGCTTTCTTCAATGACAACTTCTTCTTTCGGTTCATCTACTTCTGATAAATACATAATTGCATCTTCGATTACTTCAACTAATTGTGTTTCATCAAAGTTACGAATATTCACAAGACCACGATCATCTGCATCATAAGCAAGTAAATCCCCTACATAGACAAAGCCATTACCATTCGGATGTAACTTCTCTACAACAATTTTCTTCTCGTAGCGACTACCTTCAAAATGATAGTTCAAGCGATTCATTGAAATCGGTTTTTCCGTTAATTCTGGAAAGCGACGGATAATCTCTTTTTTTTCTTCAAATGTTAGCATAATAAACTCCTTTAAAATCAGTTGTTATTAAGTATAACACTCCTTATATTTCTTTGGTGACGGCTTTCCGAATTTCTAATCGACGCGCATAAATATTTTTGATAATTGCCTTCATAACTGCATAGAAAGGTACACCTAACAGAATACCGAGGAAACCAGCGATATTTCCTGCTGCTAAAATAATCGTAATAACTGTTAATGGATGAATATCTAATGTTTTCCCCATTACATTCGGCGTAATCAAGTTACCATCAATTTGTTGCGCAACAAGTGTCACAACACATACCCATAATGCTTGAATTGGACTATCTAGAAAACCAATTACAAGTGCCGGAATAAAGGCAATCCATGGTCCAATGAATGGAATGATATTCATAAAGAATGCGAAAATCACTAATAATAATGCATAGTCTAAACCAATGATTAAATAACCAATGAACATCATGAGCGCAAGTAAGAAACTAATTAATAACTGACCTTGAATGTAGCTGCGTAGCACTTCATTCACATCTGCAATCGTCTTCTTAACCCACTCACGGCGACTACCTGTAAACAAATTATAAATACGCGGCGCAAATTTCTCATGATCTTTTAGCATATAGCCAAAGAAAAATGGAATTAAAATTAGCACGAATGCCCAGGCAACGACTTTTGAAATCACATCAAGTACAAATTTACTCGTTGATAGTGCATAATCCTT
>NZ_BJOB01000032.1 GCF_006539985.1 Kurthia gibsonii | reverse complement strand
ACCCAAGTGACTGAAATGGACCGATGATGTAGAAGCTGAATCTGGACTTCATAGAAAGATGAAGCTTCTGGTCACATCATAGAACATTGGAAGGCACGACGTGAAAGTCGCACTTCACTTTCACCCGAGTGACCGAAGTGGTGTGATGATGTAGCGATTGAATCTAAATGACTGTATGAAAAAATAAGCCAACGAATCGAAGTAACAATCGGTTCGTTGGCTATTTTTATAACTTTATTCGATAACAGCAAAAGTCATAATAAAATAGGAAGATACAGGTATATGGATAATTGTTCTAGAAAGTTGTTCACCATTTTCTAAATTAAATTCATTTATTTCACCACGTATATTTTCATCATCTTTACCGTTACGAAGATCGTACATCGTAAAAATATAGGCTTTATTTCCTTTAACCGTTATTTGTTCAGTGAGTGTACTTTTTTGATCGAGGGCTGAACGTTGATTCTTCGGTATTTTGAACGTACGTTTTTGAATTTGTTCTTGTTCATTCATCACATACGCTTCTGAATACCCACTTAAAATTACAAGTTGATGATTGACAACTGCAAGCGAGTCCAGGTTGAAATTTTTATCACCAATCGGTATTTTTTTAACGACTTCCAATGTTTTGGGATCAATTTTAACCAGCTTTCCTGCGTTTATAACTGTATGATCATCCGCACCCGTTCTCACTTGATTGACTGCATAATACAAATAACCTTTATAAAAGACTAATGCTGGATTACCTGGTAAGCTAGATTTTGAGTATTCTTCATCATCTAACTCTAATTTCTTTGAAGAAACAACTTCCTCGCTTTTTAAATCAATGTGATGGATATAGGCGATTGCATCAGGGTCAGCTGTCGTAATGTATGCGTCATCTTTTTCAATATGTATGGAATGTGTAAAACCATGTGGGATTGTAAGAGATTTCTTATTACTTGGTTGATTCCGTTGCCAATATACAAGTTTTTGACCATTTTTTAAATCTCCTGCAATGTCATAGATCACATAATCATCATTCGATTGAATTGAAAATGAATGACTTGCATTTTTATTTAAATTAATAGACTCAATCTTACCTGTTTTTAAATCGATTGAAGAACGTTGGGAAGAGCGATTATTTACGACATACGCTTGATTGTTCGTTGATGTCATACTAATGGGTTCTGATAAATCTTGTTTGGTATTCTGCGATAAAAAGTTCCCTGCTTCGTCAATGACATAAAATGCGCCTGTATTCGCTTCATTCATACTTCTTAACTCTGAAAAGGCTAATACATATTTGCCGTTTTTCATATTTAATGCATTCGTTGCTTTAGGGATATTTTCTATAAGCTGCACTTCTTTTTCTCCTAAACGAGAAGAATACGCCATATAAACAATAAGACGTGGTAAAAAGTAAGCTGATGTCGCAATGACAATTAAAATGCTTCCGATGACATAAAACCATTTATATTTTTTCATTAATAGTTCCTTCTTCATATGTTTATGTAGAATTTATATTAAATCCATAAAAACTACGAACTCACTTGATTATTACATATATATACAAAAAAACAATATTTTTCATTTCTTTCTTCTATGTATAAAAGTGTTTTTATTTTTTAAAGTAGCTTATAATGAAAGGTATAGTACAAGCTTGAAAGGACTTGATGTTTTGAAACAAAAACTACATCGCATCTTTTCATATGGCACGCTCGCAATTAAATTCGATAAAGCTTTAACCGTTGGACTTGCTTTAGATGATGAACTCGTAGTGTCAAATGGACAATTCGATATACCACTTAAAGTAATTAGTGCGAACATCTCACCAACATATCCTGATATTCTCAACGTTGAAGTATCAAAAGTGTTTTCTTATGTAGCCAATCGCAAATATACACCGCGACAAATACACAATTTGAACACAAGTATATTAAATCAACAAAACATGCAAATCGATGCAGCACAGTTACCATATGAACAAAATATCGTTATGAGTCAAATTTTCTGGGATACTTCGATGTATCATGAAATGAATGACTTAGACGGCGAAGAATTTTTATATGAATAAAAAACAGCCCCCTGACTATTCTTCAGGGGGCTGTTTCTCTGTTTGATTGAATAACAGTGGCGTGCGCTCTAACTGCGTTATAAAACTTTTCGACTTAAAACGCATGCCGGATTGTTCTTCATAAATCATACTCACAATATTTTTAATAAAGCGTTTCGTTTCTTTTTTTAATGTCAAATTCCCCACTTGGTCAATTGGCATATTATAAAAAACACGAATTAACTTTAATTGTGTTGGCGTTAAACGAATAATATAAGGATCCATATGAAAACAACGATGGCATAAAAAGCCACCTTGACCAAATGAAAAGGCAAACTCCCCTTCTACACTGCCGCAACCTGCACAATGCGATAATGTCGGCTGTACACCTGTAAAGGGCAGCATCTTCCATTCAACAAATAAAGAAATCGCTTCTGGATCATAGCCTTCTTCAATTGCATGAAGTGCTTGTCTTAACATATGAAATACACCAGATTCTGGGCGATCATTTTCAACTAATCGGTCGACCATCTCCATGACATAACTTGCATAGGCTGTTGCTTCAATATCTTGCTGAATATGACGCATCGTCGAAATCGCTTCACCTTGTTGGAGCGTTCCCATACCTTTTCCCTTTGCCACTAAGAAGTTTCCATGTGTAAAAGGCTGTGTTATACCAGAAAGACGGCTAGAGGGCTTTTTAGCACCTCTAGCCATTACTGCAATCTTTCCTGCTTCTTCCGTCATTAAAATAACGACTTTATTCGTTTCACCATATGCACGAGTTTTCAAGACAATGCCTTCTAGTTTACTGAGCAATGCCTTTCACTTCCTTCTAGTATTCGTCGTCACGATAACCGAAATCGCGTAATTGAGATGAACGGTCACGCCAATCTTTTTGTACTTTCACCCATAGTTCCAAATAGACTTTTGAGCCAAGTAAGTTTTCGATATCTTTACGTGCACGTATTCCGATATCTTTTAACATCGCACCGCGTTTACCGATAATGATTCCTTTTTGCGAGTCACGTTCAACGATAATCGATGCCGTAACACGTACTTTTTCGTTTTCGTCACGACGAATTTTTTCAATTTCAACCGCGATTGAATGCGGTACTTCATCGCGTGTTAAGTGAAGTACTTTTTCACGAATCATTTCAGCGATGATAAAACGTTCAGGGTGATCTGTTACTTGATCTGCTGGATAGTATTGTGGACCTTCAGGTAAATATTTTTTAATTGTTTCTAATAGACGATCGACATTATTTCCTTGAAGTGCTGAAATCGGAATAATCTCTGCAAAATCAAATGCAGTGCGATATTCTTCAATTTTCGCTAACACTTCATCAGGATGAATAGCATCAATTTTGTTTACGACTAAAAACACAGGTGTTTTTGTACCTTTTAGCATTTCCATTACATACTCGTCGCCAGGTCCTAATTTTTGTTCTGCGTTAACCATAAACATAATGACTTCCACTTCACGTAAAGCATTTTTTGATACTTTTAACATGAATTCGCCTAGTTTATGTTTTGGCTTATGAATACCTGGTGTATCGATAAAGATCATTTGTGCATCATCTGTTGTTAATACACCTTGTACTTTATTACGTGTTGTTTGTGGTTTATCACTCATAATCGCAATTTTTTGGCCGATGACACGATTTAAAAATGTTGATTTTCCGACGTTCGGACGTCCAATAATTGCGATAAAACCTGATTTAAATTGTTTATTCTGTTGCATGTAATACATCCTCCGGGGTAAAGGCTCCTGGTAGTAATTCTGCTACCGTTGTTTCTTGTACATCGCCTTTTAAATTTGTTAAATATACGGGCATATCAGGGGCACAGAATTCTGAAATCACCTGTCTGCAAGCACCACATGGAGCTACAGGACCCTCTGTATCTGCTACAACCGCAAGTGCTGTAAATTGTTTTGTACCTTGTGAGACAGCTTTAAAAATTGCTGTTCGTTCAGCACAGTTTGTTAAACTATAACCCGAGTTTTCAATATTACAACCATGAAATACTTCGCCGTCTTTTGATAATAATGCGGCTCCGACAGGGAATTTTGAATACGGTACATAGGCGAATGAACGCCCTTTTTTTGCTTCTTCCATCAGTTGTGTGGGATTCATATACTCTCTCCATTCTATTTACTAGAATTCAAACCATTTTGGCAAAAAGATAATTAAGCCAATGATCACACTAAAAATTGCTGCGATTAACACAGCTCCTGCTGCTAAATCTTTCGCTCGTTTGGCAAGGGGATGAAATTCATCCGTCACTAAATCTACTACGCGCTCGATAGCGGAATTCGTCATCTCTAATGATAACACAGCTGCGATTACAAAGAGTAGAATTGTCCACTCATTTGCTGAAATTCCTGTTAAAAACCCAGCTACTATAACGACAACCATTGCAAATAAGTGAAATCGAAAATTCCGTTCACTACATACTGCCCGAATCCCTGCAAAAGCATACATAAATGATTTAAAAAACTTTTTAATCACGTTCATTTTTGTCACGTGACAAACCAAATGACTCTAAAATTTCATCTTGCTTTCCAAACATAACTTTTTCATCTTCTGGTGTCATATGGTCATAACCTAGTAGATGTAAGAAGCCATGAACCGCGAGAAAACCAAGTTCACGTTCAAATGAATGACCGAACTCCTCTGCCTGTTCACGCGTACGGTCAATCGAGATAATGATATCTCCTAATACACGCGGCATTCCTTCAGCAATAATCGCTGTCTCACCTTCACCTAATTCTTCTAAAGCGAATGAGATGACATCTGTTGGTGCATCTTTATCACGATACTGTTTATTAATCTCATGAATCGCTTCATTCGTCACAAACGTAACAGATAATTCTGTGCCTTCTTCAATATTTTCTACTTTTGCAGCATGTTGTAGTAAAGAGGAAACAAGTGCTATATCACTTTGTTGAACCTCTGCTGTTTCATCTAAAAAATCAATTTCTAATAGCATATAATGCCCTCCTAAGCTTTGTCTTGCTTCGGATACTCAATGCGTGAATGGAATGTTCCATTTAGTGTCTCACAAAAAACTTTTTCAATAATTTTAAGTTCTTTAATTGAAAGGTCACATTCATCCAGCTGACCATCCATTAATTTATCTTGTGCGATGGCGTGAACGAGATCACGAATTTTTTCTGCACTTGGCTCTTTCATCGAACGTACTGCTGCTTCTACACTATCTGCAATACAAATAATCGCATTTTCTTTTGACTGCGGTTTTGGACCACTATAGCGGAATTGCTCTTCCTCCACCTGATCATCCAATTCTTTTGCCTTGTAATAGAAAAATTTCACCAATGTCGTACCATGATGTTGCTGTGCAATGTCAATAATTTCTCTCGGCATTTTATGCTTCTCTAAAATTTCCACACCATCTTCAACGTGGGCAATAATTATATCGCTAGATGCGTCTGGTGGCAACTGATCGTGCGGATTCAATCCGTTCATTTGATTTTCAACGAAGAATCCAGGTCTTCTTGTTTTCCCGATATCATGATAATAACAACCGACACGCGCTAATAAACCATTCGCACCAATCGCTTCGCAAGCCGCTTCTGCTAAATTTGCGACCATCAAACTATGATGATACGTTCCAGGAGCTTCCATTAATATTTTCTTTAATAACGGGTGATTTGGATTCGATAATTCAATCAAACGGAAACTTGAAATAATCCCAAAACCTGATTCAATAAACGGTAACGAACCAATCGCAAGCGCTCCCGATAGAATCGCTGAAAATAATGCTGCAAGTAAATAGAATGAGAGTTCATTCCACGTATAATTAGATTGCGTTAACAATAAATAGAATGCAATAAACAAAATATTAATTCCCGCTACTTGAAAACTTGCTGTTAAAATCTTTGAGCGATTTTCAATTCTTCTCGTAAATACAACACTTGCTAGACCACTAATAATCATATAAAGCGCTAATTCCATCTGAATAACAGTCGAATATCCCTCTTGAAAGATGACACCTGCTGATAACCCTAACATGATTGTCGCTAAAATAGCGGCTCGTTCACTCACTAATATTCGAAGTAACAGCGGTGCTACAGCAGCTGGGAATAAGAAACCAACAATCACATCAAACTCGCCATCAATTAGATTTAAAATTTGCATTAAAATAATTGATAGTAAATAAATAAGAGATGTAATCAGAACGTCACGTGTTTTTTCTGTATCTGCTTTTCGCTTATTCGCTGCAAAACTTGCATAGAAGAATAGCATCTGTAGCAAAATTAAAATACCTAGACCAAGCTTTGGCTTAATGGACGCATCATCACTTAACAAACCAGTTAATTGAAGCTGACGGTAAATGTTCCGATCAATAACTTGTCCTTCTTGTACGATAATTTGTCCTTGTAAAATCTTTGTTGGATCTACACTCGCTCGTGCTAAGTCCATTCGCTCCTTTGTCGCTTTTTCATCTTTTGTCTCATTCACGACTAAGGCAGCTCGTCCAATACGGATACCCACTCCTTGAAGTTTACTTGGGAATGTTGAGCTATAACGAATTGTACGCTCTACGCTCGCTCGTGCCTCCATCAGACGATCTTCACGAATAGGTGAAGACATTTGACGTTCTACTGCCTTTACAAGCTCTTGTTGCGCTGTTTTTAATTCGGATTCGCTACTTGTTAATAGTAACTTTAAATCCGCTTCATTTAGCTCAATCTTATTTTCGTTGTCTGTAATTTTAGCTAAATCTGACTGCATACTTTTGATTTGTTCATTTAATGCTTTTGAGCGTTCTTTTCCTTTCGTATCAGCTACCTTTTTTTGTCGGTCAATTAAATCATCAAACAATGTATTCAACATTGAAACTGTATTTTTCCCTTTTTCTTCTGAATACGTATAAACGGGCTCTACTTCAGAAGCTGCTTCTTCCCGTTCTTTTTCGGTTTTTTCTGTATCTTCAACTGTTTTAACAGAACGAATCGTATCTGGGGACACTTGGAACAACTTTAAATCGTAATGTTCACCTCGTACATCTTTCATCATTAATAAATATTGAAAAAGGCCTGTTAGAATTAATATACCAGCTAATAGCAGGGGGAAACGTACAATTTTCGTTATTTTTTCTATAAACTTTGACATCTTCACCCTACCTTTCTTTTATGTAGATTCATAGGAAAATTCGAGAATTCTTTTCGCATTCTCGAATTTCCTGTTCTATGCTTCACTTTTTTCATCATCATATGCCGTTATAATTTTCGCTACGAGTGGGTGTCGAACAATATCTCCAGCTTCTAAAATTTGGAAGGATACATCTTTCACTGAACGCAAGATATATTCAGCGTGTGTAAGGCCTGAAGCCACACCTCTCGGTAAATCGATTTGTGTTTTATCTCCTGTTATAACCATTTTAGAACCAAAACCAAGACGTGTTAAAAACATCTTCATTTGCGCTTTTGTTGTATTCTGCGCTTCATCTAAAATAACAAAGGCATCATCTAATGTACGTCCGCGCATATAGGCTAGAGGTGCAATCTCAATCGTGCCACGCTCAATCATACGTGTTGTTTGCTCTAACCCTAATACGTCATGCAAAGCATCATATAGAGGGCGTAAGTATGGATCTACTTTTTCTTTTAAATCCCCTGGTAAAAATCCTAGACTTTCTCCCGCTTCAACAGCAGGTCGTGTTAAGATAATACGCTTCACCGCATTATTTTTTAAAGCTGTAACAGCCATAACAACCGCTAAGTATGTTTTACCCGTTCCAGCTGGTCCAATTCCAAATACAAGGTCTTTATTACGAATCGCTTTAATATAATTGCGTTGCCCAATTGTTTTTGCACGAATAATTTTCCCTTTTGTATTTCGCGCAATCACTTCATCATATAATTCTGCGAAATATTCAACTGTCCCCGCTTTTGACATCTCGATTGCGGAAACTACATCACGTTGATTGATATTAATGTCTTTGCGAATCACTTTTAATAACTGTTCGATCAGCGCAGCCGCTTCAGCCTTTTGTTCGTCATTGCCGACGATGACAATCGAGTCGCCTCTTGTAATCATTTGAATATCGTATGTCTCTTCGATTAGCTTCAAATTTGCATCTGAAATACCAAGTAACATAACGGCTTCATTTGGATCTTTTAACGTTAGCTGAATAGGTTGTTGTTCTGTCATTTGAGCTCTCCTTAACGTACATCATATTTTTTATTTTTTTACTTTCATTACAAGTCTAAACATACTAGTACCTGTCTACACTTGTACTTTTTTCTAGCTTATCACTCTCTTTGTTTGCGTGCAAAAGTTTTATTGTTTTTCCGTAAAAGTTCTCGAAAAAAGAGTGAAGAATCCGGGACATATAAAAAGAGACTTTGAAGTCTTTTTGACTTCAAAGTCTCTTTTTTATTTATTTTCTTTTTGAAACAGGTGGCGCCAAAATTTCTGATACGATAATCGATTGAGCTAACTCATGTTGTGTACGTGGTAAGACGGACTGACTAGATGTAACTTTTTTTTTCACAACCATTTTATTTGTTGTAGCAACAACTTTCGGACGTTCCGCTGCATTTTTAAATGGGCGAGAAGATTCGAGAGTATCGGTCGTAACATTTCGAGGTGTCGTAACACGCTTTTCTCTCTTAACGTGCTTCTTTTTTGGATTTTCTGTTAATTGACGATCTAATTCTTGTGAAACTTTCTTTGCGTAATCACCAAGTGCTTTAGATGTAGATGTCTTTTTTTGCGTTGGTCCTTGTCCCATAGAGGGCATTTGTTTCTTTGCAGATTTCTCTTCATCTTTTGATCCTAAACGACCAATGACAGCACTGATTACGGATATAATGAGAAATATAACCAGACCTTCCATATGCCATCCTCCTTTAGCAAATCAGATGCCTATTCCTCACCTTTTGCGTGGTTTTGATCCATCTTACTAATTGATTGACGCATACTTGTATCTGCTTGTATGTTTTGATAATTCATATAATCCATGACACCTAAATTACCAGATTTGAACGCCTCTGCTAGTGCAAGTGGTACTTCTGCTTCCGCTTCCACAACTTTCGCTTTCATTTCTTGTACTTTTGCGACCATCTCTTGCTCATTAGCAACAGCCATCGCACGGCGTTCTTCTGCTTTTGCCTGTGCAATATTTTTATCTGCCTCTGCTTGTTCAATTTGTAATTCTGCACCAATGTTTTTGCCGACATCCACATCCGCAATATCAATCGATAGAATTTCGAATGCTGTACCAGAATCTAAACCTTTTGCTAGAACGGTTTGTGAAATCATATCTGGATTTTCTAACACTTCTGTATGACTTTTCGCGCTACCAATTGTGGATACAATCCCCTCACCTACACGAGCGATGATTGTTTCTTCACCAGCACCACCAACTAGACGGTCGATGTTCGCACGAACGGTAATACGCGCTTTTGCTTTTACTTCAATCCCGTTCATTGCCACACCAGCGATAAATGGTGTTTCAATTACTTTCGGGTTAACAGACATCTGTACAGCTTCTAATACATCACGACCTGCAAGATCGATTGCCGCACAGCGTTCAAATGTTAATTCAATGTTTGCACGGTGTGCTGCAATTAATGCATTGACAACACGATCTACATTACCACCGGCTAAATAGTGACTCTCTAACTGGTTAATCGACACTTGTAATCCTGCTTTATGTGCTTTAATTAAAGGATTAACGATGCGTGACGGAATAACACGTCTTAAACGCATACCGATTAATGTGAAAATACTAACTCTTACACCTGCTGCTAAAGCTGAAATCCATAGTGCTACGGGTACAAATGTAAATAAAATTGCTAATAAAATGACCGCTACAACAATGACAATAATCATGCTAATGGCACTACCTGTTAACGCTGCTGTTCCCATAATTTAAAACCCCCTGTTTAATCTTTTTTCTCACGCACAACAATCCGTGAACCTTCTACTTTGACAAAGATGACCTCTTTGTCTGTATCGATAAAATTACCTTCTGATACAACGTCAATTCGTTCCCCATTATACATCACAACACCAGACGGTCTTAATGCTGTAACCGTTCTAGCGGTTTGTTGCAATAACTCTGTACGGTTGATATTTGACACGTATCCACTTTCTGTATCTGTTGAATCGAATAATACCATTCGATTTAGAACAGATAGCTTCTTTCCAAAGAATTTCATCATAACCACCATCCCTATAATCGCGAGGATTAGTGCGATTGCAACAGCATATGCCATGAACGTAAAATTCGCACCAGCATATAAGAAACTAATAACAATCAACACAAGACCTGTAATACCTATAATCATACCAGGAACCACTAACTCGACAAGCATACAAATAAACCCTGCAACAAATAGTAGTAATAAACCGAATGTCGCATACCCTGCTATTATATGTCCGATAAAAAAAGTCAACACGAGTGTTACAGCAATTATACCACTTATATTCACTCCAGATGAAAATAAAGCACTGACAAATAACAAACTAATGATGGGCAACATGACGAGTACAACATATGGATTCGTTAGAAATTGTATTATTTCTCCCATAATACAGGCACCTCCAATCTTATAGGGTTCGTGTCTTTATAATGGTATTTACGAATAAATATGAAAATGGTTTCATAAAATTTATTTTTCAAATATTTCTTTTAGAATCCCGAATAACTTGAAGCGCTAATCTCACGAGTAGAAGCAAACTTAAAAAAAGACCTAAATAAGCTGCTGTATTCAAATAAACGACATAACTATTTTGAATAATTTGTGCTACTGCTAAAATACCAACTGATAAAACACCGAATGTAATCGCGACAAGTAGTAACAAAAACTGTGACAACCATTTTACTAAAAAAGCTTTGTTTGTTTCACTTGAGGTGAAGTCCATCTTCACCTTCACTTCACCTTTTTCAATTGTTCGTGCAATCTGATCGACACGATATGGTATTTCTTTAATAACTGGCCACGCAAGGAAGATCTCTTCTTGTGCTAGTTGTTTGAGTGACTTTACTTTTTCAATTGGCTCATGTATTTTAGCTGTATCTTTTGCAAAATCACTTGCTTCTTTAAAGGCATCGAAGTCTTTTGAAACACTCTGAATTGTTCCTTCTAATGTTACAAGTGCTCTTAGTGCAATACCTACCATTGGAAAAAGTTTCATGTGATGTTTTTGAATAATTTTGAAGAGAGATTGTACGACTTGACTCGTCGAAATATGATCTAAATAAGCCATTTCAACAAGTAGCTGACTTACAGATTGTTCAAAACCTGGATCTTTTGCATGTTCGTCATTTTCCACAAGATGTTTTAATGAATCGACAACAATTCTTGCATTACCACGATGATAACCTAAAAATAATGTTTTGATTCCTTGCTGTTGCCCTTTACTAATACGTCCAACAGCCCCAAAATCTAAAAGCGCAACTTGTCCTGTATTTTTTACGATATGGACATTTCCAGGATGAGGATCCCCATGAAAAATTCCTGCCTTCATAACTTGAGATAAAAAACTTCCGAATAATTGTGTAAGCGCCTCTTCTTTCGTTACGCCATTACGATATAATGTTTCGTCTGCTTCTGTAATTTTCACACCATCAATATATTCCATTACTAGCACTGAAGAATTACTCATATGGCTATACACCTTAGGAATGACAACAGGATACTTACTATCTAAAGTAGAATTCGTAATTTGCTCCATATTTTTAAGCTCTATACAAAAATCAATTTCTTCTCGCATTCCTTTTGCAAAATTTTGCGCAAGTTCTGCAAAATTTAAATTCTCAGCCCACTGCGATTCCTCTGTAAGCCAGTGCGCAAAACTAATTAATAAATCTAAATCTCTTTGTAGCAAATCTGCAATATCTGGACGTAATATCTTAACAACTACTTTTTCATATGTTCCGCTCAGCGTAGCTTGATGAACCTGACCAATTGAACCTGAAGCGAGCGGCTCAAAATCAAATCGATCGAAAGTTTTCTCCCAATCTTCACCTAATACAGATTGCATACGCATGGATATAGCTTCTTTCGGAATTGGTTTAATATTTTGTTGTAGCTCTGCTAACTCCGTTGTAAATGCCTCTGGTAATAAATCTTTTCTAGTAGATAACATCTGACCAAATTTAATAAAGATTCCATCACATTCTTCTAACATCATACGAAACGAATGTGCATTTTTTCTCTCGGCTTCTGATGTGCGCCAAATACCAAACGCACGACCTATTCCATATTTAAACGCAATTCGAAGTACTGAAGTCAAACGTCTTTGTAAGCGCCATCTTGTCATAATTCTAGCAAAGATATTTTGTTTCGCTTGCTCAGCACTACTAATATGAACTGGCTCAAATAATTCTAAAACAAGATGCAACAACATCGTAATCAATAATAAACTCGCAAACCATATGAGTGTACTAAAAAACATCGACTCATCTTCAATTGGAGTATAGTAATCTTTACGGTGTTGGATAAACATATACCAATAAATAACCGACGTAATCGTTACACTTAAACCAACTGCAAATAAGCGCTTGAAAATACTTAAACGCGTCCCGATTAATCTGCCTGTAAAGAAATAAATTAAAATTCCCACAAGCGTAAATTGGATAAACCAACTCAAAAATTGAATCATTTGGCTTCACCTCCCACTACTTTATATTGAAACATATTTCACAAATTTTTTCCTTTAAAACTATTTTCCTTTATAACGAATGTTACAATTATGTTATTTTAATCATAATGATTGGCAAAGTAAGTTTATGGGTGTAAAATAAATATATCAATTTTATAAAGGTGGCGTATTATAAATGAGAAAAAATTGGATCTTTTTCCTCGGTATCGGGATTTGGATTACTTCCATCGCTGCATTTTTTGAAATTACCAGTGTACCAGCTTTCAAGAGCTTTATAGATAAAATATTCGTTCAGCCGAATCCTGTTACATCAGTTTTAGCCTTTATTATGTTGGGTGTTATTATCTGGTACATCTTAAAAGGAATCGAGCTCGGTAAAAAACAATCTATGGATTGATTGTGAAACTTCTTACATACAACTGTAAGAAGTTTTTTTATTTTTCGGATTATTTCTATCATTTGGTTTTATTCCCTTTATTTGCTTTGTGCTAACGAATTTAGACAACAAAAAACTCGCATGATTTATTTGTCAATCCATACGAGTTTTTTCTTATTTAATGCGTATTATTTTTCTTCTACTGTTTCACTTAATCGCGCCTCACGCTTATCCGCTATTTTTTTCTGAATATGATACCAGAAATAACATGCAATCATCGCTGGGACACCAAAGTATAAAACAGAACGTTGTTCAGGATCTAATAATAGACCAAGTGTTGCACCTAAACAAAGTAAAAATGCTAGAATCGGTACAAGTGGATATAATTTTACACGGAATTTTAAATCCTCTAATTTCCCGCCTTCTTTCAAGTATTGTCTTCTGAACATAAATTGTGAAACCACAATTCCCATCCAACCAACCACTACACCGAATCCTGCTACAGCAACTAACATCACATAAACTGTTGTCGGCGCAATAATACTTGATAATAGTGATAAACAAGAGATTAACATACAAACAATGAGCGCGTTCATTGGAACACCACGTTTATTAATTGTACCAAGTGCTTTTGGCACCATTTTTTCTTTTGATAATGACCAAAGCATACGTGTCGAAGCATATAAACCTGAATTTGCTACAGATAATAATGCTGTAATAATGACGAAGTTCATAATATCTGCTGCGTACGGAATACCTAACATGTCAAATACTGTAACGAAAGGACTTTGCGATACACTTGAATCTTCCCAAGGTAATAATGCACCTAAAACAATCATTGCACCAATGAAGAAGAATAATGTACGCCATACGATGTTTTTAATCGAACGTGGAATATCACGAGATGGGTTTTCACTTTCCCCTGCTGTAATCCCGATTAACTCTGTTCCTGAAAACGCAAAACTAATTGATACCATCGCAATTAAGATAGGTGCAAAACCATTTGGCAGTAATCCACCTTCACCTGTGAAATTCGATAATAATGGTGCATGCTCATGTCCAGTAACTGGTACAATGCCAAAAATTGCTGCAGCACCTAAAAAGATAAATATAATAACAATAATTATTTTTAATCCAGCAAACCAAAATTCTGACTCAGCAAAAAACTTTACTGATAAAGCATTAAAGACAAATATTGTTACCCCAAAAATAACGCTCCATACCCACACAGGCGATTCTGGGAACCATCTTTGCATCAATAATCCAACAGCTGTAAATTCAGATCCAACTGTTACTACCCAGTTTAACCAATAAATAATACCAACTGAAAAACCAACTCCTGGGCTAATATAACGTGTCGCATACTCATGGAATGATCCAGAAGTCGGATTATATACTGCTAACTCTCCTAAACATAGCATTACTAAAAACATTGTTAAACCACCAACAGCATATGCTAAAAGCGTACCAAAAGGGCCAGCGTTATGCATAATATTCCCCGTACTTAAGAAAAAGCCTGTTCCGATTACACCCCCAAGTGAAATCATGAACATGTGTCGACTTTTAATCGAACGTTGTAATTCATTTTGTTTCCCCATCCTGTCTCCCCCTAGTTGAAAAAAACTAAATTTACTGTTTGTAAACGATTTCTTATAAGTATAAAAATTTTTCTGAAATTTCTTTTTATACATTTTCTATATTTTTAAAATGTTCACAAAAAGTTCGTTAAGACTAAATTATCTTATCTTATACAAAATGGCAATACGGAAAATTTCTTTGCACTGCAAATTTTTTTTGCTATTCACTGTTGTTTTTTTATTTTAAATGCTAGTTTTCTATGCATAAAACCTCATTCTTTCAGCTTTTCTCAAAAAAAGATAATGTGCTTTTCATTTTACGAAAAAAATATTTTTATAAAAATAATTCAAATGTACTACCACTTTTTTATTTGATACGCATTAAAAAAGCCTGAAAATCTCAAGGATTTTCAGGCTTTCATTCATTTGCAAGTTAAATAAATCATGATAGTGCGTGTTTTGAACGTAGGGATTGTCTAGGAATTAAATTACCACTTACGTTTTCGTGCAGCTTCTGATTTCTTTTTGCGTTTTACGCTAGGTTTTTCATAAAATTCGCGTTTTCTTACCTCTTGAATTGTACCACTTTTAGAAACAGTACGTTTGAAGCGGCGAAGAGCATCTTCAAGCGATTCGTTTTTTCTAACGACAGTTTTTGACATCTCTCTTTCCCTCCCTCCGACACACGTCAAAGCACAACCAATATGAATAACATATCGTTGTTTACTACAAGATTATATCCTATATACGTATAATGGTCAAGCATTGTGTTACATTAATATTCAGAATCTGATGATAAACCATTCATAATCTTTACACCTGAGCTTGCACCGATGCGATTTGCACCTGCTGCTACCATTTTTTCAACGTCTTCTAAGCTACGAACGCCTCCTGAAGCTTTTACGCCTAATTCAGCGCCTACAATACGTCGCATAAGTGCAACATCTTCAGCTGTTGCACCGCTTGTTGAAAAGCCTGTAGACGTCTTTACAAAGTCTAATTTTGCTTCTACTGCTAATTCACATGCTTTTTCTTTTTCTTCGTCTGTTAATAAACATGTTTCTAAAATAACTTTTACAAGTTTTTCACCCGCTGCTTCACGTACAGCTTTCATGTCTTCTAACACAACATCATATTGTCCCGCTTTTAATGCACCGATATTTAAAACCATATCAATTTCATCTGCACCATTCGCAATAGCATCTTTTGTTTCAAAAGCTTTTGTCTTAGCTGTTGATGCACCCAATGGGAAACCAATTACTGTACATACTTTTGATTTTGCTCCTTGTAATTCTTCAGCTGCTAATTTTACAAAATATGGATTAACACACACAGATGCAAAGTCATAGGTTCTCGCTTCTTTGCATAACTCTTTTACTTGTGCCGCTGTCGCCTCTGGTTTTAATAATGTGTGATCAATAAGTGATGCGATATTTGTTGTCATAAAATAGCTCCTTTTTTAAGTTGTACGTACCTCTTTATTAGCATAGCATGAATTCAATGAAAAGCCCAGTTTTACACAAAAAAATAGTAGAACGCATGCGCACGTTCTACTTCTCTACCGCTTTTTCAATTCCTCTAGCTAAAGCTTCTGCTATACGATTTTGATAAGCTGTTTTTGCTAGTCTTTCGTCATCTTGACGATCATTTAAATAGCCTAACTCTACGATTACAGATGGCATATTGGGCCAATTAAGTGCTGTCATTTGATCAGCATATAATAAACCTTTTTTATGAGTATCCAGTTTTGCCGATTTTATTTCTTGTAAAAGCACTTGACTGACTTTACGGTTCGCTTCCATCAACTTTTTCGTATAACGATTGTTTTCATGCGCCATTATAATGTACATACCACGCCCATTTGCATCCTTTGCACCATCTGCATGTAGTTGAATATAAAGATCTGCATTTTGTTTATTTGCAAATTCTGCACGTTCTTTTGTCGACTTGGCAATGACATGTTCTGTACGCGTTAATTTGACTTCATATTTTGAAGCATCTAATCGCTCTTTAATACGGTTTGCTACTTGTAGTGTCAATGCATACTCTGCTTGCCCTGTAGATACGCCATATGCACTTGCAGGCATTTTAGGCTTCCATGTATGTGAATCTGGTCCAATTGGCTCTAAACGCTGATCTCGATAACGTTGATGCCCTGGATCAATAACAATTATTTTTTTCTCTTTTTCTTTTACTTGTACGGGCTGTTCCATTGGCTTTTTCACAACTACTTGTTTTTTCGGTTGCACTTTTTGCACAACTTCTTTTTCTTCTACAATTGTTGATTTAGGCGGTATGTATTGTAAAGCTGCCATATGCTTCTTTAAATACGTTTGTCCAAAAAACAAAAAAATGAGCGGTATAACGAGTGCAATTGCCACAATGAACATCCTTAAATATCTCAATACAACACATCCTTTTTGTTGAGATATTCTTAGTATAGCCTTTTTAGACTAAAATTTCATGTACAGTTTATATTTTCACATGAAAAAAGCACTCCTAGATGTTTTAATCTAGAAGTACTTTTTACAATACTACATATTATTTAGTGAATTTTGCTAAATCTGCAGTTGTTGGGTTCGCTTGGTAGTGTCCACCCTCGATTTCTAATGTTTGACCTGTCATGAATTTAGATTCATCTGACGCCAGGTACACAACACCATAACCGATATCATTTGCTTCACCATTGTAAGGTAATGCATTGTATTTTGTGAAAATATCAAGCATTTCTTGTGGTAAGCTATTTTTTGCTGCTGGAGTTAAAATTAGTCCCGGAGCGATTGCGTTACAACGGATATTATCTTTACCGTATTGTTTTGCAATATATTTTGTTAAGTGAACAACGCCAGCTTTTGAAGTTCCGTATGCTGAACGGATTGCATCTGAAGCGAACGCAGCCATTGAAGCTGTGTTAATAATTGAGCCGCCACCAACTTTTTGCATGTGTGGAATAGCGAAACGAGAACCTAAAAGCACTGATTTTAAGTTTAAGTCCATTAAACGATCCCACTCAGCAAGATCTAAGTTTACAACATCTAAGTCTTTGTGTAAGTTTGTGCCACCTACATTATTGTAAAGAATATCTAGTTTACCGTAAGTGTCTACTGTATAGTCAACAGCATCTTTAATTGATTGTTCTTCAAGTGCATTTAAAAATACACCTTCTGCTTCAAAACCTTGTGCTTTTAATTCTGCTGCTGCTTCTTTTGCACCTTCAACGTTGAAGTCTGCTAAAACTACTTTAGCGCCTTCTTTTGCTAATAATTGAGCAGAAGCTAGACCAATACCTGATGCTGCTCCTGTTACTAATGCTACTTTATTTTCTACGCGACCCATAATTAACTCCTCCTAATATTACAATCACCGATTATTTTAACGATATAATATTAAGAGGTAAAGTAAAAACTATTCTTTTTCTTTCGGCTTTTCCCAACTTTCAATTTCATCTAAGTCAGGCATATCTGATGCATAAAATACAGGATCTTCGCCTTTTTTTCGTTGAGCAGTATAGTGACTTAATAGTCGGAAAGCTACTTTATAAAGTAATAAAATCGCAGTCAAGTTAATAAGTGCCATAATCGCCATGAATAGGTCTGCCAAATTCCAAACAAGTGCAACTTTTGCATATGCTCCGAAAATTAAGAAACCAATTACTGCAATTCGGTAAATGAAAATCATTTTTTTAGAGTTTTTAATAAATTCTAAATTCGTTTCACCGTAATAGTAATTTCCAATTACAGAACTAAATGCAAAGAAGAAGATTGCAATCGTTAAGAAAATACCTACCCAATCACCAAGCTGATTTACAAGAGATTGTTGTGTAATATCAATTCGAGAATCTTCACCAGCTGTTTTGTAAACATCGCTTAATAGTACGATAACTGCTGTTGCTGTACATACTAAAATCGTATCAACAAATACACCTAATGTTTGAATTAAACCTTGTTTTACAGGATGCGATACACTCGCTGTAGCAGCTGCGTTCGGTGCAGAACCAAGACCGGCTTCATTCGAGAATAAACCACGCTTGAATCCTTGCATGATTGCTCCACCAATTAAACCACCAATACCTGATTGTAATGAGAATGCATCACTTACAATTAACGTAATTAAACTCGGAATTTCTGTAATATTTAACACAACAACCACAAGTGCAACTAGAATATAAGCAATTGCCATAATTGGCACAATCACTTGTGTTACATTCGCAATACGTTGTACACCACCAAAAATAATGATTGCTGTTAGAACGGCTACGAATACACCCACCCATACTTTATCAATTCCAAAACTTGTTGAGAAAGAAGCAGCAATTGTATTCGTTTGCACTGCATTAAATACAAAACCATAACAAAACGTAATCGCAATCGCAAACATAATTCCTAACCAACGTTTCTTTAAGCCCTTTTCAATGTAATAGGCTGGACCACCACGAAACGTATGACCATCTTTTACTTTGTATAATTGCGCAAGTGTACTTTCTACGAATGATGAGCCGGCGCCGATTAATGCCATTACCCACATCCAAAATACTGCACCAGGACCACCGATTGCAATCGCTGTCGCAACACCCGCAATATTCCCCGTACCAATACGAGATGCAGCTGAAATCGTGAATGCTTGGAATGAAGAAATACCTTTTTTACCACCACTGATTGTTGCTTTATCTGTTAATACTCGAAACATTTCAGGGAATAATCTAAATTGAACCCCTTTTGATTTAACTGTGAAGAAAATCCCTGTAAATAATAGTAGAACGATGAGTATATATGAATACAAATATCCATTTAACTGATCAATCCAATTGCTCAAAATATCCAACTATAAACTCCTCCTTTTAAAAGTACATCTTCTATTTTATACCTCAATTACGTAAAAAAAACCATCTCTTTTAAAAGAGATAGTTTTTTCGTTAAATTTCGACTTCTTCTAAAATGCGTACAAATTGTGCTTCTGTCTTTGGATATCCTGGTTTTGTAACTTTCACACGAACCATTTTACCAATCATATCTGGCGTACCTTCAAACACAACTTTTAAATAGTTCGCTGTATGCCCAACAAGCATCCCTGCATGCTCACCTTCTGATGTGATATCTTCTGGAATCACTTCTAGTAACTCTCCATCAAAACGAGAAGCATATTCTTTTGCTAATTGATCATTTAGTGTTAATAAGCGATGTACACGTTCATTTTTCACTTCTTCCTCCACTTGGTCTTCCATACGTGCTGCAGGTGTTCCTGTACGTTTTGAAAACGGGAATACGTGTAACTCCGCAAATTGATGTTTAGCAATGAAATTATATGTTTCCATAAATTCTTCTTCTGTTTCACCAGGGAAACCTACGATTACATCTGAAGTAATCGCTAAATCAGGTAATACCTCTTTCAAACGATCTAAGCGTTCACCGAAAAATTCCATCGTATATTTACGACGCATTCTTTTTAGAACCGTATCTGAACCAGATTGAATTGGAATGTGTAAGTGATTCACAATGACTTTTGATTCTTTTAATACTTGTAATACTTCATCTGTTAATTGAGACGCTTCAATTGATGAAATACGCAGGCGACGCAAGCCTTTCACCTGTGCTTCTAAATCACGTAATAACTGCGCTAAGTTATAATCTTTTAAATCTTGACCATAACCCCCTGTATGAATACCTGTTAACACAATCTCTAAATACCCTGCATCGACTAATTGTTGCGCTTGATTGATGACTTCTTTCGGATCACGTGAACGCATCAACCCACGCGCCCATGGAATAATACAAAACGTACAGAAGTTATTACAACCCTCTTGAATTTTTAAAGAAGCACGTGTACGGTCTGTAAAATAAGGCACATCTAATTCCTCATATACACGATTTTTCATAATATTACGTACTGCATTAATTGGTTTACGCTCTGCACGATATTGCTCAATATAACCAAGCATTTTTGAACGATCCTGTGTACCTACGACAATATCAACACCTGGAATTGCCATAATTTCTGCTGGTGATGTTTGTGCATAACAACCTGTTACACAAATCACTGCATCTGGATTTTGACGTACCGCACGACGAATTACTTGACGTGACTTTTTATCGCCTGTATTCGTTACGGTACATGTATTAATAACATATACATCTGCTTGATGGTCGAAATCTTTTCTTTCATAACCTTCGTCTTTAAATAATTGCCAAATAGCTTCTGTTTCATAGTGATTGACTTTGCATCCTAATGTATGGAAAGCTACGGATTTTGAAAGACTATTGCTCATTTTATTTCATCCTTTCATTACATCCACTAAAAAATACCGATAGGCATTATGATACCATACTCTCGCTATTCAATCTACTAACGTGACTGATTCACGCCATTCATTCTTTGTTCAATTATTTCTTGTAATTGTCTTGCATCATCAGAACGAATCGCTATTTTTGTATATAATTTTTTCTTACCTAAAAATAAAGTAGCACATATAATCATTATATATGTCAAATTTTTGTGTTTTCGCACAAAAAAGAGTCACACTTCATCGTGCGACCCTTTCGTCATTATTCAAATTCATATGAAATAGCAGATAAAATATAAAAAGGTGCTGTCTCGGCTCGTAAAATACGTGGACCCAGCGCAATGGTATGAGCACCTGCCTCTACAAGCGCTGCTGCTTCTTCACGCGCAATACCACCTTCTGGACCAAATACTACACAAACATTTTGAAGCCCTTGTAAACTCTTTAAACGCTCTTTTAAAGACGTTCTTTGTTCACTCTTTGCATGTTCTTCATCTGCTAAAAGAACCGCATCATATGTAGATGCAAGTGCAAGTAACTGTTTAAAAGAAAGAGGTGCTTCAATTGTCGGTACAACAGAGCGATGCGATTGTTCTGCTGCTTCTTTGGCAATTTTTTGCAAGCGTTGTTGCTTTTTCTCGCCTTTTTTATGATCCCACTTCACAATCGAACGCGCAGCTTCAAAAGGAATAAGCTTTGTCATACCTAGTTCCGTTGCTTTTTGAACGATTAAATCAAGTTTGTCTCCTTTAGGTAGACCACAAGCGATTGTCACGTGAATCGGTAATTCTTTTGATGGAATTTGATATCCGATTTTTTCAACAGTTACGGTTTGATCGCCAAGTTTTACAATTTTACATTGGTCGGCTACATGCGAATGGACGACGATAATCTCGTCGCCCACTTGCATACGCATAACCTTTGTAATATGTTTCGCATCCTCACCTGATAACGTGATTTGATTTTCTTCGAATACATCTTCTACAAAGTATCTTTGCATATTTACACCTCTTAGACTGGCTTTCTTGAAACGATGGTTACCCAATCTTCCATCATCATGACTTCATCAATTTCAAATCCGGCTTCAATTAGAGCTTGCTTCACATCTTCTTTACGTCCTTCAATAATACCCGATGTAATGTAAATTCCACCTGGTTTTACAATTGTGTAGGCATCTTCTACGAACGTTAAGATGATTTCAGCTAAAATATTCGCTACAACGACTTCAGCGGGTTCTTTCACTGTATCCAGTAAATCACCTTGTACCACATCAATTTGACTTGATACATGGTTTAGTTCTACATTTTCAATTGCAGAACGTACAGCTACTTCATCTAAATCTAGTGCATGTACATGTTTTGCGCCTAATAAAGCTGCACCAATCGCTAAAACACCTGAGCCTGTACCAACATCAATAACATTCACCGCATCATTTACATGCTTCTCAAGCGCTTGTAAACTCATAACTGTCGTTGGATGTGTACCTGTTCCAAATGCCATACCTGGATCTAATTCAATAATTAATTCATCACTTTCAACAGGTTGATAATCTTCCCATGTTGGAACAATTGTAAAGCGATTTGAAATTTTGACAGGATGATAATATTCTTTCCAAGAAGTAGACCAGTCTTGTTCATCTACTTCACATGTTGAGACTTTATTTTCACCTAAATCAATATCAAACGAAGCGAGGTTGTTGATTGCAAGTTTAATTTCTTCAACCGTTTCTCCTAAGAAACTGTTAAGTGGTAAATACGCTTTAATAATAACCCCTTTTGTTGGAAAATCTACAGGATCTAGCGCATAAATTTCGCCAAATTCTTGTTCTCTTACTTTTTCTAATTCTAATGAATCTTCAATTACTACACCACTTGCACCTGCTTCATGCAAGATGTTTGAAATTGCATCCACCGCTTCGTTTGATGTATGAATCGAGAATTCTGACCATTTCACTTACAATCAACTCCAATATTAGTCTCTAAATTTTTTCTTAATCTTATCAAATAATGAACTGCCTTGTTCCTCTGGAATATCGCCTGAGATACTTGCAAATTCACGTAGTAATTCTTTTTGTTTTTCGGTCAGTTTTGATGGTGTTACAACTTTAACAATGACATGTTGGTCCCCTGTACCATAACCTTGAACATTTTTAATCCCTTTACCTTTCAGACGGAAACGCTCACCCGATTGTGTACCTGCTGGAATTTTCATTTTTACTTTACCTTGTACAGTTGGTACTTCGATTTCGTCACCTAATGCAGCTTGTGCAAATGTGATTTTAAGTTCGTAGTAAATATCATCGCCATCACGTTCGAACTTATCTGATTGACGTACGCTAAATACGATGTAAAGATCTCCTGCTGGTCCACCATTCACACCTGCTTCACCTTGTCCACTTACACGAATTTGTTGACCGTGATCGATACCTGCTGGAATCGTTACTTTGATTTTTTTACGACGTTTGACTGTACCTTTACCATGACATGTTGAACATTTTTCTTTGATGATTGAACCTTCGCCATGACATACATTACACGTACGACGGTTTACCATTTGACCAAATGGTGTATTCACTACTTCTTCAATTTGTCCTGAACCATGACAGTTTGTACATGTTTCTTTTGAAGAACCTGGTTTCGCACCTGAACCTGAACATGTTTCACATGTTTCATCATGTGTAATTTCAACTTCTTTTTCCGCACCAAACACAGCTTCTTCAAAGCTGATTGTCATACGATATTGTAAATCATCACCCTTACGTGGTGCATTTGGATCGCGTCTACGACCGCCGCCGCCACCACCAAAGAATGAACTAAAGATATCTTCGAAACCGCCGAAACCGCCGCCATCGAATCCACTGCCGCCAAAGCCTTGGTTTGGATCTTGATGTCCAAATTGATCATAGCGTGCTTTTGCTTGTGGATCGCTTAGCACTTCATAAGCTTCTGAGATCTCTTTAAATTTTTGATCTGCATCTGCCTCTTTGTTAATATCTGGATGGTACTTCTTTGATAATTTACGGTACGCTTTTTTTATTTCATCTGCTGTTGCAGATTTTTCAATTCCTAAGACTTCATAATAGTCGCGTTTTTCCACTTTTTTTCAACTCCGCTCTTTTCACATAAATACAATTGTATCATCTTATTTCCTAGAATGTAACTGTAATTCTCTTTTGAAAAAGAAAAGCCAAAGCCCTATAACGGTCTTTAGCTACCACTGTGAACGGACGTAATGTACATGTTATGTTCACGTTACTAAGGAACGATTGGTCTTTGACTTTTCCTCATTCATAAAAACGATTATTTTTTATCGTCGTCTACTTCAGTGAAATCAGCATCTACAACACCATCATCTTTAGTGCCGCCAGCTTCTCCACCTTGTGCTGCTTGTTGAGCCGCTGCTGCTTGTTCGTAAACTTTCATTACAAGTGGTTGTAATAAACCTTCTAGTTTTTCTTTTGCAGCTTTAATGCCTTCAATTTCACCAGCTTCGATTGCTTTAGCTAATTCTTCTTTTGCTTCTTCTACTGGTTTTTTCTCGTCTTCTGTTACTTGTTCGCCAAGGTCTGCTAATGTTTTATCAGTTTGGAATACAAGTTGATCCGCTTCATTACGTAAATCAGCTTCTTCTTTGCGTGCTCTATCCGCTTCCGCATTTTCTTCAGCTTCTTTTACCATACGCTCAATATCTGCTTCAGATAGACCAGAATCAGATTGAATCACAATGTTTTGTTCTTTATTTGTGCCTAAGTCTTTCGCTTTAACAGTTACAATACCATTTTTATCAATATCGAATGTTACTTCGATTTGTGGAACACCACGTGGTGCTGCTGGGATGTCTGTTAATTGGAAACGGCCTAATGTTTTGTTATCAGCAGCCATTGGACGCTCACCTTGTAATACGTGAATATCTACAGCAGGTTGGTTATCAGCAGCTGTTGAGAATGTTTGTGATTTAGATGTTGGAATTGTTGTGTTGCGCTCGATTAATTTCGTGAATACGCCACCCATTGTTTCAATACCTAATGATAATGGTGTTACGTCTAGTAATACAACGTCTTCTACATCACCTGTTAATACGCCACCTTGTACAGCTGCACCCATTGCTACTACTTCATCTGGGTTTACGCCTTTGTGTGGTTCTTTGCCTGTTGCTTTTTGTACTGCTTCTTGTACTGCAGGAATACGCGTTGAACCACCAACTAAGATTACTTGATCGATTTCAGAAGCTGAAAGACCTGCATCTTTTAACGCTTGGCGAGTTGGAATCATTGTGCGTTCTACTAAATCAGCAGTGATTTCGTTGAATTTTGCACGTGAGATTGACATTTCTAAGTGTAATGGACCTGCTTCACCTGCAGTGATGAATGGAAGTGACACTTGTGTTGTTGTTACACCTGAAAGTTCTTTTTTCGCTTTTTCAGCAGCATCTTTTAAACGTTGCATAGCCATTTTATCTTTTGATAAGTCAATGCCGTTTTCTTTTTTGAATTCTGCTACTAAATAGTCGATGATTGCTGCGTCAAAGTCATCTCCACCTAGTTTGTTATCACCAGCTGTTGCTAATACTTCAAATACACCATCACCTAATTCAAGAATTGATACGTCGAATGTACCACCACCAAGGTCAAATACTAATACTTTTTGGTCTACATCCATTTTCTCTAAACCGTAAGCTAATGCTGCAGCTGTTGGTTCGTTAATGATACGCTCTACTTCTAAACCAGCGATTTTACCAGCGTCTTTTGTTGCTTGACGTTGTGCATCATTGAAGTAAGCAGGAACTGTAATAACAGCTTTTGTTACTTTTTCACCAAGATAGTCTTCAGCATATTCTTTTAAGTGTGTTAAAATCATTGCTGAAATTTCTTGTGGTGTATATGTTTTATCTTCTACAGTCACTTTGTAATCTTCACCCATGTGACGTTTGATTGAGATAATTGTATTTGGATTTGTAATTGATTGACGTTTTGCTACTTCCCCAACTTGACGTTCGCCGTTTTTAAATGCGACTACTGAAGGAGTTGTACGCGCGCCTTCTTTGTTTGGGATTACTACTGGTTCTCCACCTTCAAGAACCGCTACGCAAGAGTTTGTTGTACCTAAGTCAATACCAATAATTTTACTCATAATAAAATTCCTCCTAAGATATATAAACGCTAAATGCGCTTAATATGATTTTTAATAAAATGAATTACTCGTTCACTTTTACCATGGCTGGACGTAATACGCGATCTTTCAACTTATACCCGCGTTGTAGTTCTTGTAACACAACACCAGCTTCTTTTGAATCGTCTTGTTCTTGCATCACAGCTTGATGGACGCTTGGATCAAATGGATGATCTACTGTTTCAATAACTTCTAACCCCTCTTTTGCGGTCGCTTCTACTAAAGAGCGATAAACCATCTCGATTCCTTTTTTAATCGATTGACCATCTTCTGTTGTCGCTTCTACTTGTAGCGCACGTTCAAAGTTATCTAACACAGGTAGTAAATCAGTTAGTAGGCTTTGTGAACGATACTTCGCTGCAGACTCTCGCTCTGTTTGCGTACGACGTTTGAAATTATCAAAATCAGCACGCAATCGTAAATAGCGATTTTCTTCATCTTGTAACTTCTTCTTTAATTCTTCTACTTCATTTACTTCTGCAATTTCTGTTGCTTCCGCTTCAGCCTCAACTGTTTCTACTTCTTCAGTTGTTTGCTCAGCTGTTTCTTCCACAACTTCTTCTGTCACTTGTTCTTTTTCTTCTTTTTGTTCTTTTTGTTCTTTTTCTTCTTTTTCTTGTGACACAGTAAATCCTCCTTTATACACATGACATTACCACTCTCTACGCATGAGTTTTGATAAGTCTCCGCTCATATGATCTAATAACGTAATGACACGTTGGTAATCCATTCTTTTCGGACCGATAATAGCAATCGATCCAACTTGTTCTTCGTTCGTCGAGTAGGTTGCTGTAATAATACTACAATCTTCTACTGCATTCAGTTCATTTTCTGAACCAATTCGAATTTGAATTCCGGGTGAATCACGATGTAACAATGCTTGAATCTGACTTTGGGTTTCCATCATTTCCATAAGCATACGAATCTTATCTAAATCATGAAACTCAGGTTGATTTAGCATATTCGTCTTACCACCGTAATAGATTTTACTATCACTCTGTTGTTCTATTCCCGTAAAAATCGACTTTAAAAGCCTATTATAAGTCCCAACGTGTTGTCGAATAATATTTGACACTTCACGTTCTAGGTAATATGGAATTTGAACAATTGGAATACCGACTAAACGTTCATTCAAAATATTAACCATTTTTTCAAAATCACTTGGATGTAGGTCCTCAGGTAAATCGACAACTCGATTTTCCACATGACCGTTATCCGTCACAATAATCGCTACTGCATTTTTTGCACTAAGCGGAACAATTGAGAATCGCTTCACTTTGTGCAACTGTACATCTGGTCCTAAAATAATCGAAGTATAATTTGTTAGGTCAGATAGAATAGTGGCTGATTTACGAATCACTTGTTCCGTTTCATAGGCATTCTCTGAAAAAACAGAGCGCAACACCTTCATATCATGGTTCGTAATAACCTGAGGTTTTAACAAATGATCCACGTAGAATCTATAACCTTTTTCCGATGGAATACGACCTGATGAAGTATGGGTCTTTTCTAAATACCCTAACTCCTCCAAATCAGCCATCTCGTTTCGAATTGTAGAAGAACTAAATGATATTTCTTCACGTTTCGAAATTTGACGTGAACCAACCGGCTGACCAGACGAAATGAAATCATCGACGATTACTTTAAGAATTTGCAACTGTCGATTGGTTAGCATGATCATCACCTCATTTTAGCACTCACTCATATCGAGTGCTAACACTATACTTAATTTATCAAAACTCTTTTTTTATGTCAACGGAAAAGCACTTAATCTATTAAAAATTCTTGGAACACTTCATTCCCTACGAATTTCCCTTGATGTGACAAGTAAATCGCTTGTTCATCTTCTATTAAAAGACCTGCTTCAGTTAAAGAATTGATTTGCTTTTCAAATACATCATGTACTTGTTTTCCGTATCGTTCATAAAAATGTTGTTTATTGATTCCTGCTGTTTTACGAAGACCTAAAAATAATTCTTCTTCTATTTTTTCTTTTTCAGTCACATCATGTTCATGATGAATAGGTAATTCACCCGCTTCGATACAGTCCATATATTTTTTTAAAGGACCATGATTCGTATAGCGCGTACTACTTATATAACCACTTGCTCCTGCACCAAAACCTGCATACTCATCGTTATCCCAGTAAATCAAGTTATGTTTCGACTCAAAACCTGTACGTCCAAAGTTACTAATTTCATATTGATGAAGACCTCTCTTCTCCATTTCTTTCATTAATAAGGCATACATTGCTGCTTCAGAATCTTCTCCCGGTAAAGGTAATTTACCTTTGTTCATTAAATTGAAGAAAATTGTTTTTGGCTCCACAATTAATGAATAGGCTGAATAATGTGGTAAATCGAGCGCAAAAGCTTGATTCAATGTATTTTGCCATTGTTCCATCGTTTGCCCCGGAAGACCATACATTAAATCAATACTAATATTCGTAAATCCCACTTCTTTTGCTTGTCGAATGGTTTCAATAACTTGCTCAGGAGCATGCGTACGACCCAATTTTTTCAGAAGTTCTATATCAAATGACTGCACACCTAAACTTAAACGATTAATACCAAATGCTTTTAATACACGTAGTTTTTCAATAGTTAACTCATCTGGATTTGCTTCTGTTGAAAATTCTTTAATATGTTCCATTGGAATATATTCATGGATTAATGTGAGTAAACGCCTCAATTGTTCAGCGGATAATGCTGTCGGTGTTCCACCACCTAAAAAAATAGTTTGAATTTTTTTGTAAGCAGCCGGATTTTTTGAAACAGCTAATGCCATCTCCTTCCCTAGACTTTCAATATATTCATCAACGGGCTGATTTTTAAAGAATACTTTATTAAAATCGCAATAATTACAAATTTGATGACAAAATGGAATGTGTATATATACACCTGTCGTCATAGTTCAACTTCCTCTCTACATGTAACACTTTTTTTAGTTTAGCCGATTTACATAAAAACATACAGTAAACACTTTCTTTTATACGAAAGAACAAATAAAAAAAGAGAAATCATGTACTGACACGATCTCTCCTCTGTTTACAGGTAGTTCTTTATTTGAATTTTTCTATTTATCACCTGTAGCTCATTGACGAATCTGTTTAAAATGGAGCTAAACCGCTTGGTGATATCTTTCATATACCATTCCAGTTAAATCCTCTTGCATTTCACTTAATTCGGCAAGTTTACTTTTCATATGCGATACATTGGTTTCTAATGCAGACAGACGCTTTTCTACACGTGCAACTAACAATTCCAACTGATCTTCATGTGTTTTCATTGTAAACCACCTCTCTTTAGTTACCTTTACATTATGTATATAGTGTAAATATATTTTAACAGATTTTATCTTATCTGTATATATACCAATGAATAATTCGACATTTTTTGTCGAATTCTGTGTATTTTGTCGACATTTCGTTAAGAATATGCAAATTTTATATCATTAGTGCAAAGTACTTTAAATAAATAATAACATTTTATGTCTTAATTTGGAAAATTATTTTTACTATTAGTGTCGTCTTTTACCGCATAAGATATTTACCCTAGCTACATTTTTTCAAACCATTTTCTTCAAGAAAATGATTTTGTTTTTTTAGTTCTACTACTATCTTATTTTCATACTACTTTTTATGCAACATCCATCTTTTTTTATTAAGATAATTGGTAAAAAAGATATTGCTTTATTTTTCCATACAAAGCCATCTTAACTAGCTCTATTTTCACTTTCTATAAAAATACATTTTCATCTATATCTATAGTCCGATTTCCAATTCGACAATAATAGATGAATCCAATGATTATTTATTTGGAAATTCACCTACTTACTAGACGAAATAGACAGGGAAAAAGTTTAAAAAAATGAAAAAATACACCTAACAATTAGCAGCTCTCTCTAATTATCAGATGCACATTTAATCTTTTAATGTATGATATGGTTTTTTAAAAACGGTATGCGCC
>NZ_BJOB01000031.1 GCF_006539985.1 Kurthia gibsonii | reverse complement strand
TTAAAACACTCTTTTTATCGAGTGTCCTAACTACAGGTACCATACTAAACTGAGCTCTTTTTTTATTTTAATAAGCAACAAAAATGCTTAACCACTACTACGATTCGCTCTTTTTATATCTAATAATCGCTTTCTATTTACAAAACAATTGAGAACCTGTATCATAATATTAAAGTTTCTTTAAGGAAACATTTTTAGTTGAAGTGAATTTTATTTCGTGTAAGAAAAAGAAAGGGTTGTAGGCAAATGTTAACTGTTCAAAACTTAACCGTCTCTTATGGTGGTAGTCGTCCAGCTGTTGAAAATGTATCATTTGAAATTAAAAAACCTGCACTCATCGGGATACTCGGTCCAAATGGTGCAGGCAAATCAACATTAATCAAAGGTATTTTAAAATTAGTATCGAGTAAAGGAACGGTCTTATTCAATCAACAACCATTCAGTAAAATACAACGAGAAATTGCTTACGTTGAACAAAAAAGTGCGATTGATGATACATTTCCTATTACCGTACGCGAATGTGTCTCTTTAGGTCTCTACCCTAAAATGAGTTGGTTTAAAAAAATCTCGAAAGCACAATGGGAACAAGTCGATGCTGCTTTAGAAAAAGTAAATATGTTGTCTTACAAAAACAATCAAATTGGTGAGTTATCTGGTGGTCAATTCCAGCGCGTATTAATCGCTCGAACACTTGTACAACAAGCAAAATTCATCTTTCTAGATGAACCGTTTGTAGGAATTGATGCGACAAGTGAACAAGTCATCATGTCTCTACTTCGTGAACTGCGCGATGAGGGAAAAATGGTGCTAATTGTGCATCATGACTTAAGTAAAGTCGATGATTATTTTGATGAAATTCTTATGATGGACCAACATCTTATCGCTAAAGGTCCTACAAAAGAAACATTTACAAAAGAACAGCTTGCTAAAACATATGGTGCTGCACTTGGATTAGGGGTGTTATAACATGTTCTCAAACTTTATTGATGGACTAACTAATTATGAGTTTTTACAAAATGCACTGGTCACATCGATCGTAATTGGTGTCGTTGCTGGTGTCGTTGGTTGCTTTATTATTTTACGCGGAATGTCTCTTATGGGGGACGCTATTTCACACGCAGTACTTCCCGGTGTCGCCATCTCGTATATCTTTAGTATTAATTTCTTTATTGGCGCTATTCTATTCGGTCTTTTCGCATCAATTATTATCACATTCATTTCGAACAATAGTAAAATAAAGGGCGATACAGCGATTGGAATCACCTTTAGTTCGTTCCTAGCACTAGGTGTTATTTTAATAGGATTTGCGAACAGTTCAACAGATTTATTCCACATCTTATTCGGGAATGTTTTAGCTGTTCAAGATGTTGATAAGTGGTTAACTATTGGTATTGCTACGATTGTACTTATCATTGTATGGCTGTTTTTCAAACCATTACTACTCACCTCTTTCGACCCAAACATGGCGAAAGCATTCGGTGTACGCGTCAATGCCTACCATTATTTACTAATGGCACTTTTAACTGTTGTATCTGTTACAGCGATGCAAAGTGTCGGAACCATTTTAATCGTAGCTCAACTCATAACACCTGCTGCTACTGCTTACCTCTATACAAAGAGTTTACGTAACATGATTTTCTTATCCGCCTTTTTCGGAGCGCTCGCTTCAGTAATCGGCTTATTCATTGGTTACTCATTCAATTTAGCAGTCGGTTCAACGATTGTTCTAACCGCTACTAGTATCTTTTTAATTAGCTTTTTAGTATCACCAAAACAAATTCATTTAAGAAAGAAGGTTCTTCGTTCATGAAAAAATCAACCATTTGGATGAGTCTTATATTGATTCTATCCATCGCTCTTGCTGCATGTGGTAATGGCGAAGCAAAAAAAACAGAGACAGATCGTAAACAAGTTGTTGTTACAAACTCGATTCTATATGATATGACGAAAGAAATTGCAGGCGATAAAGTCGATGTACATAGCATTGTACCTGTCGGAAAAGACCCACATGACTATGAAGTATTACCAGAAGATATTAAAAAAGCAACGGATGCTGACTTAATTCTTTATAACGGTTTAAACCTTGAAACAGGTGGTGACGCATGGTTCACAAAACTGATGAACAATGCAAATAAGAAAGAAAACCGCGATTACTTTTCTGTATCAGAAGGTGTTGAACCTCTTTACTTAGAAGGCAAAAATGCAGATGGTAAAGAAGATCCGCATGCATGGTTAAGTCTTGAAAACGGTATGATTTACGTGAATAACATTACACAAAAATTAGTGTTATTAGATAAGGATAATAAAGACTATTATGCTAAAAACGCTGCAGATTATACGCAAAAACTAATGAAATTACACCAAGAAGCGAAAGAAAAATTTAGTAAGATTCCAAAAGACAAGCGTATGGTTGTCACAAGTGAAGGTAGTTTTAAATACTTCTCTCTTGCATATCAAATTCCTTCAGCTTACATCTGGGAAATCAATACAGAAGAAGAAGGTACACCAGATCAAATTAAAAATTTAGTTGACCAATTACGCAAATCAAAAGTACCTGCCCTATTCGTTGAAAGTAGCGTAGATGATCGCCCAATGAAGACCATTTCAAAAGAAACAGGTATTCCAATTCATGCAAAAATCTTTACAGACTCTATTTCTGAAAAAGGCGATCATGGCGATAGTTACTACAACATGATGAAATGGAATTTTGATCAAATTTATGATGGCTTAATGAAAAAATAACACTTTTTAAAGCAGCGAGATAATTCTCGCTGTTTTTATTTATTAACATCATAATATTCCCCAGGAAATAAACGATTGTGAAGTCATTACGACGGGGATAGAGCCTCATAGAATAGTTACTCTAGGAGGAAACTATATGGTAAATCGTATGTACAGAATTGGCGAATGGTCGTACTCAAAAAGACTTTAAAAATTAATAAGGCGTATGATGGTTTACTGTATTTTCAAGATACAGATGAGGAATTGGGTCATGAACCTTTTCTGATTATAGACGGTGTGAAAAATCGTGCTTATACCGTTCGTAATTATGATTGAAAGACGCATCGGTGAAGTAGAGGAATGAAAGAAAGACTGCGACAATTTACTGTCACAGTCTTTTATTATGATTTTTTTGCTTGTTTTTTCTTCAAGTATAATTCACGCATCTTCTCCATCTTCTCTTGTTGGTTTGTGCGTGCTGGCTTTTGCTTCTCATGATATTTTGTCACCGCTGCTTGCCCTTTTGTATCTAATTGATATTTCCCCATTGAACTCACCTACTTTTTTTCAATGACTCTATTATACATGGAATTAGAGGTAAATCATAGAAAGCTCGCTATTTTTTTAACCCTTACTAAAGTCATAGCATACCGTTTTCTCATTACAGATGATGGAATATTTGTTAGACTAATAGAAAGGAGTGAACCGTTTATGATGTTTCTAACAGTTATGGCATTATTTTTATTTGGTATTATGGCGTTATCAGGTGTCATCCTACTAATTTTAGCCATTATCCGTCCAAAAACACGCAATACAAAATTCATCTTACCTATCGTTTTATTAGTCATCTCAGGTATTGGAATTGCTTCTATGATGAGTCTATTTTTTATTACACCTAAAGATGGAACTGTGCAAGAGTATGAAAAAACAGAGAAGCTTACACAAAATATGACGATTGATGGAAATGCAGCGAAAGTGTTTGTTGAAGTTCCAAAATCAGCCGAAACACCTGATTTTTCAAAACAAGCAGATCAAATCGTACAATCTGTACGACAAGAACACGCAAATGTACGTAAAGTGATTGTTCTTTGGAATCGTGAAGGTTCCAATCAAAAAATAGCGAAATCTACATTCCATAAAGAAGGACAGGATTTCGTGTTAGATCATGAATGGTCTGAATAAAAAGTAAGAGGCTCTGGGATAACTCCCTAAGCCTCTTTTTTATACATTCTTTTGCTCTTGCCACATACTTAAAATGCCGAGTATTAATAATAAACCAACACCTGTGAATGTCAAAGATGACCATGTTAATCTCGGGTCGAGTAATTGAAAAAAGAAAGTGAAGACAGGAATGAAGCACAGCGACATCATGACGATGAACGTCTCACAATATTGAATTCCCTTTTGTAGTAGATACATCGGAATTAATACACCGATTATTGTAACAATCATAATCCACACGATATTTTCGAGAAAATAAAGTACCAATGTATCATATGTAGCGATAAACGACAGAATAATAATAGCGATAAAACGCTTCGACAAAATCATCGAACTGCTCCAACCAAGTGTACTTAATTGTTTTGAATAGATGGTACAAAGAACAACTCCAAGGGAGTAAAACGATTGGTCCAATCAGGGAACTTTCAGCCGATGATTCCCCTCTCTTTCGATCTTCGCTCAAACACCTCATACCCTCTTCCATGCTTTTGAATTTGAAATTAGTAACTAACTTAACCCATTCATTTTCAATTGTCAAATTTTTGAATTTTTTAAATGAAACATCAGATTAAAAATCTATAATTAAATTCCTTTTTTGTAATTAACGATATTATTAGTATAATAAAAAGGAGGCATTTATGAAAAAATATCTTTTATTAATTATTCTGGTTCTCTTTTTCGGTATGAATATTTTAGCGTATATAAGTCGTTTCAACCTGCTCAACACTATACAAGCTTTTCTCAACCTAGCAATCATTGTGACCATTATGATTTTTTATCCTCTCTATGATTAAAAGAAGAGGTAGTTGTACTATATCATCTAAAACTAATCCAATGTAGTACATCCACCCAAGTCTTTACTGCAAGCCAGTAATTATTATTTGGTAATTTAGTATATTACTTCTTTTTGATAGTTTCTAGCATTATATAGTATTCTATTGATTACCATTCTAAATCAGGTACTCTTTCAATAAATTTTTTTCCATCAATAATTCCATTCGCAAATAATTCTTCAGCTGTTCGGAACTCTTGTGTGTATGAATCCTTAGAACGTGTTAATAAATAACTTTTTTCTTCACCATATAGTCGACTTATCCACCATTCTTCTGATTTATATGAAAAGCTTAGTTCTTGTTCTTCATTTACTATTCCTTCTTTAAATTCTTTCCACTCTTTTTCGCTCACTTCTTTCACCTCTTCAATTTAATTGTTTTAATTGTTTTAGTAGCCTTTAGAATCGTATTATCATTTATGTCGATTGGGTTGCTTTTAGGATCGCCATGATTTGTATAATGTATATCTATATCAATTTTTTCCATAGTACCTTCTAGTATTCAATTTTCCATCTTTATAAAAATTTTTTGTTAATTTTTTCAAAACCAAATCTTCCTTTAACTATAATAATTATAGGTCGATTTAAATAGAATATGAAAAAAGAGTATTTTTGTTTCAGATAATTTTTTTACTTTTTACTTTTGGTCATACAAAAAAATCTTCCTAATATTATTAGGAAGATGATTACATAAACTTATTCTTATTATAATCCATTTCAAAAAAGTAAGAAGGGATTATTTTAAGGATTTTACTACATTGTTTAATCCCCGTTATAATCCCTTCACGTTTGACAAATCCTTATACACCAAGGATTTAAACTCTCTAACTTGTATGTCCCAGGAGGGATTCGAACCCCCGACCGACGCCTTAGAAGGGCGTTGCTCTATCCAGCTGAGCTACTGAGACAGTGTTGCTTGAGAAAAGTGAATTTCTCAAGGACAATATTTATTATAGACAAAGCTAGATAATATGTCAACATTATTTTTTTGGTATAGGAAAATAGTGTTGTGAAATGATTTGTTGGTCGGGTGTTTTGAATGTGACTGTCAATTCGTCTTGCTCTTCTTCCCACTCAATTGTTGCATAGCTCTTCGGATTGCCGCCTCTTGGCAACAACAGACTTCCTGGATTTAAAAAGAGTGTGCGTCCTACTTGTTGTGCGCCGAGTACGTGCGAGTGTCCGAATAATACGATGTCTGCTTCTACTTCTTGCGCTTTATAATCAAGTGGTGTCAGCATCATTTTAATATTGTATAAATGCCCATGTGTCATGAAGATACGGCGTTCTCCAATTGGTACAACGAATTCATCTACATAGTCAGAATCAAAGTCGCAGTTCCCTTTTACGCGGTACATCTCGTGAAAACGAGAATCATCATAACTTAACTCACTGTCGCCACAATGAAAGAAAGCATTTGCTCCCTGTTCTTGCTCATATACTTGTTCAATGATTTCTGCATTACCATGTGTGTCACTTAACACAACCACTTTCATCTAGCCAACCACCTTATCGAATTAGAGATTGATTTTTTCTTGTAATAGCTTGAGTGCATTACCGCGATGTGAAATTGCGCCTTTTTCAGCTGGTGACATTTGCGCCATTGTCAGTCCTTTTTCAGGTACGTAGAAAATTGGATCATAACCGAAGCCATTGTCGCCGCGACGTTCTTCTAAAATAATGCCTTCACATGTGCCGAATACTGTTTGTGTTGGATAATCTGGGCCTGTGATGGCTAGACAGCAACCAAAGCGTGCTGTGCGTTCTGCTTCCGGTACACCTTGTAAATTCTTTAATACTTTCTCGATATTTGCGTCATCGTCATGGTCGCCTGCATAACGTGCTGAATACACGCCTGGCTCGCCGTTTAACGCGTCAATCATTAGTCCGCTATCATCTGCTATCACAAGAAGATTCAACGCTTTAGAGAGTGTTTCTGCCTTTAAAATGGCATTCTCTTCAAATGTTGTTCCTGTTTCTTCTATTTCCATATCTGGCGCTACGTCAAACATCGTTACGACTTCATAACCAAGCGGTCCAAAGATTACTTCAAAATCTTTTGCTTTCCCTTTATTCTTTGTGGCAATTACTACTTTTTTCATTCTTCCTTACCTCCCGTACAATGTATGTCTATTTTAGCATAAACGGTGCATAGACACGAAAAAACATGCTGGAACAAAACCTGTCACTTCCCTTTTTTAGCATTCGCAACGAAAAACTGGAACCGCGCCACAGCACGATTCCAGTTTTTCTTATGCTCATGTGGGATATGTTTTTTGTACTTATGTCCCAGCATATTTTTATTTTGCATATATGTATGCAATTATAATTCAATTTTCTCTGCTTGCAGCTCAGGAAGCTGTAGCCAGTCATCTACAATCTGTTGAAACATCGGTACAGATCCTGTTGCAAAAAAACGATGCTTCGCATGGTGTGTCGATTTGTTTTCTAGATTGTAATATGCAAGTAAATCTTTTGCATGGAGCGCCGTCTCTTTGGCGGATGACACAACATGTATATCTTCTCCTACTACTTTCTCAATAAGATGTTGAATAATTGGATAATGCGTACAGCCTAAAATCATCGTATCATAAGAGATTGTTTTCAATGGAGATAGCACTTCTTCTACAAGCTTTTCTGCAAAAGGTCCTTCATATTGACCACTTTCAACCATAGGTACAAGGGGTGGACATGCAAGCGAATAGATTTGGCTTTTAGAATAAAGCGAACTAATCGCTTCCTCATACGCGCCACTCTTTACTGTCCCAACTGTTGCGATGACCGCAATTTGGTGGGTTTTTGTTTCTTTCATTGCAGCCATAGCACCTGCATTAATTACGCCAATCACAGGGAAGTCACAGGTTTTTTGAAGTGGTTCAAGCGCTACTGCTGTTGCTGTATTACAAGCAATAACTAGCATCTTGATTCCCATCTCTTTTAACTTCTGTGCCATCTGTGTTGTAAACTCCACTACTTGTTTTGCCGTTCGTGGTCCATATGGACATCTGGCTGTATCGCCAATATAATAAATCGTCTCATTTGGTAGATAGCGAAGCATTTCTTTTGCAACGGTTAATCCACCTACACCCGAGTCAATCACACCGATGGGAGCATTCACACTAACCGCCTCTAATCTTTTATTGTTAATCTTCATTCATACGAACGTATAATTTTTGTAATAGTTCCGATAACTGTTGGATTTCTTCATTTTCAAAATCACTTACAATATCAACTAAATATAATTGTCTTTTTTCAATTACTTCTCGAATAATCTTTTCGCCTTCTGGTAAAAGATGAATGCGCACGACACGTCGATCTGCTGTGTCACGAACTCGTTGTACAAGTTCATTCTTCTCCATACGATCGATTAAATCTGTCGTTGTACTAAAAGCTAAATACATACGATTTGATAAATCTCCAATCGTCATATCACCTAATTCATCAAGCCATTGTAAAGCGATGAATTGTGGTGGGGTAATCGTGTAATTCGTTAAAATTTCACGTCCCTTTTGTTTAATAATCGCTGCAATGTGTCTTAAGTCTTTTTCTAGTATACAGATATTTTGTACATTTACATCGAAACCTTCTTCAGCCATTTAGTTCACTCCTATTTCGTACATAGTATTTCCATATACGAATGATCATTAATTATATTGTGAATGTATTTCTGAAAATTGGCAAGCCATGTCGTATAAATTCTTAAAAAACTTAATGAATTCGTTGGATTTGTGGCATGGACCACTTCTCTGCCCTTCCAGTATGTGCATTCATTTGAACGAGTGTACCACGCCCTGTTAGACGCACTTCACCATTCACAACGCCCATATAATGAACATCTACTGATGAACTACCCACTTTTGCAAATTTTGCAAACATTTGAATGGTCTCTCCAAAGAAAATTTGCTTTAAAAAATCACATTGTAAATCAGCTACAACAGGAACAATTGGTGAATCAGGTGAAAGATTGGCTTCTACTAATTCATATTCTTTCATTAAAGCAATACGCGCCTGCTCAAAATAGACGAATGGAACCGTATTATTCAAATGTCCAAATAAATCGGTTTCTGAAAAGCGCACCTCAATATCAATTGAAAATGTAAACTCTTTTTGCCATGCTTCAAAATCTTGAATATAACTCTCTTTCATCTTTCATCCCTCCAAACTGAATAGTTATTCATATTGTAACAAATTTCAAGTTCTTTGAAAAAGAATAACCTTTCGTCTGACGAAACAATCAAAAAGCAGGAACCGCTTATAGGCGATTCCTGCTTCGAATTATAACGTAAATTTACGTATTAAATTAGTCAACCATATGGTCAGAACCGAAGAAGTTTCTGAACATTTGAACTGTTGCTGAACGGTTAAGTGAAGCGATAGAAGTTGTCAAAGGAATACCTTTTGGACAAGCTACTACACAGTTTTGAGAGTTACCGCAGTTAGCTAAACCGCCGTCTCCCATGATTGCATTTAAACGTTCGTCTTTATTCATTGCACCTGTTGGATGTGCGTTGAATAGACGTACTTGAGATAATGGAGCTGGTCCCATGAATGAAGAGTGAGAGTTTACGTTAGGGCAAGACTCTAAGCAAACACCACAAGTCATACATTTTGAAAGTTCGTAAGCCCACTCACGTTTACGCTCTGGCATACGTGGACCTTCACCTAAATCGTAAGAACCATCGATTGGAATCCATGCTTTTACTTTTTTAAGTGAGTCGAACATACGAGAACGGTCGATTTGTAAGTCACGAATTACAGGGAATGTGCTCATTGGTTGTAATTTTAATGGTTGTGGTAACTTGTCAACAAGTGCTGAACAAGATTGACGTGGACGACCATTGATTACCATTGAGCAAGCGCCACATACTTCTTCTAGACAGTTCATGTCCCATGTTACTGGTGTTGTTTTCTTACCATCAGCAGTTACAGGGTTTTCACGAATCGCCATTAATACCGAAATTACGTTCATATTTGGACGGTATGGTACTTTGAATTTCTCCCAATATGGTTGAGAATCAGCGCTGTCTTGACGTTGTACTTCAACATCTAACATTTTTTGTTCTGCCATGATTAGTGAGCACCTCCAGTATAGTCACGTTTACGTGGTTTAATCATTGAACAATCTACTTCTTCATAAGTGATGATTGGATCGAATGAAGGTGTGAACTGCGCAATTGTTGTTTTTAAGAAGTTTTCATCGTCACGTTCTGGGAAGTCTGGTTTGTAGTGTGCACCACGAGACTCATCACGTAATAATGCTCCTTTAGCCATAACACGCGCAAGAGCAAGCATGTTTTTCAATTGGCGAGTGAATTGAGCACCTTGGTTAGACCATTTGTTTGTATCATTGATGTTAATGTTGTTCCAACGTTGTTGTAACTCCTCTAACTTCACTAATGTTTTTTCTAAACGGTCGTTATGACGTACAACTGTTACGTTTTCAGTCATTAATTCACCAAGTTCTTTGTGTAATAGGTAAGCATTTTCTGTACCGTTAAGGTTTAGAATTTCTTCCCATTTCTCTTCTTGTTCTTTTACTGCTGCAGCGTAAAGCTCTTCTGGAAGATCTTCAACGTGCTTATCTAGGCTCTTAATATATTCAGTTGCTTTTGGACCTGCTACTGAACCACCGTAGATTGCAGAAAGTAAAGAGTTTGCACCTAGACGGTTACCACCGTGTTGAGAGTAATCACACTCACCAGCAGCGAAACATCCAGGAATTGTTGTTTGTTGATCGTAGTCTACCCATAGACCGCCCATTGAATAGTGAACAGCTGGGAAGATTTTCATTGGTACTTTATGTGGATCGTCACCAACGAATTTTTGATAGATCTCGATGATACCACCAAGTTTAATATCTAACTCGTGTGGATCTTTGTGAGATAAATCTAGGTATACAACGTTTTCACCGTTGACACCAAGTTTTTGGTTGATACATACGTCGAAGATTTCACGAGTTGCAACGTCACGAGGAACTAAGTTACCGTACGCTGGATATTTTTCTTCTAGGAAGTACCAAGGTTTACCGTCTTTGTATGTCCAAATACGGCCACCTTCACCACGTGCTGATTCTGACATTAAACGTAGTTTATCATCGCCAGGGATTGCAGTTGGGTGGATTTGGATAAATTCACCGTTTGCATATTTAGCGCCTTGTTGATAAACAATCGATGCAGCAGAACCTGTGTTGATCATTGAGTTTGTTGATTTACCAAAGATAATACCAGGGCCACCTGTAGCCATGATTACAGCATCAGAACGGAATGCTCTGATTTCATGTGTAGTTAAATCTTGTGCTGTAATACCTTTACATACGCCATTCTCATCTAATACTAGACCTAGGAATTCCCAGCCTTCGTATTTCTTAACTAGACCTTCAACTTCCCATTTACGAACTTGTTCATCTAGTGCGTAAAGAAGTTGTTGACCTGTAGTCGCGCCTGCGAATGCAGTACGGTGATGTAGTGTACCACCGAAACGACGGAAATCAAGAAGACCTTCTGGTGTACGGTTGAACATAACACCCATACGGTCAAATAGATGGATGATACCAGGTGCAGCATCACACATTGCCTTTACTGGTGGTTGGTTTGCTAAGAAGTCTCCACCGTAAACAGTATCGTCAAAGTGAATCCATGGAGAATCCCCTTCACCTTTCGTGTTTACAGCGCCATTAATTCCACCTTGCGCACATACAGAGTGTGAGCGTTTAACTGGAACTAATGAGAATAACTCAACTTCAGTGCCTAGCTCAGCAGCTTTCATAGAGGCCATTAAACCTGCTAGACCTCCACCAACTACTATTAATTTACTTTTCGCCATTTTTCCTCTCACTCCTCGTTCAATTAGTAGTCAAGCGCTTTCATGCTTTCGTTATAAGAGTTAATTACGCGAAAGCTAAAATCGCCATTACGCCAACTACTGATAACAGTACAAAGAAAATCATTGTAATGTAAGTTGTAACTTTTTGTGATTTTGGAGATTGAATAAGTCCCCAGCTTACTAAGAATGACCAAATACCGTTTGATAAATGGAACGTAGCTGCAATGATACCAACAATGTAGAAAATAAGCATTCCTGGATTTGATACAACGTCAGCCATTAAGTTGTAATCAATTTCGGCACCATTGATTGTTTTTTGTAAACGTGTTTGGAAGATGTGCCAAGCGATGAAAATCACAAGGAAAATACCTGTTACACGTTGTAACACGAAGAACCAGTTACGAGTTGTTCCGAAACGGTTCAAGTTTGGTTTCGCAGTGAACGCAATGTATACACCATAGAATGCATGGAACATTAATGGGATATAGATTACTACCCACTCAACGATTGGTAAGAATGGAAGACTTTCCATTGTAGCTGAAGCTTTGTTGAATGCTGCTTCACCGTTTGTAGCTGAATAGTTGATTAACAAGTGGACCGTCACGAACAGACCTACAGGAATTAGACCTAGTAGAGAATGTAGACGACGCCAGTAAAACTCTCGATCTTTCAACAAGACTGTTACCCCCCTTAATACTTAAAGTAAATCCGAGTCAAAAACTTCACGACTAATTTGTCTGACATTCTTTGACTGTTTACTTTATCATGGTACAATATTATGACAAGTTCATTGTACTCCCACTCCCAATGAACGTCAAGGTTACCAACGTTTTTCAGCAGTATCAATTACTCCAAAAAAATAGTATTAAAGTCTATTTTTCGCTATTTGAAAGCGTTTTTCTCTAAAAAGGACAAAAATTCGACAAAAAATATGAAAGAAGGATTTACACATGTCTACGATGGAAATGAAAAATATTACAGCTTTTGGTTACGAAATTATTCGCGACCATATTCTTTCAACAATTGTTGGTAAAAATGAGGCGGATATCCTCTACTGGTGCGGTAAAGAAATTGCACGTAAGTTCCCACTACTTGAAATTGAGGAATTACCTGCCTTTTTCGCTGAGGCGTCATGGGGTGTTCTCGAGCAAACGAAATTAGGTAAGTCGGAAGCAATCTACGTCTTAACAGGCGATGCAGATATTTTAAAATTCGATCAGCGCTGCTTCCGAATTGAATCGGGTTTCATCGCTGAACAAATTCAAAAACATAATGGCTTCTTAACAGAATGTTATGAAGAAGTAGATGTAAAAAAAGGTCGTGTGACATTCCAAGTAAAATGGGATTTAAAAGACCCAATTCATCAAGAAGAAGTCAAATAATGCGTACATACAAAAAGTCCCTTCGCTTCGCAAGGGACTTTTTGTTTTATTTATTTAATTTTGCATTCCTACTGCTACTTTTGATAATTCAAACTGTTCATGTAAGGCATTCGCCGCTTTAAACATCTCTTCTTGTGGTACAACGACAGATACTTTAATTTCAGATGTGCTGACCATTTTCACTGGAATGCCTAATCTAAATAAGCAATCGAACATCGTCGCTGCAACACCTGGATTGGATGCCATACCTGAACCGACAATGGACACTTTCGCAAGTTCTAATTCATGGTCAATATAGTCATAACCTAATGTATTTTTATATTCTTTTAACACATTTAATGTTTCTTCTAATTGTTCTTTTTTCACTGAAAATGATACCGTTGGTGATGCGTTTGGAATGATGGATTGTACAATGATGTCCACATTGATATGGTGCTTCGCTAATGTTGTGAAGATATTTGCTAATGATCCCATATATGCTTCGCTAAAATAAACGGTAAGGCGAACGATTTCTCCTTCGAATGCTACTCCTCGTACAACTAAATCTTTTTCCATTTGAACTTCCTCCTTTAAAACGGTTCCTTCTAATTGTTCATAACTTGAACGAACAGACATGGGTATTTGATAATTTTTCGCTAATTCAACAGAGCGTGGATGTAAAACACCTGCTCCTAGATGTGCTAATTCGAGCATTTCATCATAACTTAATTCTGTTAATTTACGTGCAGTTGGTACGAAGCGTGGATCACTTGTATAAACCCCATCAACATCGGTATAAATATCACAGCGTTCTGCTTGAATGGCAGCTGCAATCGCGACAGCTGTTGTATCTGAGCCACCTCGACCAAGTGTCGTAATATTACCTTCATGATCAATCCCTTGAAAACCTGCTACAACGGCTACTTTCCCTTCATTTAAACAGGTCGTGATTTTCTCACAATCAATCTGTTCAATGCGTGCATTACTCGCAACATCATCGGTCATCATACCTGCCTGCCACCCTGTAAAAGACTGCGCAGGTACATCGAATTGGTGAAGCGCCATCGTCAGTAAAGCTGTTGTAACTTGTTCACCTGTAGATAGTAGTACATCCATCTCACGTTTTGATGGATGTGTCGATACATGATTCGCCATCTCGACTAAATGATCTGTCGTTTTTCCCATTGCTGAAACGACAACAACCACTTTATTCCTCACTTCCACTTCTTGTAAAACTCTTTTCGCTACATTTTGAATACGTTCCGGTGTTGCCACCGATGTGCCACCAAATTTCATAACATAAGTTCCCATACGTTCTCCCCCTACATATTGTAATGTGGGTTCTCTCAATAAAAAAAGCAGCCAAACATCGAAATGTTGGGCTGCTTATGCATGTCTATTCAAAAATGAACATTCATGTGAGATAGCCCTCCAGAGTGTACACTCTGACAATTCTGCATTTATTCAATACAGAACCAGCAATGAAGTCGTAGTTCCTTCATCACTTCGGCAGTTTCCCCTTTCACCTTTTTTCACTGAGTTACTACACTCTCAAAAAGGCTACTCTTGACACCTGCTCCTCTATCATCACTTTTTCAGTGATTTTTAATTAACGTTACTTTATCACAATATTTGACAAAAGACAATTATTTTTTCAGAAAATGCGCAATTACGGCACTAGCCAGATTTTTCGGTAATCCAGCAGCAATTAATTCTTCTTCTGTTGCCTCTTTAATTTTTTTCATCGAACCAAAGTATTTTAACATTTGTTGTTTCCGCTTTGGTCCAACACCTGGAATGTCATCCAGTTGCGAAGTGAGTGCATTCTTCTCACGTAATTGACGGTGAAAATTAATCGCAAATCGATGCACTTCATCTTGAATACGTTGCAGCAAATAGAACCCTTCACTCGTTCTTTTCAGTGGAATAATCTGTGGCGGATTACCATAAAGTAACTGGGCTGTCTTATGCTTATCATCTTTTGCAAGACCTGCAATCGGAATATCAAGACCTAGTTCATCTTCAAGTACTTCACGCGCGACTTCCATCTGCCCTTTCCCACCATCTGTTACAAGTAGATCTGGAAGTGGTAGTCCTTCTTTTACAACACGTTGATAACGTCTTCTTAATACTTCACGCATCGCACCGTAATCATCATGCGCAGAAGCTGTTTGAATTTTAAATTTACGATAGTCTTTTTTACGCGGGCGACCATCTTCAAATACAACCATCGCAGATACCGTATCCGACCCAAAAATATGTGAGTTATCAAATGCTTCAATGCGAAGTGGTGTTTGAATATTCATCGCATCACCTAGCTCTTCACACGCACCAATTGTTCGCTCTTCTTGGCGCTGTAGCATATTAAATTTCTCATCAATTTTCACATGCGCATTTTGTGTTGCTAAATCGAGCATTTCTTTTTTATAGCCGCGATGTGGCGCATGTACTTTAATGTCTAAAACCTGTTGCAACATCTCTGCGTCCACTTCTTTTGGTATGATAATTTCAGACGGTTTTAAATGGTTCGCTTCTTCATAAAAACGCGCAATAAAAGTTGTAAATTCATCTAGTGGTTCACCATATGAAGGGAATAATGATACATCGCGCTCAATCAACTTCCCTTGACGAATAAAGAATACTTGAACACACATCCATCCTTTATCCACTGCAAAACCAAAAATATCACGATTCGTAAAGTCCGTCGTCTTCGTAATTTTTTGTTTCGCCATAATTTGATCGATATTCGCAATTTGATCGCGCAACTCTTTTGCTCGTTCAAAATCGAGTGCTTCAGATGCTTTATACATCTTTTCCTCTAGTTCCGTCTTTACATGCTCATGTCCGCCATTTAAAAAGTCTGTAATCTCTTGAATCATCTCTTTATACGCACCTTTTGGTACATCTTTTACACAAGGGGCTAAACATTGTCCCATATGATAATATAGACAGACACGATTAGGCATGACATCACATTTTCGCAGTGGATAGATACGGTCTAATAACTTTTTCGTTTCTGCTGCTGCATAAGCGTTCGGGTAGGGGCCAAAATATTTTGCACGATCTTTCTTAACTTTTCGCACCATTAACAAACGTGGATGCGGTTCATTTGTTATTTTCAAATAAGGATATGTTTTGTCATCTTTTAACATGATATTGTATTTTGGATCATGTAATTTAATTAAGTTTAGTTCAAGTAAAAAAGCCTCTAAATCAGAAGATGTTACAATATAGTCAAAATCGACAATCTCTGAAACAAGGCGTGCTGTTTTCTCATTATGCGAGCCTGTAAAGTAAGAGCGCACACGATTTTTCAGTACTTTCGCTTTACCGACATAGATGACTGTTCCTTGACGATCCTTCATTAAATAACAACCTGGTTGGTCAGGAAGAACAGCTAATTTTTGTTTGATTTCGTTCATTTCATCACCTTCAAAAAAAGAGACTGTACCTGTTATGCAGGACAGCCTCTATTCAAGTTTAATTCACGATTACATGTGTTTAGCTAGTAAATCTGCTAAAGCTTCTTTCGGGTGGAAGCCAACTGTTTTATCTACTGGTTTACCATCTTTGAAAACAAGTAGTGTTGGAATTGACATGATGCCGAATTGAGCAGCTGTCTCTTGGTTTTGGTCTACGTCCACTTTTACGATTGTCGCTTTACCATCTAAGTCTGCATCTAGTTCTTCAAGAACTGGTGCAATCATTTTACAAGGTCCGCACCAAGTAGCCCAAAAGTCTACTAGTACTACACCTTCTGCTACGTCTTGTTGGAATGATTCGTCTGTTGAATATACAATTGCCATAATTTATTTCCTCCTCTTATATAAACGATATGTTTGAATTATAGCATGGAACGACTTGAATTCGTATAAATATGCCTACATAATCGTCTCTTACTTCATTTTCATACAAAAATCTTGTATTTTATATTTCAAATCCATGATTTTATTTTATTATATTAAAAAAAGAGTTAACTTGCCAATCTTTCTGCTTCACTTTTGACAAAAGAAAACTGTTCCTCTGAAATTCAAAGGAACAGTTCTTTTCATTATACGCTCGCTTTTAATGCTTTTACTTCTTCAATTAATAGCGGCATCACTTCAAATAAGTCACCAACAATACCGTAGTCTGCTACTTTGAAAATATTCGCTTCTGGATCTTTATTAATCGCTACGATAATTTTCGAATTCGACATACCTGCTAAATGTTGAATGGCACCTGAAATACCAACTGCGATATATAAGTCAGGTGTTACAACTTTACCTGTTTGACCGATTTGTAATGAGTAATCGCAATATTCTGCGTCACATGCACCACGTGATGCACCAACTGCACCGCCAAGTAAGTTCGCTAACTCTTTTAAAGGAGCAAAACCTTCTTCGCTCTTCACACCGCGACCACCTGATACGATGACTTTTGCTTCTGATAAGTCTACACCATCTGTTGCTTTGCGAATTACGTTTTCAACAACTGTACGTAAATTTGTAATATCTACTGATAGTGTATCTACCGTACCTGTTTTACCTGCTTCTACTTCAAGTGGTTCAATGTTATTTGGACGAACCGTTACGAATAATGGCTCACTTGCTGCTTCCACTTTTTCAAAAGCTTTACCCGAGTAGATTGGACGAATGAACTTGGCATCGTCGCCTTCTCCTTCAATTGACGTTACATCCGAAATCAAGCCTGTTTGTAAACGACTTGCTACTTTTGGAGATAAGTCTTTACCAAGCGCTGTATGACCTAACACAATTGCTTCTGGCTTTTCTTGCTCTACAACTGCGAGTAGTGCCTGACTGTAACCATCTGCTGTATAGAAATTCAAGTGTGGATGTTCCACTAAAACAACGCGATCTGCGCCGTACTCGAATAATGAATTGGCTAATCCTGAAACATCTTGACCGAATAGTGCCGCAACTACTTCGCCACCATCTGAAATTTTCTTTGCTGCGCTAATTGCTTCAAATGAAACATTACGTAATGCGCCTTCACGTGCTTCTGCTAATACAACTACTTTTTTAGACATATGTTCTTCCTCCAATCAATTTTTCATCGTTTGTTAAATGACTTTTGCTTCTGAACGTAATAACGAAATTAATTCTCTCGCTTGGTCACGAATCTCACCTTCGAGAACTCGACCAGCTTGTTTTTCTGGTGCTAAGAATACCTCTACAGTTTTGATTTTTGGTTCTACATCGTCTTCATCTAAATCTAAATCATCTAATTCTAATTCTTCTAAAGGTTTCTTTTTCGCCTTCATAATACCTGGTAATGAAGGGTAGCGTGGTTCGTTTAGTCCTTGTTGTGCTGTTACAAGAAGTGGTAGAGATGTTGTAATCTCTTCTGAGTCACCTTCTACGTCACGCACAATTTTCACGTCACGTCCATTTAATTCAAAACCTGTAATTGTTGTTACATAGTTAATATCTAATAATTCTGCTAGACGTGGTCCGATTTGACCTGAGCCACCGTCAATTGCAACATTTCCTGCAAAGATTAAATCAACATCTTGCTCTTTTAAGTGAGCTGCTAGGATTGTTGCGACAGAGAATTGATCTAAGTCTTCTGCATCTTCTGCGTTGATGAGTACTGCTTGGTCTGCACCCATCGCTAATGCTGTACGAAGTTGTTTTTCAGATTCGTCATTACCAACTGTAATAACTGTTACTGTTCCACCTTCGCTATCGCGCACTTTAATCGCTTCTTCAATCGCATACTCATCATACGGGTTGATGATGAATTCTGCGCCGTCTTCTTGAATTGCGCCACCTGAGATGACGATTTTTTCCTCGGTATCAAAAGTTCTTTTCACTAATACATAGATGTTCATAATGTAAACCTCCTAAATAGTATTATTTTCCTTTAAATACTGCTTGACGTTTCTCAACAAAGGCTGTGATTCCTTCTTTCGCATCCTCTGTTGCAAATACGCGACCAAATGCTTGTGCTTCTTCATCAATTCCAGTGTAAAAACGATCTGTTTTTGAGAAGTTCAGCATATCTATTGTAGCTTTCAAAGAGATTGGACTTTTTAGTGCGATCTTTTTCGCAATGTCGAGTGTTTTACCCAACAGTTCCTCTTCTTCAAATGCCGCATTGGCTAAGCCCCAGTTTACAGCTTCCTCTCCTAAGATTGGATCACTTGTAAACATCATTTCAGCAGCTTTCGCTGAGCCAACATACCGCGGAAGTCGCTGTGTTCCTCCGAAGCCAGGAATTAGTCCCAATGAGAGCTCAGGTAATCCAAGCTTTGCCGTTTTAGAAACATAGCGAAGATGACAGCTCATCGCCAATTCTAAACCGCCTCCTAAAGCTGCGCCATGAATCGAAGCGATGACAGGTTTTTCGAACGTTTCAAGACGTTCAAAAATAGATTGTGCTTCAGAAACATGTGCTGTGATATTTGGAACGGATAGAAATTCCTTAATATCTGCGCCGGCTGAGAAGAATCTTCCCTCGCCATGGATTACAACAACTCTCGTTGAATGGTCTTTCTCAATTTGATCAAGTGCTTCTGCAATCTCTTTTACAAGTTGTTGACTCATTGCATTTGCTGGTGGTCTTACGATTGTAACGATTGCGACACCGTCTTCATTGTTTAGCTTTAGAAATTCCATGTTCTTACCCCTTTTCGTATATGTTGTTATAGAAATATAGGTAAGTGGAAAAACTTACCTATATTCATTTTAACCTTTAATACCATTTAATAACAATTGATATACTTTCGGTGCTTGTGCAGTTAAGTCAAATTTGTGATCTTTCATGACCCATGATGTCGTCACTTCATCAACTGTTCCAAAAATCAATTGTCGTGCTAAGCGAAGATCCATATTGGCATCAAACTCGCCAGCTTTTACCCCTTCTTCTAAAATGGTATCCAGTTGTTCAAGATATTCTTTTAATACGGCGTTGATTTTTAGGCGAATATCACGATTCGATTGTCGTAATTCCAATTGTGTGACACGCGCTAAATATTTATCATTCGACAACACGCGGAAATGGTTCGTAATCATAAATTCGAGCTTTTCAGCCGCTGTCGTATTTTCTTGATTAACTTCTTGCAAGCTTTCAATAAATACAGCCATCTTTTCTCGGAACACCGAGATTAAAATATCTTCTTTGTTTTTAAAGTATAAATAGATTGTGCCATCTGCTACACCAGCTTGTTTTGCAATTTTAGATACTTGCGCTTGATGATAGCCATTATCTGCAATTACAATAACTGCGGCATCAATAATTTGCTTATACTTCGGTTTTTCTCTTTTCATACAAATCACACCACTTTTCCAAACAATAATGAATGGTTATTCATTCATAGTGTTATGATATTATTCATTGAAAATAATGTCAAGCATTCTCTGTCATTATGCCTGTTCTTGTCGTGGTTGTTGCTGTTTTTCTTTTTCTTCATCAATTAAAGCGCGACGTAAAATTTTACCAACTGCTGTTTTTGGTAGCTCTGCTCTAAATTCGTAAATGCGCGGCACTTTATAAGCAGCTAAGTTCTCACGGCAGAATTTATTCAAATCTGCTTCTGTTGTTGTCGCACCTTCACGCAATACGATATATGCTTTAACCGTCTCGCCTCGATATGGATCTGGAACGCCGGCTGCTACACATTCTACTACATCTGGATGTTCATACAATACTTCCTCGACTTCACGCGGATAAATATTATAACCACCTGCAATAATCACATCTTTTTTACGGTCTACTACATAGAAGAAACCGTCATCATCCATATAACCAAGATCGCCTGTTTTTAGCCACCCATCTTCTAATGTCATCGCATTTTCTTCTGGACGATTCCAATATCCTTTCATAACTTGTGGACCTTTTACAACGAGTTCACCGATTTCGCCGTTCGCTCTTGGACGTTCGATTGACCCATCAACAATCATGGCATCTGTATCTGGCCATGGAATACCGATTGAATTTTTCTGACGAATGTTCTCGAATAAGAGATTAGCATGTGTAACAGGTGATGATTCTGTTAAACCATAACCTTCGACTAATTTACCACCTGTCAATTCTTCAAACTGTTCTTGTACTTCTGCTGGTAGCGGAGCCGAACCACTAATACATGCTTTAATAGACGAAAGATCATATTTTTTGATTTGCGGATGATTAATTAAGCCAATATAAATTGTTGGTGCGCCTGGGAATAATGTCGGACGCTGCTTTTGAATCGTCTTTAAAATCATCTCTGCATTAAACTTCGGTAATAGCACCATCTTGCCACCTTGCATGACTGTATACAGTAGAACGGTTGTCATACCATATACATGGAAAATTGGCAAAATTCCTAAAATAACAGGAGGTTCACTTTGGGCATTCGGTTCTGTTAACCATTCGGCACACATTCGTGTATTCGCAATGAGATTTTTATGTGTCAGCATAACTCCTTTTGGAAAACCTGTCGTACCGCCTGTGTACTGAAGCAATGCTATATCTTCTTCAAAATTAAAATCAATCGTTGGTTCAATCGCTTGTGACGTTTTTAAAATCTCCATAAACTGATGGCTAACTCCACTATGGGCAACGTGGACTTGCACACCTTGTTCTTTTTTCTGCACGTACGGATATAACAAATTTTTAGGGAATGGTAAGTAATCTTTAATACTTGTAATAATGACATTTTCAAGTGCCGTATTTTTAAATACTTTCATAATACGTGGATATAAAATATCTAAGCTAACAATTACTTTTGCACCTGAATCTTTTAGCTGATACTCAATTTCTCGCTCTGTGTATAACGGATTCGTCATGACAACTGTTGCACCGGCATAAAGTGCGCCGTAATAAGAGATGACCGTTTGGGGTGTATTCGGGAGCATAAGCGCGATTCGGTCTCCTTTTTCAATACCTAATTGTTGTAAGTATTGGGCAAACTTTAGTGCAGATTCATGTAACTCTTTGTACTTAATGTCTTTTCCCATAAAGTGAATAGCAATTTTTTCAGGGGTGTTCCTTGCGGCATTTGTTAAAAACTGTTGTAACGGAATTTCTTCATAATCCAAATTTGCACGAATGTAATTTGGATAATGCTTCAACCAAACCTTCTCAGTCATTTCAATCCACTCCTTATAAAATTTGTTAAATATTACTTCTTATTATATAGAAGTTTGTGAACGCTTTCAAATGATGAATAAGAAAAAAATGCATTTTTCCAACAAAAACGAAACAAAACATACAAAGTTTTCACATCTTCCTATATACCAACACTTTAACACAAATGAATGACTATTCATAGAAAATGTTCAGAAAAATTCTATTTCATTATAAATAATTGTCTTTCATGTTCTTTTTACACTCGAATACGCTATGTTATTTATGAAAAAATAAAAAACCAGCGTGATTTTTACATCACACTGGCTTTCATTAAGAAATACTCGCACCGATGACAAAAGATAAGCCGATGGAGATGGCAAAGGAAATAAAGCCAACTGAACGATTGTCTTTTGCAATCTCTTTATCAATTTTAAAAGAAGGTGTTAAAAACTCATATAATAAATAAGCAATAATTAAGAGAATAAAACCGAATAGTCCCCATCCAAGCATTTCTGGGAGTGAATTATTCTTCTCAATCGAGTAGCGGAAAATATTGCAAATTCCTAAGATTTTACCTCCTGTTGCAAAAGCAACAGCCATATTCCCATTTTTAATCTCTTGCCAATTTTTATAGCGTGTAACAGCTTCGAAAATAGCCATTGACACAATTAAACAAAGGACGACCACACTATAATATCCTGTCATAATAACAGCAGGATGTTGCCAAAATGCATCCATGAACGAAAACCTCCGTTCTTCTCTCTATTTTAATTCGGCGATTGTAACACCGAACCCACCCTCGCTCGCTTCACCAAAATGATACGATTTTACACGTGGATGACGTTTTAATAAATCTTGTACGCCTTTTCGTAATGCTCCGGTTCCTTTACCATGAATGATGGATACGCGATGATAGTTCGATAACAAAGCATCATCAATATATTTTTCTGTAAGATATAGCGCATCTTCGTAACGTTCACCGCGTAAATCAAGCTCTAATTTCACAGCGTCACGTCCACGTACATTCGTCACGTTGACAGACTCTTTTACTTTTTCAGGTTTGATATATTCTAAATCGGCTTCATCTAGCTTCATTTTTAATATACCCATTTGTACAACCCATTCATGATCCGATGCTTTTTCAATTAATACACCTTTTTGACCATAGGTTGTTACTTTGACTTCATCACCTTTTTGCAGTTGCTGTGCACGTTCTTGAATTTGACGTTGTTTTTTCAACACTTTATTTTCTGCTGGTGCAGCATCTTCTAAACGTTTACGCGCTTCAATGATTTCATGTTCTTTGACAACTTTATGCGCATTCATCTGCATTTTGTGTAGCTCATCAATTACAGACTCTGCTTCACGTTTTGCTTCTTCTACAATTTTCTTCGCTTTTTCTTTTGCTTTTGCTTCTAATTGTTCTTTTAACTCATCATATTCTTTTAAGCGTGCATCTAAGTCTGCTTGTAGAATACGTGCTTCCTCTAATAGTCGTGCACTTTCTTCTGCATCTTTTTCAGATTTCAAACGAGATTCTTCTAATGAAGCAATCATCGATTCAACTTCATGTGTCTCCGTTCCTATGTAAGAACGTGATGTTTCGATGATGTGTTCAGGTAGACCTAGTCGTTTTGAAATTTCAAAGGCATTTGAACGTCCAGGTACACCGATTAATAAGCGATATGTTGGACTTAATGTTTCGACATCAAACTCAACACTTGCATTAACGACAGCCGGACGATTAAATCCATAAGCTTTTAATTCCGGATAGTGTGTTGTTGCCATAACACGCGCACCACGTCCATGTACTTCATCTAAAATTGAAATGGCTAGTGCAGCACCTTCTTGTGGATCTGTTCCTGCACCTAATTCATCAAATAAGACAAGTGAATTCTCATCAAACTTTTGTAGAATATCTACGATGTTTACCATATGACTTGAGAATGTCGATAAACTTTGTTCGATTGACTGCTCGTCACCAATGTCTGCAAATAATTGATCAAATACGGCTAATTCTGAACCATCTAATGCAGGTACTGGAATACCTGATTGCGCCATCAATGTACATAGACCGACTGTTTTTAATGTAACTGTCTTACCACCAGTATTCGGCCCTGTAATCACAATCGCTGTAAATTCGCGACCAAATTCAATATTATTGGCAACTGCAATATCGCGGTCAAGTAACGGGTGTCTTGCTGCAGTTAATTTAATATAACCTTCTGCATTCATTGTTGGTTTTGAACATTTATTCGCCTGTCCATATTTTGCTTTCGCTAAAATGACATCGATCTGACCTAGTACTTGTACCATGACGAATAATTCATGTGCCACTTCTTGTACCATGCCTGATAGTACACCTAAAATACGGTCGATTTCTGCTTTTTCTTTCACTTTTAAACTATGAATTTCGTTATTCGCTTGCACGACTGAATCAGGTTCAATGTAAAGTGTTTGACCAGATGAAGATTGATCATGCACGACACCACCATAGTGGCTACGATATTCTGCTTTTACAGGAATTACAAAGCGGTCATTACGAATCGTAATAATCGAATCTGATAACATTTTTGCAGCATTCGTGCCACGCGTTAAACTCGCTAAACGTTCACGTACACGTCCTTCTTGCATACGTAATTGCTGACGAATTGTACGAAGTGTTGAACTCGCTGAATCTGTTACATGAGCATTATCATCAATACAGCTATTAATCTCATGTTGTAGTCCTGTTAAAATCGGAAGCTGTTCCTTTTTCTCTTCAAAATAAGGAATCTCTAAGTCTTCATCTATCATTATTTCTTCGATAAATTCTCTAAAAATACGGCTCGCACGAATGGTAGACGAAATCTCCATTAATTCTGATGGGCTGAGTACACCGCCAATTTGTGCACGTCTCGCGCTTGGACGAATATCAAAAATGCCACCAAGTGGTACATTCGAGCGAAGACGTAAAATGGCAAGTCCCTCGTCCATTTCATCTAATAAACGATTTACTTCTTCTAAAGTTGTTTCTGGTTTTAATTGTTCAATCGTTGATTTACCAATTGAATTCGTACAGTAATTAGCAACCTGTTCAATAATTTTTTCATATTCTAGTGTTTTCAATGCGCGTTCTGCAATCATTCAAAACACCTCCTCATTTATTCGTTAAAAACTCCATAAAGCGCTCAAATGACCATGTATTCACAATTAAATCTTTATGAAGCCATGCTTTTTGCGCATATTTTGTACCAATCTCCATATAACGTAACTGTTCAACGGCATGTGCATCTGTATTAATCGCAACCTTCACACCTGCTTTTGCAGCCATTTCTAAATGTTCGATACATAAATCAAGTCGATATGGATTGGCATTTAGCTCTAAAATCTTACCATATTCTTTTGCCCATGTAATCAATTGCTCCATATCTGGATTATATCCGTCACGCTGATGAATAACACGTCCTGTTGGATGGGCAATCATGTCAACGTGTGGATTTTTCATCGCCGTATGCAGTCGTTCCATAATTTGCTCTTGTGGCTGACTAAAACTTGAATGAATCGACGCAATAACAAAATCTAAATTCGCCAGTACATCATCTGAAAAATCAAGTGTGCCATCTGGTAAAATATCCATCTCTGTACCGCGTAATAAGTGGAAGCCTTCTACTTGTTTATTAAAAGCGAAGATTTCTTCTTGTTGTTGTAGCAGTCGTTCCGGCGTTAAACCATTCGCTACTTTTAAATATTGAGAGTGATCGGTAATCACACCATGCGTATAGCCCTTCTCGATTAAAGCTCTTCCCATTTCTTCGACTGTATGCGCACCGTCTGACCATGTCGTATGCATATGCAAATCTGCGCGAACATCTTCTATTGTAACAAGCTTTGGTATATCCGTATAGCTTTCAAACTCACGTTTTCCTTCACGTAAAGTCGGTGGAATGAAAGGTAAATCAAAGTGTGCAAAAAATTCCGCTTCTGTTTGGAAAGTTTGCATCGTACCATCTGCTAATTCCACACCATATTCACTAATTTTTTCACCGCGTTCTTTTGCGATTTGGCGCATGCGCACATTATGATCTTTAGAACCTGTAAAGTGGTGAAGTGCTGTTGCATACTGTTCAGGTTCTACAATGCGAAAATCGACATTCGGTGCATCTTCACCTGTTAAAACAACAGATATTTTGGTATCGCCAGCTGCAATTACTTCTGCTGCTTCTACTTGCGCTAAAATAGCTTCTTTTACAGCAGTCGGTTTATTTGTCGCAATCATATAATCAACATCTTTACTCGATTCTTTGATTCGTCGATAACTACCTGCTACTGAGAACGTATTGATTTCTTCAATTGAAGTAAGAATCGCATCTAACTTCGGCACAATCGTTTCTAACTGCCAAAGTGGATGACTTTCTGAACGCTTGCCCAACTTTTCAAGTTCAGCAAGAATTTTTTCTTCGGTCTTTTTAGCAAAACCAGCGAGTTGCTGTACACGACCTTCTTCACAAGCTGTTTTTAACGATTCAGCTGAATCAATGCCGAGTTCAGCGTATAATTTTGCAATTTTCTTACCGCCGAGTCCTGGGATTTTTAATAAAGGTGGTAGTCCTACAGGTACTTCTTGTTGTAATTGCTTTAACTCAGATGACTCGCCAGTTTCAAGCAATTCCGTAATAACAGAAGCTGTCCCTTTACCAATTCCTTTTAAAGCTGTTACGTCATCTATTTCTTCCATACTACGCGGATCGTTTTCAAGCGCTGCACCTGCTTTGCGGTAGGCAGAAATTCGAAAGGCATTTGCGCCTTGTAACTCTAAATAAGTAGCAATCTTTTCTAGTACTTTGATGACTTCTTTTTTATTCATGTTCTTCAAACTCCTTCTGAAAAAAAGAGCTACTCACGAAAAACGGAGCAGCTCTCTTTGATTAAGTTGGTGGTATGTAATTACTGTAAATACACGAACCACATCTTTTGGAACAGCGATGATAAAATCGGTGTAAATTCCAATATGACTTTCGTTAAAATTGAGCTTTCTACATATTTTTGAATCGAATCAATTGGTAGTAATGCTAACACATATAAAATGATGAATAACATAATATAGCACTGTACAAAACCAAGTAATGAACCGAGGAAGCGATTGAATACACCGAGTACTGGTATATCTTTTAAGAAATCAAAAATTGAGAATAAAATGCTTAATACAATTTTAATAACAAAGAAAATAATAGCAAATGCTAGCAATTGATAGAATGTTAAATTCAAATCAAGTGCGTCATTGGCAAACTTCAGTGCCGTATTTTCCGTAACTGCTGGATATGGAACCCACAGTACGATTTTCTCCGCAAAAGGCTTATAATAAATATAAGCAACGATTAGCGCAACTAGTAGACCGACCAAGTTCAGCAACTGCGTGATGAACCCTTTTTTATAGCCGGATACAAGTGCTGCTATAAATAATATAATGATAAGTAGGTCAATCATTCACTTCATCCTTTTGTTTATTCAGTTCCGCCTCTAAGGCTTCATATTTTTGTTGCAGCTTCATTAAATCATTTACTGCGTTGGCAGCAGTAAGTACAGCAAGTTGGGTACTGCTAAGCACAGGGTTTGCAAGTTTGATCTCTCGCATACGCTCATCTACTGTGGCAGCGACAGCACGCATATGAGCAGTTGACTCTGGTCCAACCATATTGTATGTTTGACCATATATTTCAATGGCAATGCGATTTTTCGGACAATCTCCCAACAGTATCCCTCCCTTAAAAATCTCATTCTCATCATACCATGAAATCATTCATTCTGTGAATAATGATACAACGAAAGGTGTTAAAAATATGTCTAATATTGTCATTCAACTAACGAAAGAAGCACAACAGAAAGTTCACGCACATTACGCACCCTATAAAGTCGAGCGTAATGCACCTGGGGTTATATTTGCAGCAAAAGCAAATGGAGTCTCGATCACGTCTTATCGCTCTGGAAAAGTTATGTTCCAAGGTGGACGTGCGGCAGAGGAAGCGCAACAGTTCGGTACACCAAATCCATCAAAGAATATGACGTCATCGAAGGGCGATACGTTGCCTGAAGATTTTGCATCAAAGTCTGTCATCGGTTCAGATGAAACAGGTACGGGTGATTACTTTGGCCCGATTACAGTTGCAGCGGTCTATGTTCCAGCACATCAAATTAAACTGGTAAAAGAACTTGGCGTGAAAGATTCAAAAATGCTAACAGATGACTTCATGCGAAAGATTGCACCTGATTTGATTAAGACACTTACGCACTCACTACTCATCTTACACAACAAAAAGTATAATGAAGTGCAAGCGAAGGGCTGGTCACAAGGGAAAATTAAAGCCGTTCTTCACAATCAGGCACTCAAAAAAGTCTTAGCTAAAATTGCACCTGAAAAACCTGAAGCCATCTTAATTGACCAATTTACTGAGCGTAATACGTATTATAATCATTTGAAAAATGAAAAAGAAATCGTACGCGAAAATGTGTTATTTGCTACGAAGGCTGAACAGCTTCATCTCTCTGTAGCTGCCGCTTCGATTATTGCACGCTATGCTTTTTTACGTGAGATGGACCGTCTATCAAAAGAAGTCGGTGTGACTTTACCAAAAGGAGCTAGTGCAAAGGTCGATGAAGTTGCTGCGCAAATTTTATTGACGCAAGGTGAGGACGCACTTTATGAAGTGACGAAATGGCACTTTGCGAACACGACGAAAGCTTCTCGAATCGCTTCTAAAAAACGTCTCATTTAATCAACACAACAAAAAGGAGGAATTCCCCCATAATGGAATTCCTCCTTTTCTTATGCTCGATTGATTATTCGCCTTTTACTGGTTCGTCAGCAGTTAATTCTACTTTTTCGATACCATCTTTTGCTAAGTAATCAATTGTCCAGTTTTTAACGCGTTTGTTCACAGGAATGATTTCCGTACGGAAGTACATTGGAACTGTTGCTGCGTTATCTGACATGAATTCTTGCCACTTACTGAATGCTTCTGCACGGTATTTTGGATCTAAAGCTTCTGGTGAATCGATGTCTAATAATAATTTTTCAAGTTCGGGTGAAGTATAACGGCTATAGTTGAACTGAGCTGCTTTTGAGTAAAGACCGATTGGTGATGGGTTTGTACCTGTACCCCATGCTGCCATAAACATATCGATATCTTTATCGTCTGCTTTTACTTTTTCATAGAATGAGTTGAACTCAATTAGACGACCTGTTGATAATTCTACTTTTAGACCAACATCTTTCCAGTTTTGGATGTAGAATTGTACAATTTTATCATCTTTATCTGATCCAGCCATACCTGCTAACTTAATTGTAAGTGGTTTACCGTCTTTATCTTCACGGTAACCGTCGTTGTTTGTATCTTTATAACCTGCTGCATCTAATAATTCTTCAGCCTTTTTCTTGTCGTATTTGTAGCCTTTTAATGAATCATCATAGAATGACGAGAATACTGGTGGAATTAATGAGTTAGCACGTGTACGTAAACCATTATAATATACATCTGCTACTTCTTCGATATTCATTGCGTAAGCAATTGCTTGACGTAATTGTTTATCGTTCATTTTTGCATTTTCATCTACTACAACTTCTGATTTTTTAGAATCCCATTTACCTAGTTTGAACCCTAAGTAAGAGTAAGCTAATTCTGGACGACCTAAGATTTCAATGTTTTTGAAGTCTTTGATTGAAGCGTAATCATTTGCTGGGTAGTTTGGTACTGAAACATCGTACTTACCTGCTTTTAATGCTGCTGCCATTGAAGCTGAAGGAACAACTTCGATGACTACTTTGTCTAATTTCGGTTGACCTTTATAGTAGTTTTTGTTCGCTACTAATTCTACTGATTCACCTTTAACAATTTTGTTAATAACGAATGCGCCTAATGTTACAGGGTTTTTACGCACTGCATCCGATTTTTGTAAATCTTTTACAGCGACTTTTTCTAACTGATGTTTTGGAGCTGCGTAACCCCATAAACCGTCACCGCCAGAGTAGATTGCTGGTGAGATCTTTTTGAATGAGATTTCAGCTGTGTAATCATCAATCTTTTTAATACCTGAGATATCTTTGGCTTTACCGTCATGGTATTCTTTTGCACCTACGATGTTTTGGAAGTCTGTATCGTAACGTACACCTGTGTAGTCTTTATCACCGATGATATAGTAAGGGTAGATAACATCATCAATTGTAAATGGTTGATCATCTGACCATTTAACATCTTTTTTAATTG
>NZ_BJOB01000030.1 GCF_006539985.1 Kurthia gibsonii | reverse complement strand
AGTCCGATTAATGCTTTCTTAGCTGCAATTGGTATTGGTGAACAGCAAATTCTATTCACGAATTTCAGTTTCATCTTTGTATCTGTTTATATCTTTATTCCATTTATGATTTTACCAATTTTCAATGCACTGGATAAATTAAATCCTGCATTAATTGATGCTGCACGTGACTTAGGTGCTTCACGCATTACAACATTCCGTCGTGTCATTATTCCATTGACAATGAATGGAATTAAAGCCGGTGTGCAAGCTGTATTTATCCCAGCGCTATCATTATTCATGATTACTCGCTTAATCGCAGGTAACAAAGTCATTACACTAGGTACAGCGATTGAACAACAATTCTTAGTTGCGCAAAACTGGGGAATGGGTTCTACCATTGCCGTATTCCTAATCATCGTTATGTTTATCATCATGTTCCTAACAGGTTCTAAAGAGAAAGGAGAGACACAAAATGGAAAGACTAAGTAAAGGTTCTAAATTCTATTTAGCACTTGTTATGGTCGTTTTATACGCACCAATCTTTTTCCTAATCTTCTACTCTTTCAACAGTGGTGATTCGATGGTAAACTTCAAATCATTTACATTGGAACATTATAAAGCGGTTTTTGAAGATGATCGTCTACTCATTATTTTAATGAATACAATTATTGTAGCCCTACTCTCTGCACTCATTTCGACATTCATCGGAACACTTGGTGCAATCGGTATTTCATCCATGCGTAATCGTAAATTACGCAATACAGTCTTATCGATGAACAATGTATTAATCGTAAGCCCTGACGTTATTATCGGTGCTTCATTCTTAATTCTATTTACAATTGTGGGTGTGAAACTCGGCTTTATGTCGGTAGTATTAAGTCATATTGCCTTTAGTATTCCAATCGTTGTTATTATGGTATTACCAAAACTACAAGAAATGAGCAGTTCATTAATTGATGCTGCACGTGATTTAGGTGCTTCACAACGCGATATTTTAACACGTGTTATCATTCCATTTATTAAACCAGGGATTTTTGCTGGTTTCTTCATGGCTTTAACTTACTCATTAGATGATTTCGCTGTTACGTTCTTCGTTACAGGGAATGGTTTCAGTACATTATCTGTTGAGATTTATTCAATGGCGCGTGCTGGAGTATCACTAACAGTTAATGCGATTTCAGGTTTAGTATTCTTTGTCACAATTATTCTTGTACTTGGCTATCACTTTATTACGACACGTAAAAAAACGGGGGTGCGTAATTAATGAAATCACTTATACGCATTAGTATTGCCCTACTCGCTGTTTGCGGTATCTTATTCTATGCGGTACATTCGCTGAGCCAATCATCTGGTGTATCAGGCAAAAAAGTTTTAACAGTTTATAACTGGGGCGAATATATCGACCCTGCCCTACTTAAAAAGTTTGAAAAAGAGACAGGTATTCACGTCGTTTATGAAACATTCGATTCAAATGAAGCGATGATGACAAAGATTGAACAAGGCGGAACAAACTACGATATCGCCGTTCCATCTGAATACACAATCGAACAAATGAAAGAAAAAAATCTATTATTACCTGTTAATCATAAAGACATTCCGAATTTAAAAAATATTGATGAAGACTTTTTAGATTTACCATTCGATCCAAAAAACCAATATTCAATTCCTTATTTCTGGGGAACAGTTGGGATTGTTTATAACCCTAAATTATTAGGCGACAAATATAAATTCGAACGTTGGGATGATTTATGGGATCCTTCTTTAAAAGGTAAAGTAGTCTTAGTAGATAGTGCGCGTGAAGTGCTTGGTATGGGATTGAACAGTATGGGTAAGTCACTGAACTCAACGGATTCAAAAGAGTTAAATGCTGCAACAGACAAGCTAATTAAGATGGGACCGAATGTCAAAGCAATTATCGGTGATGAAGTAACACAGCTGATGATTAATGAAGATGCGATGGTCGCTCTAACATGGTCTGGACAAGCAGCAGATATGATGTATGAGAACGAAGATTTAACATACACAGTGCCAAGCGAAGGTTCAAACTTATGGTTTGATAATATGGTCATTCCAAAAACGTCTAAAAACGTAGAGGGCGCACATAAATTCATTAACTTCATGTTAGAACCTGAAAATGCAGCTCAAAATGCAGATTATGTCGGTTACTCAACACCAAATAAAGCGGCTCTTTCTCTACTAGATGAAGAAGTAGTAAACGATGAACGTTACTACCCTTCGAAAGAAACACGCGAAAACTTACATGTTTATAAAAACCTTGGCCTTGAAAAAATCGGGGAATACAATGAATTATTCCTGAAATTTAAAATGGCGATTAATGAATAAATGGACTGTAGATGAATTCGTTTCATCTACAGTTTTTTTGATGTTTCAACAGGGTTGTTCTCCTTTATAAAAAGGAATACTACAAGTAAGGTTGTTTCAGTCAAAAGAAGTAGATTTTTTTCATTGCGATTCTATACTATAGTCGTTATTATTTAGCTATACGAAATACTCAACAAAGGAGCCTTCTATGGAAAAGAAAGTAAAATTAGCACTCGCACTCTTAATGTTCAACATGTTTATTTCCATGAGTGGTATCGGCTTAATTATTCCCATCATGCCACATTATTTACAAGGCTTTGGAGGACAAGGCGCTGTACTTGGTTTTTTAATCGCCAGTATCGCACTGGCACAATTCATCTTCTCTCCACTCGCTGGATCTCTCTCTGACCGTTTTGGTCGAAAAAAACTCATCGTAATCGGGCTACTGATTAATGGTACGTTCATGACTTTATTCGGTGTCGCGAGCCATCTTTACGAACTCTATATCTTCCGCTTTTTAACAGGTGTCGGTTCTGCCTTCATCACACCACCCATCATGGCATATGTAGCAGACATTACAACTGGAAAACAACGTGGGAAAGCGATGGGACTAATTGGCGCAGCTATTTCGCTTGGTTTTACAATTGGACCCGGTCTAGGTGGTTTATTGTCCAATATTAATTTACACTTCCCATTCTATTTCGCTGGTGCTGCAGCTATTTTAGCAGGTATTTTAACGATGTTCTTGCTTCCTGCAACAAAACCAGTCGTAGCAAAAGGTGCGAAAAGTACAGGTAGTGGTAATATTTTAAAAGACATGAAAACTTCTTTCACTACACCTTATTTTGTTCTACTATTAGTTGTTTTCATCTTCACATTTGGTATCGCAAACTTCCAATCTTCTATGTCACTATTTTTAACGTATAAATTTGACTTCACACCGAATCAAATTGCCATTGTCTTAACTGTTGGTGGCTTCATCGGTGTTATTGTTCAGGGACTATTATTAGACAAGCTGTTCAAACGTTTTGGTGAGATGCGCATTATTCTGTTCAGTCTAGTTATCGCATCAATCTTTACAATTTGTATGATTTACATTAGTGGATTCTTCCTTATCCTAGTTGTTGCAACGATTTTCCAAACAGCGGCTGTTCTTATTCGTCCAGCAGTCAATACACTCATTTCCTATGCTGCTGGGAAAGAACAAGGTTTTGCTTCTGGTATGAACAACTCCTATATGTCTCTTGGGAATATGATTGGACCCGCAATTGCAGGTACATTATTCGATATTAATATGTCGATTCCATTCATCGTAGGTGGTGCCGTTCTCATGATTTGCTTCGTGATCACCTATGTATGGCAAAAGCGAAATCCCATTCAAAGACCTGTACATCAACAACCGAATATCGACTTGGATACAAAAGCATAAACAAAAAAGAATCGCGTAACTTATCACGCGATTCTTTTTTTTCGTACTTATATTGTGTTGTGCAAATCAAGATGCACGCCTTGAAGACTTCATAACTTTTTTACGTTCTTTTAATAAATCAATGAGATCTTCTCGATTCATGAGTGTCACATGACAAGCAGTAGCTAATTGCTTTGCGGCCTGTGTGTAATAATTATTCGTAATCACCCATGCTTCATTTGCTTCATAAAAAGCCTGTGCTGCATAAATTTCTTGTACTGCTTTTAAACCAACTTTATCTTGATAACGCTTTGCTTGAATCACAATTTTCCCTTCATCATGTTGTAACATGACATCTGCCCCAAAATCATTAGAGCGCTGCGTTGCAACTGCTTCGTAACCTAAGTCTTCAAATACATGTGCTAAAAAGTCCTCAAAAACATATCCGTCCATTTCATCGACATCACGAATTTGTGTCGTCTGCATTAATCGTTCATAGGATTTTCTTCTTTTTCTTTCTTGAATAAAGCGAATCAATATCGAAAGGAATAAAAGAATCCCAACCGCGATGGCACCCCATACGATATATTCAATTAATTGGTTCATCTGTGTACTCCTTTATTTACGTAATCTGTTTTATCATACAGAAAGCAGCAAAAGAGAACAAGTGTTTTATTTATTTCAAGTGGAATTGTCGAAGAAATCCTTCTACAAATAAAATATTTTGTTCGATGAGATTTTCATCGGGTGATATTTTTGCATGGTGTAGTCCATAAGGGGTATTCGCCCCAGCCCAAAACATCGCGCCCGGAATCTCTTTTAAAAAGAAACCAAAGTCCTCCCCAGTCATCGCTGGTGGGCATTCGTACGCTGTCATACCTTCTACAGAATCTGCATATTGAAGAAGCGATGTCGCACAGTGTGCATCATTGTACACTTGATAATACATTGAACCATAGTCAATCGTCACATCACATTCAAATGCAAGGGCAGTCGCCTCACACAATGTTTGAATACGTTTTTTTATTTGCGCCATACTCTCAGCTGTTACTGTACGGATTGTTCCTTCCAAACGTGCAGCATCTGAAATAACGTTTTGTACGGTGCCAGAAGTCATTTTACCAACTGTAATAACAGAACCTTCTAATGGATTGATATTACGACTGACAATCGTCTGTAGTTGCATAATAAGCGATGCAGCTGCAACAGTCATATCTTTTGTATGGTGCGGAAATGCTGCGTGTCCACCTAGTCCTTTTAAATCAATAAAAAGTTCAGATGTATTTGCAAATAACATACCAGGTCGTGTTGCAACAGTTCCAACAGGATACTCTGGTGCGATGTGACATGCAAACATATAATCTGGAAGTAGTTCTGGATGTTCTGCCTTCACCCACTCTAACATAGGCTCTGCGCCTCCAGGGCCTTCTTCAGCAGGTTGGAAGTACAATAAAATCGTATGCTCTGGTTGAACATCCGCAAATCGTTTCGCAAGCCCTAGCGCAATCGTCATATGGAAGTCATGTCCACATGCATGCATGAAACCCTCATGTTCAGAAGCGTATGATAAATTAGTTTGTTCTTGAACAGGCAAACCATCTAAATCTGTTCTCCATCCTAATTGCAAACGAGGATTAATACCTTCAATAACTAAAATAAAACCCGTTCGCCATTTTATGATACGCATATAGGGCTTTATAAACGATGTAATTGTATCGAGTAAATATTGTTGCGTCTTAAACTCTTGAAAACCAATCTCCGGAATTCTATGTAAATCCCTTCGAACTTCCATAAAAGACTTCACACCATTCACCTCTTATATTTTTCTTAAATCTTGCATAATTTCTGTTTTTGATTTTGTTTTTTCATCAATTTTTTTAATTTCACGTGCTGGAATACCTGCAACTACTGTATAAGGTTCAACATCTTTTGTTACGACAGCACCTGCTGCAATTACTGCACCTTCTCCTACTCGTACTCCTTCTAGAAGAACTGCATTTGCACCAATCATTACATTATTTTCAACTACTACAGGGTCAGCACTTGGAGGTTCAATCACACCTGCTAAAACGGCACCTGCTCCAATATGGCAATCTTCTCCCACTGTTGCACGACCACCCAATACAACATTCATATCAATCATCGTACGTGCGCCAATTTCCGCACCAATATTAATAACACTACCCATCATGATTACTGCGTTATCACCAATTGTAACTTGATCTCGAATAAGTGCGCCTGGTTCGATACGTGCATTAATCGCTTTTGTATCTAATAAAGGCACAGCTGAGTTACGTCGGTCTTGCTCGATTACGTAATCTTCAATCTGTGCCTCATGTGCGTTGATTGCTTGTTCAATTTGTGACCAGTCACCAAATACAACTACGGAATTACCTTCACCAAATACTTTACTATCTGTACCAAAGTCTAATGAAGACACATTTGTACCTTTTACATAAACTTTAACTGGTGTTGTTTTTTTGGCATTTGCTAAGTAAGCGATAATTTCTTGTGCGTTTAACTTTTTCATTGTGCATTTCCTCCTATTGAAAAAAAGATGCACTAATTGTAACCGATTATTCAAAAAATTTCACTTATTTTTTGAATAATCATACAAACATTCTGCATGTTGTTGCACAATTTCAACAAAAGCTGCTACTTGACGGAGCTCAAAACTCGAATCATATCCAATCAACCATGTATCACGTGTTAGTGCAAATTTTTCATCATCACTGACGAGGTTGATTCGATTGACATCTTCTTCGCCTGTCAATGTAATAGAAGGTAAAATCGCATAGCCAATACCATTCAGTGCCATCTGCTTACACGTTTCGATTTGGTCAACTGTGATTTGATGCTTTGGACTTGAAGAAAATTGTCGTTGCCACCATTGTTGAATTTCTTGATAATAATTCGAATCACTTTTGAATTGAATAAAAGGTCGTTCAGTCTCAAATACCTCATCCAGTGATTTAATTTCTTTATCTACTAAGTACATTGTATCTCTAAATAAATGTGTTTTTCGGCCTTTCCAATCAGAATGCCCACGTACAATCCCAATATGTGCTTCACCATCATATAGCGCTTTGACAATTTCAGATGACCAGCCTGTCATGAGCGAAATTTTCGCATCTGGATATTTTTGTACGAACTCTTTTAATACTTGTGGCAACCATGTGTGCCCAACAATTGAAGCACATGCAATTTTCAATGTTCCATGTACTTTTTGTGTTAACGACTGTAGTTGTTCATACACTTCTTCTCGTCTAGTAGCCATCTCATTCGCATATTGAATAACAAGTTCACCAGACGGGGTAGGTGTTAAACCTTTTTGTGAACGTAAAAAAAGCTGCGTTCCCCAATCTTTTTCAATTGATTGTAAGCGTTGTGAAAGTGCTGGTTGCGATAAAAATAGGCGTTCTGCTGCTTTTCTCATATTTCCTTCTTCAGCTAAAATTTTTAAAATTTGTGCTTCAGATGTTGTCATGCGAACACCTCCATATACGTATTCAAAATGTATGTAGTTCAAAATAATAAAAGGACCTGTCTCATCCGTTCTCTTAAGACAGTTCCTTTTAATTCAGCCAAAATGATTATGATTTTGGTTGATATACATATTTTTTTAACTGTTTTAAAATTACACGACGTGTCATAATCCCAACAAATGTACCTTCATCATCAATTACACACAAGAAGGCATGATTAATTACTAAATCTAAAGCTCGCTTAAAATTATCATTAATATTCAATGTAGCAATGTCTCGATCCATAATCTCTGTGACATTCGACACTTCTAAATTTTCATATTCAATTCGTTCTAAGCCTAAGACTGAATCCATGATCATACGAATACTAATTAGACCATGAAAACGATAGCTTGAGTCGAGTACAGGAATCGACGAATATCCTGTCTTTGTTAATACTAATAAAGCATGCTCTGCATTATTACCAATTTGAACGTGCGCTACTTTCTCAGCTGGTATAATAAAATCATGAATTGGCATTTCGAGCAATTCTTTGCTGTTCGTGGAAATCATAGAATTCTACTCCTTTTCTATTTAAAAAATAGAGTACTTCACCTCTTTTTATCATAACATAAAATGAATTGAGAATACTATGCATAACTCGAAAATACTCAACATGACAAGGATGTAAGCGGTATCAACCTTTTAAAATGGATGTGAGTTTAACCACTGTCCACCATCTAGTGTCACACATTCACCATTCATATACGCGGCTTTGTCCGATAAAATAAATGCCGCTAAATCTGCAATTTCTTCTGGTTGCCCTAAGCGATGAAGTGGTACAGACTGTAATGTACGTTTAGCTGCTTCTTCCGATTCCCATAATTTCTCTGCTCCTCCTGTTCGGTCGATCGGACCAGGTGCAATAGCATTCACACGAATACCATAAGCACTTCCCCATTCAACTGCTAATGTGCGTGTTAAAGACAGTACCCCTGCTTTTGCAGCTGCTGAATGGACAACACCAGCTCCTGCTTGCCAAGCGTAAGTTGCCACCATATTTAAAATGGCTCCTTTAATTTGATGTTCAATCCAATACTTCCCTACAGCTTGAGAACAATAAAAAGTTCCATTTAAAACAATATCAATGACAGATTTCCAACCATTTGGAGATAGGTCTTCTGCACGTACAATAAAATTTCCAGCTGCATTATTTACAAGTCGTGTGATGGTACCAAATTTATCATGAACATATTTCACCATTGCATCTACATGCTCTACTACACGAACGTCCATTTGAAATACCGCAATTTCTCCCATTGCTGTTTGCTGTAGTTCGCGCTGTGCAGCATATAATCTTTCTTGATCACGTCCTGTAATCACTACATGTGCACCTTGCTCGGCAAAATTCTTCGCCATGTATTTCCCCATCCCATTTGATCCGCCTGTAACAATAATTACCTGACCTGCTAACATATTATTTTCCCCCTTCTGGTTTAAAAGTGAATAACCATTCATTTTTACTTATTTTAACATATCATATACTTTTCACACAAAGAAAAAGCGTATGATAAGAGGAATGTCCTTCTTTCATACGCTTTTTTTCTATTCTTCATCACTTAATACTTTATTAGCATCTCGCTCTTGAATTAACTGACTGTCAATAATCTCCGTTTTTTCATCTACCTTTTTGTAACGATATTGTCCATCAGCTTCTAATACACGTGCCTTACTATTATCTTGCAATTGGAGTTTTACCACGTGCATAATCCGCTTTTTAATCCCTGTATCAAATATTGGGAACAGAATTTCAACACGCTTAATCATATTACGTGTCATCATATCTGCTGAAGATAAATAGATTTTATTTTCACCATTATGATGGAACCAATAAATACGAGAATGTTCTAAGAAACGTCCTACAATACTAATCACTGTAATATTTTCACTTACACCTTTAATTCCTGGTTGTAAGCAGCAAATACCACGAATGATGAGATGTACTTGAACACCTGCAATTGACGCTTCATACATTTTCATAATTAAATCTTTATCGGTTAATGAATTCATCTTTGCGTAGATGCGTCCATTTCCATGTTTTTTATGATATTCAATTTCTAAATCAATCAAACGAATGAATTCTTCTCGAATATCGAATGGTGATACGACCAAATGATGATAATGTGGTTTTTCTGTATAACCACTTAAATAGTTAAAGAAGTTTGTCGCATCAATACCAAGTTTTTTCTTCGTCGTAATAATTCCCATATCCGTGTAGATTTTAGCTGTTGCATCATTGTAATTACCTGTACCTAAATGAATAAAACGTTCAATTCGTCCTTGACGTTTTCGAACAACGAGTGTTATTTTCGAATGTGTTTTTAAATTATGCATACCATAAATAACTAAACATCCTGCTTGTTCTAATTGTTTCGCCCAAAGTACGTTATTTTCTTCATCAAAGCGCGCTTTTAACTCAACTAATACAGTCACTTGCTTACCATTCTCAGCTGCTAACTTTAATGCTTGGATGACAGGTGAATTGCCACTTACACGATACAATGTTTGTTTAATAGCTAACACATTTGGGTCTTTTGCTGCCTCTGTTACGAAATCAACGATTGGTGAAAACGATTCGTATGGATGATGGAAAAATAAATCTTGCTTTAATGCTTTTTCAAAAATATTATCGTCTGAACTTACATCCTGTGGTGGTTGTGGGATAAAACTTTCATATTGTAAATCTTCTCGTAAATCACCCACTACTTTACAAAACGAAAATAGATACGTTAAATCTAAAGGTCCCTTAATATTAAAAACTTGTGCATCCCAGTCATCCAATTCGCGTATTAAGAATTGTAATACATTCTCTTGCATTTCTCCTTTGCGCACTTCAACACGAGAAACACTTCCCCACTTACGCTTTTTTAATTCTTTTTCGATTTCCGTCAATAGGTCGCGTGCACCTTCTTCGTGAATCGTCAAATCAGCATTACGTGTTAACCGGAATGATTGCACAGATTGTACTTTAAACCCTTTAAATAAAATATCAATATTGTGCATAATCACTTCTTCAATTAAGATCACCTCCATTTTACCATTGCGTTTTGGTAAACAGATAAAACGATCCAGCACTGCAGGCACCTGAACAATTGCTACTTTTTTCTGCTGTTCTTTTCCGCCATGTTGATCTTCTAACATAACAAGTAAATTATGTGTTTTGCTTAGTAAAGTTGGGAATGGTCGATATGCATCTACTGCAATGGGTGTTAATACTGGGAAAATAATTTCTTCAAAGTATTCTTTTACATAGCTCAACTGTTCTTCGTCTAAATCTTTCATCTCATGAATAAAAACTTTCTCTTTTGGTAATAGTTCTTTTGTTAGTTGATGATAGACTTCCATTTGACGATCGACTAACTCTTTTGTTTTTTGTTCAATTGCTGCTAACTGTTCTTTCGGTGTCAATCCAGCTTTGTTTTCTGGCTTATTAAAACCTGCGCGTACTTGATCTTGTAATCCCGCTACACGCACCATATAAAATTCATCGAGATTTGAACTAAAAATAGCGATAAAACGTAAACGTTCAAGTAACGGATTACGTTCGTCTTCCGCCTCTTGTAGTACCCGCTCGTTAAACGCAAGCCAGCTCAATTCACGATTGTTATAATATTCTGGTGAAGCAATTTTTTTATACTGTTCTTCTGTCATCTAAAATCCCTCCTACACAAAATGTAAAACAACATCTTTTTTGACGATACGTTCAAAATGCTTTTTTTGCTTATTTCCTTGATATTTTTCTGCTAATGGATAACCTCTAGTTTGAATTTCTAAATCTAATACCTCAGGTGTTTCTTCATTAATTTCAATAACAATATCTGTAACAATGCTTCTTTTAGAGGCATCGAGTGCATAAATTAGCTTTAATAAAGCGCCTAAACGAATGAGCATTTGCACTTCTTCTTTTGTAAACCAGTCTTCAAACGGTTTTAAATACGTATAAAAAGAGTCTTTATTTTTATACGACGCAAGCAATGCTAAACGAACCCGTTCTTTATGATTAAGTCCATTAATTGAGCGGTTTGATAATAAATAGAAGGTATGCTGACTTGCTGCATCTTGTTCTAAATATTCACCAATCATATAAACTTTCGCACCTTGATTTAAGATATAAATTTCTTCTTCAGAATAATCCCACAATTCATGACGACATAATTCTCGATACATAAGTTCAGCAATACGCGCATGATGTAAAATTTGATTTTCTGACTTTCCAAACTCTGATGCTAAGTATCGAGCATTCGAACGAAAGACATCTGTACGGTCAAATGCTAAAGGATATTCTTTTAAAATGTCTGAAATAACAATTCCTTCTCGTAAACCTTTTCGACTTAGTTGGAATTTTTGACTATCGACAACATGCATAAGCGCACGGAATACTTCTGCTACTGGTCCAATAATATCAGCTCGATCTGCCGATAATTCATCCATCTTTTTTAACTCGTTATATGTTAACGATGAAATCTCATCATTAATCTCATTAAAATCAGCTAACGACATACGATATTGGTGAACACCTGTTAGAGGATAGTTCTTACGACTTTGATCCATTTTCGCCATACTTCTCGCACTTCCACTAATGCCGACAACAGGTACTTTTAAATCGTTCAACCATGTCACTTCTTTGAATTGTTGTTTTGCAAAATGATACACTTCATCATGTTCTCTTTTCGTCATTGTATCGCTTTGCATAAACTGTCTTTTTAACGAAACCGAACCGAATGGTAAACTAATCGCATGTTTTAATTCTTTTTGTTCATAGTACGTAATTTCTGTACTACCCCCACCTATATCAATCGTGACTGCTGAAGGTGTAGAAATCGTATTGGCAACTGCAAAATAGCCATAATACGCTTCATCTTGTTCAGATAGTAACTCGATTTGTATCCCTGTTTCCTCGTACATCTTTTTTATAATTTCTTGATTATTTTTAGACTGACGCAAAGAAGCAGTAGCAACCGCGCGATAATGTTCAATTCCGTAATCTATAAGCATTTCTTTAAAAGAATGTAGTAAATTCAGTAACTTTTGAATTCCTTGTTCATTCAAATAACCTTCTTCTGTAATATCATTTCGTAATCGCGCTACAGATTTGATGTTCATTAATTCTTTTAAACCACTTATTTTGGAATATTGATAAATAACAAGGCGAATGGTGTTCGATCCAATATCAATTACAGCTCTTTTTCGTTTTGTCATATGAAGCACATCCTTTTATTTTTTCGTTTCCTCTATACTTATAGATTAATAGTTGGTATGATAACTTATATTTATTATAAATTTGAATGGTCAGAATATTCCACCAATATCATGATGAATTCATTTTATTTGAAAGAAAGGTGACAATATATGGTTGAAAAATATAATACAATGCAAATTGCTCAGGCCATTTTCACCATTAATAAACATGCTAAAACAGCACCCGATAATCGTTTTTTATATATGCTAAAAAAACAAGCAATTCAAAAACTAATCGAACAAAAACAAGCAAAGAAGATTGGACTTCACTTTGTGGAACGTCCACGCAATAGCCAACAACAATCTTCTGTATTAATTGCATGTGGGGATTACTACTTCCATACTTTACCCGAAAAAGATGACTTTAAAGAACTTCCTCATTTAGGACATTTAGATCGTACATACCGAAATCCACCTTGCCGTATGAGTTTAAAGCAGGCAAAAAGTATATTGATTCTTTTTACGGATATGAAAATAGAAAATCCAAAGCCGACCATACCAGCTAAAAAGAAAAATAATTTACATGTGCATCGTACAAGTTACTTTTATGGTCATTAAAAAAGCAGACTGTTCCTACGTTTATTCATCTACTAAGATGTATGTTTCGTAAGAATTGTCCGCTTTTCTTTAATTAGAGTACAAATTGATCAACAAATTGAATTAGTTCTGCAATTTCAGGTTTACTAATTTGTGCATTCGCACCTACTCGTTCCCCTTTATGCTTCAAGTCGTCTGTAATTAAACTTGAGAAAATAATAACAGGTACATGCGCTAATTTAGCATTTTCTTTGATTTTCTTCGTTAAATGGTGACCATCCATTTGAGGCATTTCAATATCTGTTACAACGAGCTGAATTGTATCTTCAATATTCCCTGCTTCAGATGTTGCTTCTAAAAATGCATAGGCATCTTTACCATTTTCAAAGAATTCTAAATTTACGTATCCCGCTTCATGCATCGTATCATTTAATAGTTTACGAAGTAATGGTGAATCTTCCGCAATTAGAATGCGTTTTTCTGAGCGATTACGCTCACCCAACTTTTTAACCGAATTCACATTAATACCTGTTTCAGGATTAATTTCTAAAATGATTCGTTCAAAGTCGAGTAGTAGTAGCATTGCATCATCACGTTTGATCACACCAATGACTTGTGAGGTACCATTTTGATACATATCTGATGGCTTCTCGATCTGTTCCCATGAAATACGGTGAATCATTGAAACATTGTCGACATGGAATACTACACGCTGTTTATTAAATTCAGCGACGATATATTTATGCTGATTGCTGCGCTCAGAGTGTGTTAGACCCAGTACACGCTTCATATCAACAACGGGTAGTACTTCGCCACGCAATTGAATAATTCCTTCTACATATTCATGTGCATGTGGAATGAATGTGACAGGTATTGGCTGAATAATCTCTTTTACTTTAATTACATTGATTCCAAATTTATTTGAACCGACCTCAAACTCAACAATTTCCAGTTCATTTGTACCACTTTCTAATAAAATTCCTTTTGATTTCATGCTTTGTCGTCCTCCATATACGTTAATATTAAAACCATTGTACCATATCGAACGATAGTCAAATAGACTTGAGTTAGATAGTTTTAAGTTTTTTCATATGGATAATTAGACCAATAAGTGTCATAACCACTAATGATAATAAAGCAATCCTACTGGCAACAGCACCTTGAGAACGTAGCATAAAGGTAATGGAACCATAAATGGCTGGCCCAATAATAGCAGAAATTTTTCCTGAGAATGCAAATAAGCCGAAAAATTGACCTTGTTTTTCTTTTGGTGATAGTTCAATAATATACGTTCGTGACGTCACCCAAATCGCACCGAGAGAGATACCAAAAAAACTACCTGCAATCCAAAACATCCATTGTTCTGTTGCGGCGGCTGCGATGATTAATGCAATAACCATTAAGAGAGCAACATACGTCACTGCTCGATTAGCACCTGATTTTTTTGTAATATATCCAAAGGCAAATGAACCGATAATCGCTGCGACTGTGGAAACTAAATAAAGTAGAATAAACTGCCCTGATGTGAATGCTAAAACTGCTGCAGCATATACTGCCATCATTGCAATCGTTGTAGCAAGTGCATCATTAATGAAAAAGTATGCAATCATAAATTTAAAGATTGTACGATGTTGGCGCATTTCTTTAAATGTTTGAATAATTTCTTTATATCCTGTTAAAAAACGAACTTTTTTTCTATTTTCCTTTGGTATCGGTTGATCACGATTAATAAAGAATAGCGGTAATGAAAATAATAAGTATAAAGTAGCTGTTGGAATAAAGGCACGTGCATAGTTGCCATCATTCACAAGTAAGTACACGAGTAGACCGAAGATGGTGCCAAGATAACCGACTGCAACACCAAAACCAGAGATAAGCGGCATATCTTCCGATTTTCCTAAGTCGGGCATCATTGCATCATAAAAAACAAGACTCGAATTATAAAAGAATTTTGCAATGACAAAACAAATGACGACAATAAATAGGCTTAGCGGAACGCCACCCATCGTCGATTGTAAGTTCATTTCACCAAAAACCCCCATCATAAATGTAAAGAAGATGGATGTAGAGGCGAACCAGACAATGACTTTTTTCTTATAACCCGTTTGGTCAATCCATACGCCAAACAGGGGTGAAAAAATAACGAGTAATAAACTCGCTACTGCGTTTGCATATGAGATAAAAGTACTTGCTAGTTGCTGTTTTTCTTCATTCGTTCCTAACACTTCATCCATATAAAAAGGGAAAAATACGGTGTTAATATTCGATGAAAAAATGGTATTTGCAAAGTCATACAGAGCCCATGAAATAATGGGTAATGAAGCATAAATCGCCCATGAAGAGCTTCTTTTACGTTGTTTTGCTTCGATATTCTCCGCCTCCTCTTTCATATTATTTCATAATATTTCATATTAATGTTTATTTATGGCTATTATTTACAATATATTCACATTTTATTTACAAAAAAATGAACACCTAACAAATGGAGTTCATTTTTTTGATTTTCTTCCTATATAGTATTCTTTAATTATTCATCAGTTTTTTCCTTTCGCCATGAATAGACGAACCACCATACAGAACAGGCTATATAGTAACAAAACATGGAGAGCATCGCTATTTCTACATGAACCCATTGCTCATTAAATTGCGTGTAGATGATGAAACTCCCTACATATAGGAGAGGAATTACAATAAATAACACTGCAAATCCCATAAGAGATGGTGTTGAGTTACTTTTTTTCATTTTCTTCTCCGTATTTTTTCTACGATTTGTAGTATTTGATAATAGTCTGTGTTCCTTTTTCTTGAAGTCCTTGCTCTGCCAATTCATCATACATTTTCTTCGCTAGTTGTAAGCCTGGTAGTTGTAAATCCATTTGTTCGGCTTCTTCTAAAGCAATACGCATATCTTTTAAAAAGTGCTTAACATAAAAACCTGGCTCTAAATCGCCTTTAATCATGCGCGGTGCCAAGTTACTTAGAGACCATGAACCTGCTGCTCCTGCTGAAATAGATTGAAGAACTGTATCTAAATCTAATCCTGCACGTTTACCATATACAAGCGATTCTGCTACACCAATCATATTTGTCGCAATGGCAATTTGATTACACATCTTCGTATGTTGTCCTGCTCCTGCTAAACCTTGATAGACGACATTTTGACCGAATACTTCGAAAATTGAAAGCGCACGTTCAAATGCTTCTTTTTTTCCACCAACCATAATAGATAATGTACCGTTCTTCGCACCGACGTCTCCACCAGATACGGGCGCATCAAGTGCGTCAATATGACGTTCTGCTGCAAATGTTGCAATCTTTTTAGCAAGTGTTGGTTGAGAAGTAGTTAAGTCAATCACGAGTGTCCCTTCTTTTGCTGTTTTAAAAATTCCTGTGTCACCGAAGTAAACTTCTTCTACATCAATCGGATCGCCAACCATCGTGAAGACAACTTCTGAATTTTTTGTAGCATCTGCAGCTGTTTTATGCCAAACAGCACCTTCTTCTATTAAAGTTTGTGCTTTTGAAGCCGTTCTTGTAAAGATGTGGACTGCATAACCTGCTTGTAATAAGTGATGTACAATACTTGCGCCCATTACACCCGTACCAATAAAAGCTACATTTTTCTTTGTCATATTTGAACATCCTTTCACCTTTGATTTCTTTAGTATACCGAATCTAAGCAAAAAAAAATAGCAGATAGAGTTATCTGCTAAAGAAAGGGGGAAATGAGATTGTTGCTGTGTTCTTAAATATAGTTCCACCCTTTTGAATATTTTAAACCCACATTTTTAAAATTTCTTCATTAATGGATATCATAATCAATTGATTTAATTTTCATTTCGTACTCTGTGCCTACTTGTTGGAGCTGATAAAGATTAAGTAGATCATCTAGTTTTCGACTTAAACGAATTGTTTCTGCATTCAAAAAACCTTTTTCTAGTCCACATTGAATCATTTTTTCGCGTGTTTGTTCTAACTTTTTTAATACTACTTCCGACATTATCTTCACCCCACCTCTCGTAACCACGTTCATTATTATACTAGTATTCCCAACTTTTCGGAAATGAAATTTTCGACACCATTCGACATTTTAACTTCTTTCTTTTTCTAAATATTCATAGACAACTTTTCCACCTTGTTGCGCTATCCCTCGAAAACGCTTAAAATCTTCTCTTTCTACGATTAATTCTCTAAATTCATAAAAATCATTTTTACTGACTTCTATTTTCTTTATTTCACCATTAACTAATTTATTTATCATTTCTGGTATATTTTCCATTGTAAAAACTTCCTTTTTTAATTTTTTTTATTTCTTAGTAAATTATTTTACATTTCGAACCTTTTCATGCAAAATGTAAGTAATTAGAAATTGAAGGGAATGTTGCATAATGAAAATCGCAGATATCGGCAATATCATCGAATTCCACGACGGTTTAAGAGGACGAGTTGAAAAAGTAAACGAGAACTCTGTTATAGTAGATTTAACGATTATGGAAAACTTTCGCCACCTTGATTTAGAAGAAAAAACAGTAATTAATCATAAACGCTACAAAATTGTAAATTCAGGTGTTCCGCTTTAATGAACTACATGATACACTAAAGCCGTTCTTTTTAACATGAAGAATGGCTTTTTTATTTGGAGGTGATTAGATGATACAACGTGCAGACAAAACGACACTTTTGCTTTTTGCCCTTATTGTATTAATCATTATGATTATTTCTTTTCAGTATACACCCATTTTTTGGTTTAGTTATACTAATTTGCTTGGAATTGGAATTATTTTCGCTTTTTTCTTTGGCAATCTGATGAACAAACAATCTTTACCTCGTTCACTATTCATTGGGATTCCAATTGGTGTAATTGGCTATTTTACTGCAATAAGTATTTATAACATACTCGCATACATTTCACCAGTTGCTTTTCAAAATGTGAAGGAGCTACTTGAAATCTATTCTCCTACTGCCATCTGGCAATATGCTGCATTACTTATTGTTATTGTTTTAGGGGAAGAAATGATTTGGCGTGTATATTTACAGCAAGAATTAAAAAAGATGGTCTCAAAAAAATGGGCTGTTCTGATATCAGCAATTCATTTTGGATTACCTTTACTCATTTGTGGTTTTTATATAGGAGCCATTGCGGCATTCTTATCGGGTATTATTTTCGGAGGATTATATGAATGGCTGAAAAGTTTACCGATAGTTTTCATTGCACATATAACAATGGTAATCTTCCTTTTCCTTTTATTCCCACTCACTTGATTTCTTTAAACATTATTTAAAATAAAAAGCTGAGAGTCTATTCTTATGACTCATCAGCTTTTTATGATTAATAAGATAAATCTTTAATCGACAATCCTAATTTTTTCAATAGTTGAATCGCTTGTTCTTTTTCCTCGCTTGATAAGCCATTCGTCAACTCATGCAGCTGCTGTTCATGGCGTGGGAATAATTCTGCCATGAATGCTTCGCCCTCACTTGTAATGTCTGCATATGTAATGCGACGATCGGATGGACAAGCCGTTCGTGTAATATAGCCACGCTTCTCTAACTTGTCGACAACATATGTAATCGAGCCACTCGCAAGCAAAATTTTCTGTCCAATCACTTGTAGTGGTTGGCGTCCTTTATGATATAATAGCTCTAACACTGCGAATTCTGTCGGATTTAATTTATTCTCTTGAAAAAATTGATTCGTTACTTCGTTAATTGCCTTATGTGCGCGCGATAGCACAATATATAACTTTAAAGACTGCTTTATTTCCTCAGAAGCCATCGTCTCTCATCCTTTTCTTACATTTCATTTCATTCATTATATCTGTTTAGCGATTTGATTGTCAAAACACGATATTTTCACGCAATTTATTTCTTAAAAGATTCATTTGTTGTATGACCTTTTCACTGTTACAATTAACATATTCTTTTTAGAAGGGGAGTTCTAATTGAATATTCTATTAGCAACATTGAATGCAAAGTACATTCATACTAACACCGCAATCCGCTATTTAAAAGCGTATGCACAGCCTGAGTTTGATCCTGCTCTTGCTGAATTTACAATTAAAGATCCATCGTTTAATATCGTATCTGATATTTTTCAAAAAAAACCTGACGTTGTCGGATTCAGTTGTTACATTTGGAACATTGAAGAAACAATTCGTGTCATCCGTATGTTGCGTAAAGTGAGTCCACATACAAAAATTATTTTAGGTGGACCTGAAGTATCCTATGATGTTCATGACTGGTTACATCGCTTAGATGGACTTGTGGACTTCATTATTATGGGCGAAGGTGAGCATTCCTTTAAACAGTTACTACACCATCTAAACGGTGACATTCCGTTAGAAGATGTACCAGGTATTTGTTATTTACTAGATGATAAAATGAAAATCCACGCACAGCCTCCAAAGATTGATTTACGTGAGCTACCAAGTATTTTCCGCTTTGAAGAAGACCGCGCAGAAATTCCAAAACGAATTGCCTATGTTGAGACATCTCGTGGCTGTCCTTTTAGTTGCCAATTTTGTCTTTCTTCTATTGAAGTGGGCGTTCGTTATTTTAACCGCGAAAAAATCAAAGACGATATTCGCTATTTAATGGACCAAGGCGTTCGTACGATTAAATTTGTTGACCGTACATTTAACATTAGCCGTAGTTATGCAATGGATATTTTCCAGTTCTTAATTGATGAACATCAACCAGGTGTTGTATTCCAATTTGAGATTACAGCGGACATTATGCGCCCTGAAGTCATTCAATTCTTAAACGAAAATGCACCAGCTGGATTATTCCGTTTTGAGATTGGTGTACAATCGACGAATGATGAAACGAATGATTTAGTAAAACGTCGCCAAAACTTTGAAAAGTTAGCGCGTACTGTCACGATGGTAAAAGAAGGCGGAAAAATCGACCAACATTTAGATTTAATCGCTGGCTTACCTGAAGAAGATTACAATAGTTTCCGTAAAACATTCAATGATGTATTTGCGATGCGTCCTGAAGAATTACAACTAGGCTTCTTAAAGTTACTTCGTGGGACTGGTCTTCGTTTACAAGCTGAACAATACGGCTACGAATATGTCGATATGGCTCCATACGAAATCTTCGCGAACAATGTACTCGACTTCGATGATATTTTACGAATCAAACAGACCGAGGATATTTTAGAGAAGTATTGGAATGATCATCGTATGGACCGTACACTCGAATATCTGGTAACACATGTATTCGAAACACCATTCGACTTCTTCCAACAATTCGGTACGTATTGGGATGAACAGGGCTGGTCGAAAATAGGTCATCAATTAGAAGATTTATTTAAACGTTTATTACAGTTCTTAGAATCATGTAATGAGCCGAAACTACCGATTGTGAAGCAAATTATGCAATATGATTATTTATCAACACAAAAATTCCAACCTCGTAAACCTTGGTGGGAACAAGCGATTGAAAAAGATGAATTAAAAATGATTTATGCGCAACTAAAAGAACGCCCTGAAATTGCAGGAGATGCCTTTGTTGCACTTGGTTTAAATGAAAAGGAATTGTTTAAACATACCTTCATTTTGCCATTTAATATTTCAATCGATTCGCTTGAACAAGCACATGCAACAAAAGAAGAAGGCTACTTAGTCACAACATTCCAAAAAGATGGTACACCACTATTTTCTAAAGTTGTGAAAGATGCTATCCATTCAATGTAACCAAAAAAGACAATCCACAGTTTAATGTGTGGACTGTCTTTTTTATGCTTTTTTCATTAACCGATAATAACGCGCTCTTTCGGATAGTGATATTTCGGTTTTTCACTCTTACCACCTAATGAGTATAGGAATGAAATTAAGCCGACACGTCCAACGAACATGAGAATCATAATAATGACTTTACCTGGTGAAGAGAGGTCGCTCGTAATACCTAGAGACATACCACACGTACCGAACGCAGATGTAATTTCAAAAATGATTTGCAATAATGTCGCATTTTTCTCTGTTAATAATAAAATCATCGTAGATACAAGCACCATCGTTGTTGCTAAAATAATAACAACATAGGAGCGAAATACATCAATTGTATAAATTTCGCGTCCAAACACTTGAATGTCGTCTTTTCCACGTGCAAAGTTAATGAGGAATAGTACAGCGATGGCAAAGGTCGTTGTTCGAATCCCCCCACCAACAGAGCTTGGGGACGCACCAATGAACATCATAAAACTTAAAAAGATATTCGTTGTATCCGTAAACTGCGCAACATCGAGCGTTGTTAAACCAGCCGAGCGCGTGGATACGGAATGGAACATACTTGAGAACAGCATTTTATGCCACGACATATCTTTAAACGAATTAAATGCCTCGACAATTAAAATGACAAATGTACCGACTAAAAATAAAATAGCATACGTTGTTGTTGTAATTTTTGTGAATAAAGAAAAACGGAATTTTTTCGGGTCTTTATTCATTAAGAAATATTTCACTTCAATTAGTACAGGGAAACCAATCGCACCAAGTGTAATTAAAATCATATTAATCGTTTGTACGAAATAGTCATCTGCATACGGTGCTAGTGACTCTCCTGTAATATCAAAACCACCGTTCGTTGTCGCTGATACGGCAGCAAATACTCCATGTAACAGTGCTTTTAAAAATGTATCGTAATACTGTAAAAAATACAGTGTTAAAATAAGCGCTCCTACCAATTCAATGACAAATAAGTTTTTAATAATCTCTTTAATTAAATTAACAACGCCCGATAAATTATATTGGTTGTGGTCAACCATGATTAATTGACGTTCACGCAGACCAATTTTCTTACCGACAATTAACCAAACGAATGTACCAAGCGACATAATACCGATTGCGCCTAATTGTAGTACGACGAGTAGCATGACGATTCCAAACGTTGTGTAAGTCTCACTAATATTGAATACTGTCAGACCTGTTACACTTACAGCACTCACAGCTGTAAATAAGCTATCTAATAAGGAAACATGTACGCCTTCTTTATGTACGCCAGGCAAAATAAGTAATACGAATGATATTGCAATAGCAATAAAATAATATGACACGATTGCTTGGAACGGTGTTGAGCGTTTACTAATGTCTTTCGCAGTGCCCATTCTCATCGATCCTCTCTATTCATAATCCTCTATACATTAAATCAATTTTACAACTACCTATTGTAACGCACTTTATTTGGTTAGAAAACTTTTTTATTTATCCTATTTTTTCGTATTTTAACATCTTATACCCTTCTATATATCGTTTATATCCTATCAAAAAGAAAAGAGGCTAGGAATACACCTAACCTCTTATCCAGTATTTCTGTATTACGATGTGTGGTCTTGCTTTTTCGCACCACGTACACCTGTAATGTAACCAATCACTGCGATTCCTACTAATACTGTCCAGAAAATTAATTTCCAAGCAGTAGAGTGTGGGAAGTGCTCATCTAAAATTTGTACGTTTGGATGTGCAAGTGTCATAACCGTTAATTTTACACCAACCCAACCAACGATGACGAACGCTGCTGTTTCAAGTTGTGGATATTTTTCAAGAATTTTAACGAACCATTGTGCTGCAAATCGCATGATGACAAGACCGATTACACCACCAAGGAACATGACAATGAACTGACCACCGTTGATTCCACCAATTGTGAAATCACCTAAAGCTGGTAATGTAACAGCTAAAGCAACTGCTGCTAACATCGAATCAATTGCGAACGCGATATCTGCTGCTTCAACTTTTACGACGGTCATCCAGAAACCAGATTGTTTTTCCGGCTTCTTAACCGCTTCATCTTCTGGATCTTTTTTCTTCTTCGAGTCATAAATGTGCTTAATTGAGATGAATAGTAAGTAAGCTGCACCTGCTGCTTGTACGAACCACCAGTCGACAATTAATGTAATCATGAATAAGGCTAAGAAACGGAATACGAATGCTCCAAGTAATCCGTAGAATAAAGCTTTCTTTCTCTGAGCTAACGGTAAGTGTTTTACCATAACCGCCATAACAACCGCGTTATCAGCCGCAAGTAAACCTTCTAAACCGACAAGTACAAGTAATACCCAACCATACTCTAATAATATTTCCATATAGGTTCCTCCTTTTGCTACAAACAAAAAAGACCCATACCTAAAAAATAGGCAAAGGTCTCACTTAGCAAATTTAAATGCTCTTGTAACCGATGGCTTTTGACCATGTATTGACGACTACAAGTGTAGAACAAAAATTGTTCTATAGCTACTCCCCTTTGACAACTGTCAAAGTCTTATTCGTTTGTTTATAGGAATAGTATAACGGATTTTAAGTTTGCTGTAAACTTATTTTGCTTCTAACGAATGTTTAGCTCTTTTAATAATTGTTCTACACATTCCTCTACACTATACTTCTCAGAATTAAGAACAATCTCAGGATTCAATGGTTCTTCATATGGAGATGAGATGCCTGTAAATGATGGAATCTCTTGTTTACGTGCCTTCTTATACAATCCTTTCGGGTCACGTTCTTCACATGCTTCAATTGAACACTTGACATATACTTCGATAAATTCGCCCTCACCTACTAAGTCGCGAACAGTTTGACGATCTTCTCGAAATGGTGAGATGAATGCAGTTAATACATATTGACCGCTATCAATAAATAATTTTGCTACTTCTCCAATACGACGAATATTCTCTTTTCGCGCTTCATCACCAAAACCTAAATCGCTATTTAAACCTTGGCGGATATTATCACCATCAAGAACATACACTTGGCGATTCAAATCAAATAAACGACGAGAAAAGGCATTGGCAATCGTTGATTTACCTGAAGCTGATAAGCCTGTAAACCATACAATTTTCCCTTCGTATCCGTTCTTCTGTTGACGTTCTTCTTTTTGAATGGCGGCTTCATGCCATGTTAAATTTGTACTCATTCTGCTACCTCCTGCTTCATACCACGAATTAGCACTTCGACAACTTCTTTACGACTAAATGTCGGTGGTGGTGTAATACCATTGCGCAACATTTCACGTACTTTTGTTCCTGACAAAATAATATGGTCTTTTGCATCATGAGGACATGTTTTTGTTGTTGCCATTCCTTCACATGCCGAGCAGTAGAAGCTATGTTCAAATTTCAGCGGTGTAATACCTAATTCATCATTGGTAAATTGTTCAAAGATAATTTGTGCATCATACGTACCATAATAATCACCTACACCGGCATGATCGCGTCCTACAATGAAATGTGTACAACCATAATTTTTACGTACAAGCGCATGGAAAATTGCTTCACGTGGGCCAGCATAACGCATCGCAGCTGGGAAAATACCTAATTGCACACGATTTGTTGGATAGTATTTTTCTAATAATACTTCATAACTTTCCATACGAATCGTAGCTGAAACATCATCTGATTTTGTTTCGCCGACAAGTGGATTTAAAAATAGACCGTCAATCGTTTCAAGAGCTGCTTTTTGAATATATTCATGCGCACGGTGGACAGGATTACGCGTTTGGAATCCAACGACTGTTTTCCAGCCTTTTTCCGCGAAAATTGCACGTGTCTCAGCTGGTGTAAACGTATAATCTGCAAAAGCAGGTTGCTGACGCTTCGTTAAAACGACAGGTCCTCCTACATATACAGCTGGACGTTCAAATAACTTACGAACACCAGGGTGGTTTTGATCATCTGTTCCATATACATGACGCGCTTCTTCTTCTTTATTCGGTACATAAATCGACGCAATCTCAATCGCGCCATATGTTTCACCTTGATACACAAGCTTTGCCTCGTCACCCACTTGTAATGTTTTCGCTTGCTCATCTGAAATTGGTAATGTAATTGGAATACTCCATACTGTACCATCTGCTAGACGAATATTTTTCACAACCGATTGGTAGTCTTCTTCATTTAAAAACCCTTCGATTGGACTATAGCCACCAATGCCGATTAATTCTAAATCACTTAATGCAATCGCATCTAATTCAATCGTATGTTGAATATGTGCTGTTTGGTATTTTTCATTATAACGATTTACTAAAGTCATATTCTTTCTCCCCTATCCGTGTAATCCACACTCTGTTTTTCCTTTACCCTGCCATCTTCCTGAACGTAAATCATCCATTGTAAAGGCTGGAACTGTACACTTTTCACAACCAATTGATGGATAACCTTGGTCATGCAGTATGTTGTATGGTAAATCATATTTGGATACATAGCGCCAAACATCTTTCCATGTCCAATGAATAAGCGGGCAAATTTTGGTTGATTTAAAACGAGGATCATCATTTACAAACTCTGTTTTAGCACGCGTTTCAGATTGTTCGCGGCGCAAACCTGAAATCCATGCATCAGAAGCCTGTAGTACTTCTTGTAATGGTTCAATTTTACGGATATTGCAGCATTGATTTGGTGCTGTTTTCCATAATTCATCCCCATACTCACTCGCTTGTTGTTCTAATGTCAGTGTTGGTTTTTTCAATTCAATTTGTAATGTTGGATAACGTTCTTTTGTACGTTCAATCGTTTCATATGTCTCTTTGAAATGAAGGTCTGTATCAAGGAAAACAATTTTTGCATCTGGTTTTACTTGTGCAATTAAATGAATGAGGACAATCCCTTCAATACCAAAACTACATCCATAAACTAATTTGTCACCATATGTTTCATATGCCCATCTTAAAACTTCCAATGCCCCTTTTGTATCTGTGTCTTTTGAAAATGGGGGCGGTGTTATTTCGGCTTGTGTCATATAGAACACTCCTTTCTAGTAAACGAAAAGGCGATTCAACCTACTATGTGCTAGTTAGGTTGAATCGCCTCCAGTTTTCTGGTTAGCTTTTCTTAAATGGAGTATATCATGTAATTCCGATAAATAAAATAGGTTTTTTGTAAATTCTTAGTTGACTTGTAGGGAATATGTGTTTATCGTATAACTAACAAAGTTAGCTGATCAGACAAACTGAAGGCTGTACACGGTAGGATTCGTGTGCAGTTTTCAGTTTTTTTTGAAGGAGGGATTTATACATGAAAAGAAAGAGTTTGCTTTTGATTCTTACTATCTTCTTATTAGCAGGTTGTTCGTCAAAAGCTTCGGAGAAAGAAATTCAGTTGTTAAACGTTTCCTACGATCCAACACGCGAACTATATCAAGGAATCAATACAGCATTTGCGAAAGAGTGGAAAGAAAAAACAGGACAAACTGTAACCATTCAGCAATCTCACGGAGGTTCTGGTAAACAAGGACGGGCAGTCATCGACGGGATTCGAGCAGATGTTGTCACGCTTGCACTTGCTTATGATATTGATGAACTGACAAAACATCGAGAACTCATTTCACCAAATTGGCAAAGTGCGCTCCCTGACCATTCGGCTCCTTACACATCGACGATTGTCTTCTTAGTCCGAAAAGATAATCCGAAAAAAATTCAAGACTGGTCTGATTTAATTCGCCCAGACGTTTCAGTTGTCACACCGAACCCTAAAACATCAGGTGGGGCGCGTTGGAATTACTTAGCAGCTTATGCATACGCAGAAAAATATGAACAAGAAACAAACCTAACACCATTTGAGTTCATGCAAAAATTGTATGGGAATGTCGATGTACTTGATTCAGGAGCACGCGGGTCTACTACGACTTTTGTAGAGCGTGGGATCGGTGATGTACTCATCACGTGGGAAAATGAAGCCTACTTGTCATTAAAAGAGTTAGGTGCAGATGAATTCGAAATCATTACTCCTTCTCTTAGTATTTTGGCGGAACCACCTGTTACAGTTGTCACAAAAAATGCGAAAAAGCGTGGTACGGAAAAAGTCGCAACTGCTTATTTAAAATTCTTGTATACAAAAGAAGGTCAAGAAATTGCAGCAAAAAATTTCTATCGACCTCGTAACCCAGAAATTTTAAAGCAATATGAAAAACAATTCCCACCACTTCAACTTGTTACGATTGAAGACTTTGGTGGTTGGCAAAAAGCACAAAAAACACATTTCCAAGACGGTGGTTTATTCGACAAAATTTATCAATAAGAAAGTGGTGATTAAATGGCTTCACTTACAGCAAAAAAACAAAAAGCTTTTCGACTTCCGGGTTTTAAACTCTCATTCGGCTTCACAATCTTTTATGTTAGTTTATTAATTTTATTACCGTTATCGATGATTCTTCTGCATTCGCTTCAATTGACATGGGGAGAATTTTGGACGATTATTTCAGATCCGCGTGCCGTCGCCTCCTATAAGTTAACGATTGGTGCATCACTTGTGGCAGCGCTTATCAATGTCGTTTTCGGTACGATTATTGCATGGGTTCTTGTTCGCTATACATTTCCGCTTAAGTCTTTAATGGACGGGCTTGTTGATTTACCTTTCGCATTACCAACAGCTGTTGCGGGGATTGCGCTAACAGCTCTTTATGCACCCAATGGATGGATTGGTCAATTTTTCGATTTCAAAATTGCTTTCACACCGCTTGGTATTATGATTGCTCTTACGTTTATTGGACTGCCTTTTGTTGTTCGTACAGTTCAGCCTGTACTTGAAAGCTTTCGTATTGAGGAAGAAGAAGCTTCAGCTAGTCTTGGTGCAAATCGTATGCAGACGATTCGTCACGTCATCTTCCCTACACTTATTCCAGCAATTTTGACAGGCTTTACTTTAGCTTTTGCGCGTGCATTAGGTGAATATGGTTCGGTTGTTTTTATCGCTGGTAATATGCCCATGAAGACAGAGATTACACCATTATTCATCATGACAAAATTAGAACAATATGATTATGTAGGAGCGACTGCCATTGCTTCGGTTATGCTAATTGGTTCATTCTTCTTTTTACTCACGATGAATATCATTCAATGGCTCATTCAACGTAAATATACAAAGAGAGTAGGTGCATAATATGACAGAGAACGTACTCGAACAACCACATACTTTACCAAAAGTGAAGATAGATTCACCTACGAGTGAACCGAAGTGGATTCGCCGCTCATTAATTACGATTAGTGTACTTTTTTTATCTCTTTTCTTATTATTACCGCTTGTCATGATTTTTATGACAGCTTTTCAAAAAGGTGTAGATGTCTATTTAGCATCCATTACGAATAGCGAGGCGCTTTCTGCTATTCGACTGACATTCCTTGTCGTATTAATTGTTGTACCATTGAATACATTATTCGGTGTACTGAGTGCATGGCTTATTTCAAAATATCATTTTAAAGGTAAAAATATACTTTTAACGCTCATCGATTTACCCTTTGCTGTGTCACCTGTGATCGCCGGTTTAATTTTCGTCTTATTATTCGGCGCACAAGGATTATTCGGTGAATGGTTGCTTGAGCGAGATATCTTTATTATTTTCGCACTACCTGGCATTATTTTAGCGACCTTGTTCGTGACGGTTCCTTTTGTTGCGCGTGAACTCATTCCACTTATGCAGGCACAAGGGCAGTCAGAAGAAGAAGCTTCACATTCACTTGGTGCAAATGGTTTTCAGACCTTTATGCGTATTACACTTCCGAAAATTAAGTGGGGCTTATTATATGGTGTGATTCTATGTAACGCGCGTGTCATTGGTGAATTTGGTGCAGTATCCGTTGTATCTGGTCACATTCGCGGCTTAACGAATACGATGCCCCTACACATCGAAGTTTTATATAACGAATACCAATTTACAGCAGCATTTGCGGTGGCATCACTCATGTCGCTACTCGCACTCGCAACAATCATCGCAAAAAATATCATCGAATGGCGTACGAAGGAGGTTTCTAAATGAGTATTGAGTTAAGAGAAATTGATAAACATTTCGGACAGTACCATGCACTACAAAAAATTTCACTATCGATTCAACCTGGTGAATTAGTCGCTTTATTAGGTCCATCTGGTTCTGGGAAAACAAGCCTTCTTCGAATTATCGCTGGGCTTGAAACGTTAGATGAAGGAACGATTCTATTCGACCAAAAAGAAGTTGTACATCTTAGCGCGAAAGAACGAAATATCGGTTTTGTATTCCAACATTATGCTTTATTTAACCATATGACTGTTTTTGATAATGTCGCATATGGTTTAAAAGTAAGACCGAAAAAACTACGTCCATCTAAAAAAGAAATCGAGGATAAGGTAATCGAGTTACTCTCGCTTGTTAAATTAGAACATTTTGCTAAACGCTACCCTTCGCAATTGTCAGGAGGTCAGCGCCAACGTGTCGCTCTTGCACGCGCACTTGCCGTTGAACCAAAAGTGTTACTACTCGATGAACCATTTGGCGCACTCGATGCGAAAGTAAGAAAAGATTTGCGTAGATGGCTACGAAAACTGCACAATGACTATCATATTACCTCTATTTTTGTAACACATGACCAAGAGGAAGCACTTGATGTAGCCGATCGGATTGTTATTATGAATGAAGGTCGTATTGAACAAATCGGCTCCCCTGTTGAAGTATATGAAAATCCTGCTTCACCGTTCGTTTATGATTTCCTGGGAAATGTGAACCTCTTTAAAGGAAGATTACGAAAAGGCGAACTCATTAATGGCGACTTCTCATTCAAAGTTCCAGGGTCTAACCTTGATTCCGAACAAGAAACAGTTGGTTATGTTCGTCCACATGATGTCGCAATTGAAAAAGAAGTAAGACCGAATACAGTAAAGGCAACCGTCCTACATATTCATCCAATCGGTGCGACAATTCATATTGAATTACATCGACCTGATACGAATGACTATTTAGAAGCAGAAATTACAAAAGAATTCTTCACTCAACTTGCCATTGAAAAAGGTGATACAGTCTACATCCATCCAAAACAATTAAAAGTATTTGTGCCTGAAGACTTTTCAATCTAATAAAAAGTCCAAATGTTTGAGTAATCGGTAAAATACCGACACATCATACATTTGGATTTTTTAATAAACCACTTTATTTTTACCAGTATTTTTACAGATATATAAATTTTGATTAGCTGCGTTAATTCTTTCATTCACAGTTGCATATTGTGTTTTACATTCATGTGTTGCGACTCCAATACTCACTGTAATAAGGCCATAATCACTCGCAGCTTGTTGTAAATTTTGATATGCAATACGAGATTTTATTTTTTCAGCGATTGCTGTAGCTTGTTCGTTTGAATAGTTCGGTAGCACAATGGCGAATTCTTCTCCTCCATAGCGTGCTAGAACGCCTTCTTTTGGTACGACTTTAGACATTTCACTTGCAAGATATTGCAATAATTAATCCCCTTCAATGTGTCCGTAAAAATCATTGTACTTTTTAAAATCATCCACATCTAAGATTAACATGGAGAGCGAAGCATGTTCTTTGATTACTTCCGCAAATGCTTTTTCCATATATTCATTAAAATAATGTCGATTGCCATTAGTTGTCCTACAAAACAGCTTGGAATCTTGATATATGTAGAAAATGTTGCAGAAGCATCGTCTCGATTAAATAATTGACTGAATTCAATTGGAATTTTTGTAGTTGGCAATATTATATACGCTTGTTTCATCTCATTTGGCGTACGAATACCTTCAATATACCTCCAATCACCTTCCAAAGATGCCTTATTTTGTTGTGCCAAATATGTATTCAAATTTACATCGTGTACTTCTTTTTCAGAACTACTGGCAGTTGAAGGATCAATCAAGAATATGAAACAGATTAAAAAAATAGCATATAGCTATCTGTAATTCATGCAGTGCCCTCCAGTTCATATCTATTTATTTTTATTAATATGTTAATAATCCCTTACGAAACACACATCAGTTGAAAAGTGTATTTTTTCAGTTCATTTTGAATTTTTTCATTTATTAAGTATCTTATTACTATTTTCTTCAATTATACGGTAATTATTTTCCTTTTTGTGTATGAAAAACACAAAAAAAAAACCACCCTTGGAAAGGATGATTTTTAAAATAATTTCATTGTAATATACAGTCCTAGTAATGTTACAAGTAGAATTGGGATTGTACAAATAAACCCAATCTTTATGTAACGAATCCAAGAGATTTGAATCCCTTTAAGTGACAATACATGAAGCCAAACCAATGTTGCAAGTGAACCAATTGGTGTCATTTTTGGGCCTAAGTCCGAGCCAATTATATTCGCATAAATGAGTGTATCTCGAATAACAGGTGTCGTATTCACTTCTTGAATTGCTAATGACTGAATCATAACAGTTGGTAAATTATTCATAATTGCTGATAAAATAGCCGATAAGAATCCCATACCAATTGTTGCGACGAATAATCCTTGATCTGCTAACCACTGAATCCATGTTGCAACGCCATGTGTCATTCCTGCGCTCCCTAGTCCATACACGACTAAATACATTCCAATCGAAAAGAATACAATATTCCAAGGAGCCATTTTAATTACTTTTGTTGGACTTGAAAAACGGTATACTTTCATTTGAATAAGCAGAATGAATGCAACTGCTAAAACAATAAATGACACAGGAATACCTGTCCATTCACTCGAGAAGTAACCAATTAATAATAATAGTGACATCCACCATGATTGTTTAAAAAGGGATTGATGACGAATCGCATCTTTTGGTTCTGAAATTTGCGTTGCATCATATGTACGCGGAATCGCCTTTTTAAAATACCATAGTAAAACGATGATTGTTGCAAGTAGTGAAAAAAGGTTCGGAATAATCATATGAAGTGCATATTCTGCAAAACCAATTGAAAAATAATCTGCGGCAACAATGTTTACTAAGTTACTAATAACAAAGGGTAATGACGTCATATCTGCAATAAAACCACTTGCGATAATAAACGGGAAAATCATTTTTTCTTTAAAATTCAAATTACGCACCATCGCTAAAACGATTGGTGTCAAAATAAGAGCTGCTCCGTCATTCGCAAAAAATGCGGCAACAACTGCACCAAGTAAACAAATGTAGATATACATGCGAATACCATGACCACGAGCCAACTTTGCCATATGACGCGCTGACCATTCAAAAACACCGATTTCGTCAAGAATGATTGAAATCATAATAATACCGATAAATGCAAGTGTTGCATTCCACGTAATACCGACAACCGACTTAAAGTCCTCCATATTCACAATACCTAATAAAAAAGCAATTGCTGCACCGGCACAAGCTGACCAGCCAATCCCTATATTACGTGGTTGAACAATGACAAAAAATAATGTCACGATAAATAATAGTAAAGCAATCCAAAAATCAAACATAATTTCCTCCTACCTATTTTGAACACGATGATGGAATCGTAATAGGTTCTAATTCATCTAGTACAGCTTGTATGACAGGTGATAATGAATCTACTAAACGATAGTAGCGCCAAGCCCCTTCTTTTCGCTCTTGAATAATAGATGCGTCTTTTAGTTTTTTCAATTGCTGACTGACAGCAGGTTGTGAAATTTGTAGTAATGGTACAAAATCACAGACACAACATTCTCCATTTTTTAAAGCGGCAAGTAATTTTAAACGATTGGCATCGCTTACTGCCTTTAGCTGTTGAATGAGTTGTTCTTGATTCATCTAAACCCTCCTTACATAAGCATCAACTTATATATTATATGAAAAATCTACTTTTTAAAAGAGATTCAAATAAAAAAGAGG
>NZ_BJOB01000029.1 GCF_006539985.1 Kurthia gibsonii | reverse complement strand
GGATTCCCTTTCGCGTCAACTTTTGTCCCTTTCAACGAGCAGGTTTCCCTTTCATTCAGTAATCAAAAAAGGAACCGCACCACGATGCGATTCCTTTTCATTTTATTTGAATAAATTAATCGTTGCAATGATGATCGGCATACCAAATACGTCAATCAAAAATGCTCCTACAATTGGAACGATTAAAAATGCTTTTTGAGATGGGCCGAATTTCTTTACAACTGCTGACATGTTTGCCATCGCGTTTGGTGTTGCACCAAGCCCATGTCCTAAGAAACCAGCAACCATAACGGCTGCATCATAGTCTTTGCCAAGCGCTCTGAATAACACAAAAATCGCAAAAACAGTGATGAATACGACTTGAATGAATACAATACCGATAATTGGAAGTGCTACACCTGCTACTTCCCAAAGTTTGATACTCATTAAAGCCATTGATAAGAAAATACCTAATGAAATATCGCCAATCAAATTAATCTCTTTCATATTAATAAAGCCTGGTTTTACGCGGTCCATTACATTACGTAAGATAACAGCTGTAAACATCGCACCGACATAACCTGGTAATACAAAGCCCGTCGTATTTGAGAATAATTCGCCTAAATATGTACCGACTGCCATACTGAATGTAATTAAGAATACTTGATTCATAAAAGATTTTTCAGTTACAGGATGTTCGTATTGTTCAACATATTTTTCTTCTGGTACTTCTACTGGTTTTAAATCAAATTTTTTCACTAAATATTGAACAACTGGACCACCGATTAAACCACCAGCAACTAAACCAAGTGTTGCAGCTGCTAAACCGATTGAAATCGCTGAGTCAACGCCTAATCCTTGTAATGTTTCACCGTAAGCTGCAGCTGCTCCGTGCCCACCTTCCATTGATACCGCGCCTGCCATTACACCTAATAATGGCTCTAAACCGAATAATTTAGCGAAACTAACGCCGATAACATTTTGCATAAGTGCTAAGAAACCACAAGCGATCCAATAAATAATTAATAATTTGCCACCTAAGCGTACCAGTCTAAAACTTGCGCCTAAACCAATCGTTGTGAAGAAGGTAATCATAAAGATACTTTGTAACGATGTATCTAACGAAATTTCAACAACGCCTGTTGCTTTTAAAGTTGTCGCAATGATTGCGAAAATTAAACCACCAACAACAGGTGCTGGAATACAGAAGCGACTTAAAAAGCCGACTTTACGAACTAAGAATGTACCTAATAAAAACATTGCTACCGCAATGAATAATGTTGTAATTTGATTGACTTCTAACATATTATTTCCCCCTTGTAATTCCAATCATCGCTTCATTTGTTAAATAGGCTCCCAACTTAACTGTAATCCCCTCTGAGTCAAGTGCTGGATTCACCTCACAAATGTTGAAGCTTGTTGTTTTTTTATGTTGTGTAACGAGTTGAATAATAGAACGAACCATTTTCGGATGTAGCCCGAATGGTGACGGCGCACTAACCCCTGGTGCATGTGCCGATTCAATCACATCTGTACAAAGCGTAAGTATTACAATATCACATTCATTTGCAAAACGGTCGAATTCTACCGAAACATCTGCTAACGTCATCTCATCTTCATATAAATACGTCACGCCTAGCTTATCTGCACGATTAAATAATTCTCTCGTGTTACCATAGCGCTGAATACCGCAAACAAAGTAAGAAGCATTTGCATCTTCATCTAAAATTTGTTTGAACATTGTACCAGATGAAGGTTGTTCATCGTAACTTCTTAAATCAAAGTGTGCATCAATATTAACTAAACCGATTTTAGCATCTTGACCGTATGCTGCACGTACACCTAAATAATGTCCATATAATGTTTCATGTCCACCGCCTAAAATGATACATTTCGCATTCGTTTGTAGTGCTTGTTGAACAGCGTCCCCTAATTGTTGTTGTGCTTGTTCAAGTTTTTGTCCTTCACACACAATATTGCCAACGTCCACAATATTCTGAATATGTTGGTCATTCTTCGGTAAGCTTGCAAGACCTTTTCGTAAAGCGTTTGGCCCTTGTGCTGCGCCAAGTCTTCCTTGATTACGTCTTACTCCTTCTTCACAAACAAACCCCATTAGAACAAGGTCTGCTGCATTATGTTCAAGCTCATCGATTTTCTTCTGTGTGACAACTTGATGTAAACGAAAACTCTCTTCATTTATTTCGCTATCAACACGTCCATTCCAATAAGCTGATACTTTCGAATCATACATAGACTCTCCCCCTTTAAAACTTTTACATGAAAGCGTATTCTTAGTATAATTTCTGTTATATATAATTACTAATACTGATTTTGTATATATTTATAGTTTCAAACTATAAATGAAAGGGATGATTCACTTGGATTTAAAGCAATTAACGTATTTTGTGACAGTAGCCAAAACACTTAGCTTCTCAAAAGCTGCGCTCGGGCTACATATTTCACAACCTTCTCTTAGTAATTCCATTGCGAATTTAGAAAAAGAGATTGGAAGTTCTTTATTTGAACGAACGACTAGACAATTAAAATTAACAGATACAGGTGAGTTACTACTTGAACGTGCGACTTCCTTACTTGAACAGTTTTCAATTATGAATGAGGAAATTCAAGACATTGTACATGGAGAGGAAATCGAGATTGTATTTGGCATGATTGAATCGGCACATGGCTGGTTTACAAAGATTATGTATGATTACGCAAAGAAATATCCAGCTGTTCAATTTTCAGTGATTGATACACTGTATAACACACGTGTTGTAACAGCTCTTGAGAAATATCATATTCACGCAGCGATTTCGAATCATCGCATTCAAAGTCCTTCTATTACAGGGATTCAGCTCTATACAGAACGCTTTGTTGTTATTTTTCAAAAGGAGCATCCACTCGCTAAAAAAGAACATATCACATTGAAAGATTTATGTGATGATTCTCTTATTACAGGGATGCCGAAATTTGAAACATGTAAACAGATTTTAAGTGCTTTTGATAAATTACAATTAACACCTAAAATTGACTATCAAATTGAACGCTTTGAAATGGCGAAACTTCTTGTGAATGAAGGACTTGGTATTAGTATTTTGCCTGAAAACTATATTAAAAATGCCTTTCCCGATACACTCGACTATCGTGTGATTGAAGATAATATTTTAGCTCGTCCTGTCTTTTTATACTATTTAAAAAATCGTCGTTTTCCAGGTTCTGTCCTTACATTATTTGAGGAAATTCAAACCTTCACAAAAATGCTATAGAAAGTTGAAGGAGAGGGTTTTTTACTCGCTTTCAACTATGTTACGCTAGGTATATTGAAAAGGAGACAGCATGTATGATTAATAACTATGAAATTTTACAGTTTATGAATAAAAATAAACAATATAAAGGTTATCAAGTGGCACAAACGGATTCAAAACAAGTTCCTGGTGCCAGTCATTTACTATTTAAAGCAGGTATTGATCGTTTTTTATTCGTGCGCATAATCGAACCAACACGTGATACTCCGACAACGGATAAAATTTTAGCGATTGAAGAATTGGCATCTTATAAATTTTCTGAGTTTGAGACGGTGAAATACGATCAGTTTTCGTTATCACAACGCTACACATTTACACGTCCAAATGGTGAACAATTAATCGTTAAAACATGGGTATCTTCTGCGACACTTCGTTCTGCATTACCTGACAAAGTGAAATTAATCGTTGTCGACCGTAAATGGTATAATCGTATTGTAGGCTTTCGTTCAAAAAAACCACTTCATATGGTTATTGCGACTGTGATTTACGCAGCGATTATCTTTTTATATTTCAAATACTTTTTCTAAAAATAAAAAGGACTCGGATTATGCCGAAGTCCTTTTTTCGTATTAATTTTTCATTTTTGGATCGAAAGCATCGCGTAAACCATCACCCATTAAGTTGAATCCGAGTACAGTTAGCATAATCGCAAGACCTGGGAAAATCATCGTCCACGGTGCATTGATTAAATAAATACGCGCATCTGCTAACATTTTACCCCATTCAGGTTGTGGTGCTTGTGCGCCAAGACCTAAGAAACCAAGTGCGGCTGCTTCAATAATCGCTGTGGCAATCGCGAGCGTACCTTGTACGATAATCGGTGTCATGGAATTAGGTAATACATGTCCCCATAAAATACGTGTATCACGCATTCCGACTGCACGAGCAGCTGTAATAAATTCTTCTTCTTTAATGCTTAATACTTTAGAACGAATAAGACGACCAAAATTTGGTACATTGACAATCGCAATCGCTAGTAGCGCATTGAATAAAGATGGTCCGAGTGCTGTGACAATTGCAATTGCCAGTAGAATACTTGGGAAGGCAAGTAGGATATCAAAGAAACGTGAAATGATAGTGTCTACCCATTTTCCGTAATAACCTGCTAAAATTCCTAATATACTACCAATAATAATGGAAAGTGCAACAGACGCAAAACCTACTAGTAAAGATAATCTTGCGCCTAAAATAACGCGTGAGAAAATATCGCGTCCAAATACGTCCGTCCCAAACCAATGTGCGCTAGAAGGTGGTAAGAGTCGCAATTTTAAATTTTGTTCATTAATCCCTTGTGGTGCAATCCACGGACCGAAAATAGCAAGTAAGATGAAGAAAGCAACAATGATTGTGCCTACTACAGCTACTTTACTTTTCCGAAAAGTTCGTAGACTATCTTGGAATGGACTACGTGCCTTACTTTTCTCTTCTGGTAATTGTATTTCGGGTGTAATACCTGTCATGTTGTTCCCTCCTCTTAATCGTATTTAATACGTGGATCAATCACACTATAAAGTAAATCAACCAGTAAATTAATCATGACGAATAAGAATGCTACAACTAGAATACCTGATTGAATAACTGGATAATCACGAGAACTAATCGCATCATAAATATAGCGTCCAATACCTGGCCAACTAAAGATGGTTTCCGTTAGAATAGCCCCGCCAAGTAAAAGTCCTGTTTGTAAACCAATTACTGTTAATACGGGAATGACTGCATTTTTTAAACTATGTTTATAAACAACCCAAAACATCTTTTGTCCCTTCGCTCGTGCTGTACGAATGAAGTCCGAACGCATCACTTCAATCATTGTTGAACGTGTCATACGTGCAATTATTGCCATTGGTATTGTAGCCAAAGCAGTCGCTGGTAAAATTAAATGCTTCACAACATCTAAAAATTGATCAAAACGCCCTTCAATTAATGTATCAATTAAATAGAAATGCGTAATGGCTTCAACAGGATCTCGTGGATCAAATCGATTGGAAGTTGGTAACCAACCAAGTTCAACACTGAATGCCCACTGTCCTAATAAACCTAACCAAAAAATCGGAATCGATACACCAATTAGTGCTAAAATCATCGCACTATAATCAAACCATGAATTTTGGAACCATGCAGACACAATTCCTGCATTGACGCCAATGACAATAGCAATAACCATTGCAACAAAGCCTAATTCCATTGTTGCGGCTAAATATGGGTAGATTTCTGCACTAACAGCTTCACCTGTTTTAATCGACTCTCCCAAGTTACCTGTAAATAATTGTCCTAGATAATTAAAGTATTGTATGTACCATGGATTATCGAGACCTAAACTTTCTCGTAATGCAGCCACAGCTTCTTTACTTGCCTGTTGACCGAGGATGATTTTCGCTGGGTCACCGGGAATAGCTCGTACAATCATAAACACAATAAATGTCATACCAAAGAGGACAGGGATTAATTGTAAAAGTCGTTTTCCTGTATAGCGTAGCATACACGTTACCTCCTAAAATAATATGCGCTGTCACACTGTTCAACTCTGTGCGACAGCGCATGTTTACTTATTTAAAATCAATTGTGTCAAAGCGGTCAGAGCCTGTTGGATGAGCTTTGAAACCAGTAATTTCTTTTTTACCTGCCAATAAAGGTGTTGAGTAAGCAATCGCTACCCAAGGTGCTTCATCATGGATAATTTCTTGTGCTTTTTCGTATAATTTCGCACGTTTTTCTTCATCTACTTCTTTTTGCGCTTCTTTTAATAATTTGTGTGTTTCAGCATTTTTGAAGAATGTGTAGTTGTTACTACCGATATTATCTTCATCTAAAAGTGTGTATAGGAAGTTATCAGCGTCTCCATTATCACCTGTCCAACCAAGTAAGAAGGCATCTGCTTCACCTTTTGAAGCTTTATCTAAATATGTGCCCCACTCGTAGTTGACAATTTTAGATTTCATTCCAACATCTTCTAAATTCTTTTGAATTGCTTCAGCAATTTTTTGTCCGTCTGGCATGTATGGACGTGGCACTGGCATTGCCCAAAGTTCAATTGTTTCACCTTTATAATCTGATTCAGCTAATAATTTCTTCGCTTTTTCAGGATCATATTTATAGTCTTCAACCGAATCATTGAATCCTTTAATAACTGGTGGCATTGGATTTTTCGCTACATCCGCTTGTCCTTCATAGAACGTATCAACAATCGCTTGTTTATCAATTGCATAGTTGACAGCTTGACGTACTTTTTTATCATCAAATGGTTTACGTGTTACGGTTAAACCAAGGTATCCAACATTTAAAGATGGACGTTTGAATAATTGTAAATTTGGATTATCTTCAATCATTTTTGCATCTGATGGGTTAATACCGTCTGCTAAATCGATTTCACCAGATGTTAAAGCATTTAGACGTGCTGAGTTATCTGGAATAGAACGGAAGATGACTTTATCTAGTTTAGGTAATCCTTTTTGCCAGTAATCTTCATTCTTCTTCAATGTAATGGAATCGTTACGTTTCCACTCAACAAATGTAAATGGACCTGTACCAACTGGTTTCTTTTCGAAATTCTTACCTTCTTTTTCAAGTGCTGTTGGCGATGCAATCGCAAACGGCGTCATCGCTAAGTTCTTTAAAAATGGTGCTTGCGGATAATTTAATGTGATGATAACTTTATCTTCACCATCTGCTTTTACTTCTTTAATAACGGCATTTTTATCGCCTTTAAAACCACCGAACATCGATTGGAAGTATGGGAACTTTTTAGCATTACCATTCATCCAGCGCTCGAAGTTTTTCACAACTGCTTCAGCATTAAAATCTGTACCATCTTGGAATTTAACACCTTTTTGTAGCTCGAATGTATATTCTAAGCCATTCTTTGATGTTTCCCATTTTGAAGCAAGTCCAGGTACTAAATCTGTGTTTTGTTCACCAAAATTGATTAATGTTTCAAAAATATTTTTTGTTACATTCAGTGACTCACCATCTGTTACAGCAGCTGGATCTAATTTTACAGAGTCAGCTCCACGACCAAAGACAAGAACTTTTTCTTTTTTGTCGCCGTCTGAACCGCTATCTTTTTTCTCGCCACATGCTGCTAAAGCAGTTGATAAAACGAGAATTAAGAGTAGGACGAACACAAAACTCTTTTTCTTCATACAATTCCCTCCAAAACTTTTCTATTTATTATCATTGCTGAATGCCTCTGTATAGAGATGGCATGCAACAGAATGACCAGGTTCAACTTCGATTAATAATGGAACACGTTGGTCACAATGCTCCATTTTTAAAGGACACCGCGTATGGAACGCACATCCTGTTGGCGGATTCGCTGGGCTCGGTATATCGCCTGTTAAAAGTTGCGTTTCTCGCATAAAATCAGGATCAGGTACAGGTACTGCGGCTAGTAAAGCTTGTGTATATGGGTGTAATGGCTTTTCATATAGCGCTTCACTTTCAGAAATTTCAATCATTTTACCCAAGTACATGACACCTACTCGGTCACTTATGTGGCGAACGACGCCTAAATCATGGGCAATGAAGATATACGTTAGCTTTAATTCTTGTTGTAAATCTTTCATTAGATTTAATACTTGTGCCTGAATCGATACATCCAGTGCTGAAACAGGTTCATCTGCAATAATCAATTTCGGATTTGTCATTAAGGCGCGTGCAATCCCAATACGTTGGCGCTGTCCACCACTAAATTGGTGTGGATAACGACTTGCATGGTAGCTACTCAATCCAACAATTTCGAGCAATTTTGCGACCTTTTCTTTTCGCTCTTTGTCGTTACCAATGCCATGCACTTTAAGCGGTTCTTCCAAAATTTTCTGAATATTATGTCTAGGATTAAGCGACGCATACGGATCTTGAAAGACCATCTGAATGTCACGTCTTGCTTTTCGTAATTCTTCTTTTGACATTGTCGAAACATTTTTTCCTTCAAAATAAACTTCACCAGCAGTTGGCTCAATGAGGCGCATAATGGAGCGACCAGTTGTTGATTTTCCACACCCGGATTCTCCTACAATACCGAGTGTTTCACCTTCCATAATTTCAAAAGAAACATCATCGACTGCTTTTACATCTCCAACACGACGACCAATCACACCTGCTTTAATGGGAAAGTATTTTTTTAATCCTTTAACTTTTAATAATGGTTCAGTCATTCAGTGCAACCTCCTTTTCTTCTGCAAGGAAACATCTTGAAATATGATGATCATTCGTATGATAAATTTGTGGATTTTCATTTAAGCAACGCTCAAATGCATATTCACAACGTGCTGCAAAACGACAGCCTTTTTTAATCGAACCTGGCTTTGGTACATTTCCCGGTATCGAATACAATCGCTCTTTTTTATAGCGCATATCCGGAACAGATTGAATTAATCCTTTTGTATAAGGATGCTGCGGTGATTCAAAAATCTCTTTTACAGGACCTTCTTCAACAATTTGTCCCCCGTACATGACAATAACGCGCTCACATGTTTCTGCTACAACACCTAAATCATGGGTAATGAGCATAACTGCTGTATTTAGACGTTCATTTAAGTCGCGCATTAACGCGAGAATTTGCGCTTGAATCGTTACATCAAGTGCGGTTGTCGGTTCATCCGCAATCAAAATTTGCGGGTCACAAACTAACGCCATCGCAATCATGACACGTTGACGCATACCACCCGAAAGTTGATGTGGGTATTCTTTGATTAATTGTTCAGCACGCGGTAATCCAACTAATTTCATCATTTCGATGGCACGTGCAGTCGCTTGTTTTTTTGACCACCCTTTATTATGTAATAAAATGGCTTCGTTTAATTGTTTACCGATTGTAAATAATGGGTTGAGTGATGTCATCGGTTCTTGGAAAATCATCGCGATATCATTTCCTCGTATCTTTCGCATCTCTTTTTCTTTTAATTTTGTTAAATCTCTACCACCAAACTGAATTTCACCATTTGTAATTTTGCCAGGTGGTGAAGGAATTAATCCCATAATCGAAAGAGATGTCACACTTTTTCCCGAGCCAGACTCTCCAACAATCCCAAGAATCTCTCTTTCTCTCAATGTAAATGAAATACCATCTACTGCTGGCACTGCACCATCATCTGTGAAAAAAGTCGTTTCTAAATTGTGGACTCTAAGCAATTCATTCGGTTCATTATTCATAGTAAGTAGCCCCCGATTTAATTTTCTGAAAATTCTTGTTTTTATTTTACAATATCTTTACAAAAAAAGCCAACTTTTTAAATATATTGTATAAAAAGGTTTTTATACAATATATGTTTTATTTTATCTTCAATTCAACGCTTTAAATCGTGAAATTCATTATTTTGAAATAAAAGGAAAACTAATGAACCTTGATTACTTATACAATACAAGTCATCTATTTAGTTGATTTTCTTTTTAAACAAAATAAAAACAAGATCTATTTCGCTAACAAAATAGACCTTGTTTTATCTTAAGAATAAACAGTTACATCATCCCATTGTTCTTCATGTAATTGTGTCATCCAATTGAATGCCCGCTGACGTTCAAGTACAACACCATCATCTAAATCAGCTGGTGATTCTTTACCTTGTAAGCGTGCTTCTGTACATGCCCAGTGATATAAATAGTTTTCATCCATACGATTTAATACTTCTGTTACGTCACGTGCTTCCGCATCTTGTAATAACTCACCAATATTTGTGTAATTCATTAAAAGATTTAATGTGTGTTCTACATCGCAAATCTGTGTTGGCTCAACTAATTCTTCAACTAGATGAATACTCCATAACATCACCCATACGGCTTCATATAGCCACATTTTATTAATTAATTCTTGTTGTGTATAGTCTTCTTGCGCTAAAAAAGCTTCTTCTTCAGCTGTTAAATTCATCTTTACACCGTAGCGATTTAAAAAGACTTCTGCAATGCGTTTTGACGTTTTTAAATTCGTTTCTTCTTTTTCATCTAATAATTCACGAACAAATTGAATAAGAATTAACACGACTACAGCACGTCTCGCAATTTCTTCTACTGAGCGCATGCGCACTTGTTTTGAGTCTGGTAATAGCGAGAGATTTTCCGTATAAGGAATATGTCTTGCCTTTATTTTAGCAATCGAGGCTACACGTCTTCCCTGATTTTCAACTGTTTCTGTTACGTCAAATAATGGTTTCAATTCACGTTTTGCTACTTGTACGGTGAAATCTTCAGCAACAATTTGCCCTTCACCATTTGCAATTTCTTGTCCGTCAACCGAAATAATATCGCCTGATGGTACATAGATGAAACCATTCAATTGTTGAATGAATTGAAAATACGAAGGGAAAAATGCTTCTGCTTCATCTTCTTCAATCATGCATCCGAGCATAACATTCGTATGTTCGCCTTGAATAAGCAACTTTTGTTTAATTGCTTCATCACCATGTATTTCTTGATGAATATATCCGATTAAACCTTGTGTAAATTGATTGGCATCTTCTTGTTGTCGAGTTCGATGTGTGAATTGTCCAATTAATTTCTTTTTAAATAGACCTTTTTTAAAAATTTGGAGTGTTTCTTCCCCAAATTCTACTATATAACGATCTTGTTTTTGTTCCATTATTTTTTCAAAAATCGTTGTTGGACTTTCTAATGATGCATAGAGCGTGATGTTTACTGACAATTAGAACATCCTCCTTTATGATTCTTTTATATCCACCTTAGTATAGATGATTCCTTCTTCTGTTTCTATGCAAAAGATTTCAATTTTTGAACGGTTTTAGGTAATGCTGTTAAACAGCTATAATCACCTGTACGAATGGCACATTCCATTGATAGTTGTGCAATAGCGGTCAGAATTTCCTGCGTATATTCTTCCCATTCCCTTGTTCAATATATTGAAATACGTTCGGTATTATATGTATAGTTACGTGCTGATTTTCTGGTTGCCACGATTGATATCTAGCCATTGTTGGTTCAACTGTCCCAGGATTTGTAAAGACGATTTGAATAGCGAGTAATATAGCTAGTTGTTCAAATAATAAAGCATCTAATGGAATGAGCAGTACTTTATACTCTTTTGGTAGATGCGTACATATAATAAAAATAGCAATTGGTTTTTGATTCTCACATAAACTTTCTAGCTTTTCAAATACCTTTTTTCTACTTGTAGACGTTCTGTGCATGCTCGTAAATTTCCGATGACAACATACTGTAATTAATCGCCCGGTAATACGGCGTCCATCCACTTCTGATTTGAATGATGTGCATGAATACAAATAAACAATTACTTCAAACCCTTCTATATGAAAAATGAGAAATTGTCCTATTCTACAATTTCTCATTCTCACTATTTTATGATGGTTAAATCTGAAATCATCGCATCATTTTTCAAGTAGCGTTCAATATTTTTAATTTCTTGATGTTGCACGCGTTTTTTCTTTTTTAAATGATATTGATCATAATATGTATTACCATTTTTCACATATACGATATGCAATTTACCTTCATAGAAAACAGCTTGCATATGATTCTTATCTTTTGCTTGGTCCTTTAATTTTAAAATTTTTTCTATTTGTTTTGTTTTTAAATCATAGCGATAAACTTGTCCCATACCATTTAAATAATATAAACCACCTTTGTACATGATTGCACTATCATTGAAGCTAAGTGGTAGACTTGATGTTGTCTCTTTTTCTGAGCGATACTTCGCTAAGACAGTTGCTTTAACATTCTTTGTTTTGCGATTCACTTCATATACTATAATGTCCTCATATGATTCTGAAACATAGCGAGACATGACGAGATAATATGCTTTTTTTGTAACGAGTATAGGTGCAATCGCATCTAAATCCATTGGACTTTTTAAATTTAAATCTGTAATCTTTTGTAGTTTTGCTTTTTCTTCGAGTGGTGTTTGCTGTAATTGAAAGGCACCTGAGATTAAATCTTGTATCAGGACAATTACTTGGTCACCCTCTTCACCAGCTGTCGATACAAATTTGGGAATAATGAACTTTTTAAATTGACCATCTTCTCCTGCATAACGAACCGTCATTTTATAATCATGCTTTTCACTTAATCCACTATTACATAAACTATAGTACTGTTCTGTTTTCGGTAAATAACCATTATGCATACCGCGATAATCTGGCTTTTCAAATGTTGTCTTTTTCGTAATATATTCGGTCAAAGTCATTTGATTCGACTCTTCTATCATCAGACGATTATTTGCAAAAGTAATGCCACCGTATTCAACTGGTTGAATTTCATGTTCTGTTATATCATTATTTTTGTCCAGGAATAAAACATATCCCTTTGTCTTATCCTCTTCTAATGATTTTGCTTCATTTGAAATATAAAATCCTAATTTTTGCTCTTTTAAAAATTGTTGCCCTTCATATTCTTTTTCGTTTGTTTCTTTGCCAATTGTTGGATTCATAAACTTGAGCATTATAAAAACAGCCACTGATAGAAATAGAATACTTCCTACAATAATGGCTGCAATTTTTTTCATCTTCATAAAATCCTCCCTATTCATTGCAACGCTCTCTCCATTTTATAATAGGAATTACATTGAAGTAAAGGGAATCTGAAAAGTGTGACATTCCAACTAGATTGCCACACGCTGATAATACCAGTTTAAAAAATCTGTTCGTTCAACTGCATTAAGAATACAATATGCTTGTTCGCGACGTTCTAATCGCAGTAACTCTTCTGGATATATACGCTCTACATTACAACGCATATAAGGTAGTTTACGCTGTGCTTTACGTGATCGGAAATTCTCAACACGCGCACCTGCAAATACTGTACGTAAATGACGTTCCATAAAAGCATGATAAAACATCTTCTCTTTTGCTAAGCGATTGTACCCTTTTCCCCAGTATGGTTCACCAATCCAAGTACTCATATGACTTGTTTGCATCTCTTCATCTATATTGTGTAATGTAATGACACCAATCAACTCAAAATCCTCATTCATAATCATACGTGCAACATGATTTCCCATCATTTCTTCTAATTGCATTTCACGAATGAAGTCCATCATTGACGCAACAGATGTTTCATTTTCTGTTAAGCCGAGTGGTTCTCTTACTGCTGGTTCGCTAATTAGTTGTGACATTCTTTCTGCATAGAAAATGTCTAATTTTTGTAAGTATACTTTTTGCATCTTAATCCCTCCAAATCGTAAAATATGTGCTTGCTGATGATTTGGCGGTATGTGAATTTACAAAAGATGCACGAATGGTATGTTTATGTATTTTTCTATACAAAATTTTTTCAATCGTTCTTTTGTAAAACACTACATGTTATTTATTAATTCTATCTTTTCGAATGACATGCTCCATACACTCCTCAAAACTTGCGTGGGATTGTATGGTGAAATACTGTCTTCTAAATCTCTGCTCATCTGCAAGCTCCTTTTTTCTTTGATATGCTTATTATACGCAATTGTCACAAAATGTTCAAACTTTATATTCATATACTTTGTTTTTATGAAAAAAATAGGAATGAAAATGATGGAAATGGAGAATTATATTTTTGATTTTGATGGAACATTAGCTGATTCAGAACAATGTAATATGATAGCTACACAATATGTTTTTCAACATCAAGGGTATAAAGTGCCTAATGCGGAGCAAATTACATATTATATGAGTGTACTGATTGAAAAGTCTTTCCCGCTCATGATTGGTGAAACAGTTGATTCTACTACTTTAGACGAATTATTAACAACATTTAGAAGTATCTATCAACAGATTGAACAAGATATATTACATTTTTTCTTAAATATTGAAGAGGTACTGCAAACATTACAAGAACAAAAGAAACGCTGTTTTGTTTTATCAAGTAAGAAAACAGATGTCCTAAAACGTAATTTAGAAATTTTAAAGGTCGCTACCTTTTTTGAAGATACAATTGTTTCTGACCGCGTAACGCACTATAAGCCAGACCCCGCCGGTATTTTTCAAATTCAAAAAGAGCACACAATTCAATTGGAGAAGACGGTTATGATTGGTGACGCTATTTTTGATTTACAAATGGGGAAGGCTGCTGGGGTTCATACGTGTGCCGTTACATGGGGGTAGCCATTCAAAAGAAGCTTTATTACAACAACACCCCGATTGGTGTATAAATGAACCCGACTGAACTAATCACACGCTTCTAATTTCTTGCTAAAAATTTTATTGTATCACTATTTTATCTGTACTTTTGTTTGTATATAAATCGCTTTCATTGTTAAGTCATCTACAACAGAACCTTTTTATATTCTGAACGCAAATACTTTACTAAAGATGACATCTATTTTAGACAAACACTTTCGAATGATAACCTTATTTGGAACTATACCCTTTTCCCAATAAAATAACATTATTTACTCGATATGTTTTGAATATGTTAAAAGTAGGAATACTACATACTAATCACGTATTGAAATGAGGGAAAAGACATGATGAAAGATGTAAATACGATCCTCTTCTATTACTTAGTCGGTACAACTATTATCGTTGTTGGTTATTTCGCTCCTTTTTCAAATGCAATCATCCCCTACGCCCTTTATACACTTGGTGGACTTTATATCGCTTATGGATTATTTAGAGGTACCTTACTTTTAATGCGCACGAAAAGAAAATCTGCTTTCACGATTTATCGTGAAGCTACTGAAAAACAAAATACAATTAAACCACAAGTAAAACATGCAATTGCTACTTCTTCCTTAAAACGTTCTTAATAAACTAAAGGAATATATGAAATATAGTCTAGGACAAAACATTTCACTTTCTTTTTTAGTGTTCGCAACGAAAAACTGGAACCGCACAACAACGCGATTCCAGTTTTTCTTATGCTCATGTGGGATAGTATTTTTACACGCATGTCCCAGTTTTTTGATATACATATGAACTATATAACTTATTCACATACGCTATTATCGTTTTTAACAAACTTCATTGTTTCAAATTACTGTTACACTTCAGAATAGGCTAAAACTTTTGGTTGAGTTAAATTAGCATTTTCCGTTAAATATGCTTGAATTTCTTGTTGCACTGTAGTTGAAATATAAGTTTGGCAATTGCAACGAGTCGCTGGAATATAATGAATAGTTACAAGAGACTGTTGTAGTTGATATTGTTGTGTAATAAGCACCGCTTCTTTATTCGCTTGACATTTTCCACAAATCACGTTAATCACCTCTATCATGACTATTATCGTCATTTTTAATACTTATTTAAACACTATACACCAAAAATAAAAGTCGAACACAGTAAATTTTTAGTGTGTTCGACCTTCTAATTAATCTTTCGATTGCTTACGCATTTCCGTCATCTGTCTCCACATGGAACCTTTAGCAGATTCTCCTTGTGAAATACGCTCTATTGCCATTTTCACTTGTAAACTTACTTCGAATTCTGAATCATCTTGTGCTGCCTCTAATGCAGGTAATGCTTTTTCCGTCCCACTTTCATAAAGGAACATAGCTGCACGCCAACGTACTAATTTATTTTTATCCGATAATGATTCAATCATTGCAGGCTCGAATTCTACCAAGCTTAAATCGCTCATACAATCTCCCGCAGTTCGACGAACCGAGGCACTTTTATCTTGTAATGCACGTTTTAAGTAGGGTACAACCGCTACATCTTCAATCATGCCAAGATACACTGTCGCAAGTCGGCGAATGGACATCTTTTCATCATCTAATGCTTTCGCCAACATCGGTAGATCTTCTACTGTTGGGTCAGGAATTTGATCGAGTAATTTAAAACGCACTTCCCAATCTTCATGTGCTAAATCGGCAACTGTAATGCGTTTTTTATCTAATTGAACTTGTTCACGCTGTTCAGTTGCTGCCTGTACAAGTTCTTGCAAGCGTTCTGCTGGATAAGTTGCTTCAATTTCCGCAACAATACTTTGACCGATTTCATCAAGTTGACCATAGCGAACACCATAATCAACCCATTTACGTTGTAAAATAAAGTCATCGTCATCCGAAGTACCAAGAACTTCTTGGAACGCATTCACATAGCGCTGATCAAGTGCAAAGCGCTGTTCCTCAGTTGAATCAAATACTTTCACTTGAAGTGGAATGCCTTTGAACATTTGAATGTGTACATACGCTTCCCCATAATGGTTTTGTTCTTTCGCCTGTTGCGCTGCTTCTCCTGCTTCTTCGCCAAATACTTGGCGAACCGATGCCAAAATCGTTACCCAATCGTATTTAGCATTTCGTTCAACTGCTAAAAAGTCAGCAACATGATATACACCCTTTACACCGTCAATCGCTAAAATTTGTTGAATCTCTGTTGGTGCATCTTCAGCAGCATCTGGTCGGTAATTATGCGCCGTACCAAATGGTAGTTCTTGATCTAAAATCACCTTCATCGTATTTGGACTTGGTGTTGGTTCGATTGATTTAATTTGCATACGATTTCCTCCTTGTTACGCTTTCCCTTCTACAATAGCACTTAGATAATCAAAACGTTCAATCAAATGCTCATATTGCACATTCAATTCGTCTAATTCATTCGTTAATTGTTGTAGACGTGTAAAGTCAGAACCCGCTGTTGCGATTCCTTCTTCTCGTTCCATAATCGCCATCTCAATTTTTTCAATATCTGCTTCAATCGTTTCCCATTCTTTTTGTTCTTTGAAAGATAGTTTCTTTTTCTCTGTCCGAACTTTTTCGACTTTTGGCTTCTCGACTTTGACTTCTTTTTCAAGCTTTTGTTGTTCTTCTTGTTTTGCTAAGAAGTCTGTATAAATGTCGAGACTTTCCTCAACATGTCCTTTGCCATCTAAAACCCACAACTTTTTCGCAATACGATCTAAGAAGAAGCGGTCATGTGAAATCGTCACGATGACACCTGCAAAATGTTCGATAAAGTCTTCAAGTACAGACAATGTATCAATATCTAAATCATTTGTCGGCTCATCAAGTAAAAGAACGTTCGGTTGCTCCATCAATAATTTTAATAGATATAAACGCTTACGCTCACCGCCTGAAAGTTTACCAATCTGTGTACCATGTGTATGCAGTGGGAATAAGAAGCGTTCTAACATTTGTGCTGCTGAATGATGTTCACCTGCTACATCCACAATATCATTCGCTGATTCACGTACATATTCAATCATACGTTCATTCGTATTCATCTGTGGTAAGTGCTGTGTAAAATGTGCGATTTTTACCGTTGAACCGACTTCAATTTGTCCAGCATCTGGTTTTAAAACGCCAGCTAATAAATTAAGTAATGTCGACTTCCCAGCACCATTCGGTCCAATAATACCAATACGGTCACCTTGTTGTAATAAGAAGGAGAAGTTTTCTAAAATAACACGTTCGTCGAATGCTTTCGAAACGCCTTCGCCTTCGATAACTTTTTTACCTAGACGTGAAGTAGCTAGTCCCATCTCAAGTGACGTTTGACTATTATCTTTTTGAAGGGAATCTGATAATTCTTCAAAACGTTGAATACGTGCTTTTTGTTTTGTAGAACGTGCTTTTGCACCACGTCGAATCCATTTCAACTCCGAACGGTAACGGTTTTGTTGTTTCGCATCTGTTGCTTGTTGCATCTCTTGGCGCATCGCTTTTGCTTCTAAGAAATCACCATAGTTTCCGCTATGTTTATATAAAGTTTGGTCGGCAATTTCATAGATGTGCGTGGATACCGCGTCTAGGAAGTAACGATCATGGGTAATCACAATAACAGAGCCTTTTAGACGTTTAACCATATCAGTTAACCATTCTGTCGACTCGACATCTAAATGGTTCGTTGGCTCATCAAGTAAATAAAGGTCTGCTGGTTCAATTAACGTGCGAGCTAGCGCTACACGCTTTTGCTGACCACCTGAAAGAGAAGCTACTTCTGCATCGAATTGGTCAATGCCTAATTTAGTTAAAGCTGTTTTAGCGAGTGCATTGACGTCCCAAGCATCTACCTGATTCATCTGTTGCTGTAATTGGAACATTTGCTGTTGTAGACTTTCAGAAGTTGGATTTGCTGATAAAGCACGCACCACTTCCTCATACTGACGATTCAATGTAATGCTTGGTGAATCTCCTTCAAATACTGCATCAAGTACGGTTAGCCCTTTTTCAAACTGGGGGTCCTGTGGTAAATAGGCCACACGGTATTTATTCGGATGGTCTAAATGGATAGAATCGGCATCTTGAATACCTGCTAAAATCGCAAGGAGTGTTGATTTCCCTGTACCATTAATCCCGATTAATCCAGCGCGCTCCCCTTCCACAATGGTAAATTCAATATTTTTAAACAGTGTTTTTTCACCGACTGTTTTCGTTAAATTGGAAACGATTAAATGACTCATAACTTCCCATCTCTTTCTAACTGTAATTGGTGAATGAACTGCTCCATAAATTCATGGCGTGCTTGCGCTAGTTCCTTCCCTTTGTTTGTTTTCATTAAATCTTTTAATAAGAATAATTTTTCATAAAAGTGTGTGACACTTGCTGTTGATTTCGAGCGATATGTTTCTTCAGACATATTCATGCGCACTTCTTCTGCATCATCATAGAGTGCGCGTCCTTTTGCACCACCAAATGCGAATGTACGCGCAATTCCTACTGCGCCTAATGCATCTAAACGGTCTGCATCTTGGACAATTTTTGCTTCAATTGTTTTCGTCGGTTGCTCATTCCCACCACGGAACGATACAGAAGCAATGACATCTTGGATATGTAAACGTTCTTCTTCTGTTACTTGTAGCGCATCTAAAATGACACGTTCATTTTCTTTATCTGTTGTATATTTTGGGTCACTTACATCATGTAGCAATACCGCTAATTCAACAATATCACGATTTGCAGTTGGTTCTTCTGCTAAAATGGCACGCGCATTCATTTGTACGCGCTGGATATGTTGAAAATCATGACTTGCGTCAAATTGATTGTAAATTTTTTCGACTAATTGTTCACACTGTTCAATACGATTCATCTGTATTCCTCCTTGACCTCTATCTATTATAACGATAAATGGACAATATAGAAAAGAATCATTGTATTCTCTATTTCCAAAACTCTCATAATCTACTAGAATGAAGTTAGAGATTTCATTCATTGTTATTTTTTCTCTAACAGGAGTTCAACTCTCCTTCAAAATATGATAAAAAGAGGCGAAAAACATGCACAAATTAGCAACTGAATTAAACCAGATCATTCAAAACGAAAACCCACATGTATTTGAGATGTTATCGGATCTTGGTAAACAGATGTACTTCCCGACTGAAGGGATTTTAAGTCAATCAGCCGAGGCGAAAAATAAAGCGTTCAAATTTAACGCAACCATTGGTACAGCGATTGAAAAAGGTAAACCGATGCATCTGAAAGTTATTCAAGATAAGCTTTCTGCATACAATCCGTCTGATTTATATCCGTATGCACCACCTGCTGGTAAACCAGAACTTCGTAAAGAATGGCGTAAAAAGATGTTAGTTGATAACCCTGCACTTGAAGGTCAAACATTTAGTAACCCAATCGTTACAAATGCCTTAACGCATGGTTTAAGTATTACAGCTGACTTATTTGCTGAAAAAGGCGATACATTAATCATTCCAGATCAAAACTGGGAAAACTACGATATGGTCTTCAATATTCGTCGTGGTACAACGATTACAACATATCCACTATACGATGATAACGGTCTTTTCAATGCGGACGGCTTACGCGAAGCAATTCTTGCACAAAAAGGTCATGGTAAGGCAATCGTGCTATTAAACTTCCCAAACAACCCAACAGGTTACACACCAAACGCACAAGAAGGCGCTTCAATCGTTCAAGCGATTCTTGATGGTGCAAATGCAGGAGTAAATGTTGTAGCGATTACAGATGATGCATACTTCTCACTATTCTTTGAAGATTCTTTAACTGAGTCACTATTCGGTGCGTTGTCAAATATTCATGAGCGCGTTCTTGCTGTGAAAGTAGACGGTGCAACAAAAGAAGAATATGTATGGGGATTCCGCGTTGGTTTCATTACATTCGGTAATAAATCAGAAGCGTTATTAAAAGCACTTGAAGAAAAAGCCATTGGCATCATTCGTGCGACAATTTCTTCAGGTCCACACCCATCTCAAACATTCTTACTCGATGCACTAAAGAGTCCTGAATTCGTGACTCAACGACAAGAAAAATTCGACATTATGAAAAATCGTGCGAACAAAGTAAAAGAAGTGCTTGATTCATCTAAATTTGAAGATGCATGGGATTACTACCCATTCAACTCTGGTTACTTCATGTGCTTAAAATTAAAAACAACAAATGCTGAACAAGTACGACAAGTTGCACTTGAAAAATACGGTGTTGGTACAATCTCATTAAGTGATACAGATCTTCGCGTTGCTTTCTCTTGTATCGAAGAAGAAGATATCGAAGAAATGTTCCACTTAATTTACGACGCTGTAAAAGACGTTGAAAAACAAGATTAATTAAAAAAGAGAGCTTTTTGGCATTTATCTATGCCAAAGCTCTCTTTTACTTTTGTTTACTGAATCCACTTTTCAGCTTTTGAGCCTTTTACCAATTGAAAATCCTGCTTTTTCACATTACGATACTGCACTTTCGTATAAAGTGAATCCTGACTTTTCGTTGCTTTTTGGAAATCTAAAAATCGATCATACTCTTTTGTTTTCCACATCCATAATCCATTCTTTTGATCCGTTTGGTCATAAACATTTCGTTTCAATAGATTTTTCTTATTTGTCTTCGCACCATTTACAATGAATAAGCGTGAACGACTTGGCGTCATAACATTTCGTTCGATTCGATTGTTTTCTACATAATGTTGTAGCAACAACTGACCACCATATAAGTTTTTCGTATCGTTTTGATAGAGCATATTCAAACGAATTATCGAATTTTTCGTACCGCCTCTTTTTACATCATATCCACCAACCGAAATACCTGTATAACGATTATAATATATCGCGTTATGCTCAATCGTAATATTTTCTGCATATTTTCCGCGATGTTCTGATGTCGCCTCAATACCTAAATCATTCTGATAAACACGGTTGTTTGCAATACGTACATTTTTTGCACCATCCACATAAATACCACCTGCCGCATAATTTTTACCGTAGGCTGGATTTCCATAAGATGAAATATTTGAGACTGTATTAGCTGTAATCGTACCATTTCGAACATAATCGTATTTTTTATTCGTCGCTACACCTTCATATCCAATAACATCAATTCCAATATTATCATTTCGACGTACTATATTTTTCGAGATATCAAAACCATCAATATTCCCGTTCAAAACAACTGCTTCACTTGCACCTAGTTTTAGATTTTCAACTGTATTTTGCTGAATGCGAATATCTTTCATCGCACCTGTACCATACACAGCAATCCCATGTGCATTACCATTTTTAGCATTCGTTTGAATATGGTGTATGTGATTTTGTTGTAGACGAATTGCTTTACTTGAACCTGTCACATAAATCCCCATTGGTGTTTCATTCGTTTTTTTCGTTGTAACATTTTGAAGGGTTAATCCTTTAACTGTAATATATTGCTTGCTTTTAATATGAATTAAAGCTTTTTCACCGTTCACAGACTTTACATTTTCTCCACTAATCACTACTTTTTCGTGTGGAGCTGCTTGGAAGCGAATTGGCTTTTGTTTCGTGCCACTATGTTGAATAATGAGTGGTTCTTTATACGTTCCTTTTCGAATGATAATCGTCATTCCTGCTGTCGCTTTTGTAGCTGCTTTTTTTAATGTTTTCAAAGGCTTCTCTTTCGTACCACTCCATGTATCTTGTCCATTCGTTGCTACGTAAATCGTTTTGACCTCTTTTGCCTCACATGCAATGGATACAAAAGAAGTTGCCATCAAAAAACAGCATAACACTATTATTTTTTTCATCTATTGCCACCTACTTTCAATTCACCTCTAGTATAACGAACTTATAAAAAAACGTAACGAACATTCATTGTTTTCATGTGAAATGGGTATAGAGTAGAAGATAATGGATTCAAGCAAAAGGGGGGATCACGTGAATGTTTTTAAATTTCCAATTAATAATTTTTCACCAGTTGATGAACAAATCTACATCCACTTAAAAAATATTATTCGAAACAAAGAATTTGAAAACATAAAAATTTTCCCAACACCACGAGATCTAGCCATTCAAATTAAACAATCTTATTCCGATGTAATGAGCGCCTATCGACAATTAGAAGTTGAAGGTTATTTAAAAAAACAGGACGATATATTTCATGATGGTGAATATCTTTTAATATTAAGATGCTAATAAACTCGAAAAATATTAGTATTTTAATATTCATACATTTTTTTCTTTTTATTCGCTATACTATTAAAAAATAGCAAGGGAGGAATTACATATGAAAAATGTAAAACGTACAACTACTTTTTGTCCTAAGATTTCCCCCATCTATATAACCTCTTTTCTCCTAATGTACGCCCTTACTATTCTATCTTAATATATTATAAGTCATTTCCTATAAAAAAAGGAATTTAATGGTTTTAGAATAGCTATAAACAAAAAAATACACTACAGTTGCTAAATATCACTAGCAACAGTAGTGCATTTTACTTAATTAAAATAATCCTACAGGACGACCCTGTTCATCAATATCCATGCGAAGAGCTGCTGGTTCTTTCGGTAGTCCTGGCATCGTCATAACATCACCGGTTAAACATACTAAGAATTTCGCACCTAACTTCGGAATAATCTCACGAATTGTCACAGTAAAGTCTGTTGGACGACCTAATAAATTAGGTTGATCTGTTAAAGAATATTGTGTTTTTGCCATACAAATCCCTAATTGATCCCAACCATATTTTTCAATTTCTTTCATTTGTTTTTTTGCTTGATCTGTAAATTGAACACCACTACCACCATATACACGTTGAACAATCGTCGTTACTTTTTGTTCAATCGAATCTTTTGCATCATATAATGGGCTGAACTGGTTTGGACGGTTTAATACTTCTAATACTTTTTTCGCAAGCTCTAAACCACCTGCACCGCCCTGTTCCCATACATTCGTTAAGGCTACTTCGACTCCTTGTGCCTCACACCATGCAATGACTGTTTGAAGTTCTGCTTCTGTATCGGTAATAAAACGATTGAGTGCGACAACAGGCTCAATTCCGAATTCGCGCACTGTTTGAATATGCTTTTCAAGGTTTTGAACACCTATTGTTAAAGCTTCTACATTTTCTTGTTGAAGTGATTTTTTATCCATACCACCATGCATTTTTAATGCACGAACCGTTGCGACAATAACAATCGCATCTGGATGAAAATCACCTTGTACAGATTTAATATCCATGAATTTTTCGGCACCTAAGTCTGCACCAAAGCCTGCTTCTGTCACAACAATATCAGCTAATTTACGCGCTGTATGTGTCGCTTGAATTGAGTTACAACCATGTGCGATATTTGCAAATGGGCCACCGTGAATAATCGCTGGTGTCCCTTCAATCGTTTGTACAAGGTTCGGCTTGAATGCATCTTTTAATAATAGTGTTAACGCGCCTTCCACTGCTAAATCTTTGACAAATACTGGTTCTTTATCATATGTGTAACCAATCACAATTTCAGAGAGACGTTTTTTCAAATCTTGATAGTCTTTTGCTAAACAGAAAATCGCCATAATTTCAGAAGCAACCGTAATATCAAAACCGTCTTCACGTGGGACACCTTGTGCTGGACCGCCTAAACCGACCATGACATGACGTAACGAGCGGTCATTCATATCAAGAACACGTTTCCAGATGATACGGCGTGGGTCGATGTTTAATTCATTTCCTCGGTGGATGTGATTATCAATAAAAGCTGCTAGTGCATTATTTGCAGTTGTAATCGCATGTAAGTCACCTGTGAAGTGCAAGTTAATATCGTCCATCGGTAATACTTGTGCATATCCACCACCTGTAGCACCGCCCTTAACACCCATCACAGGCCCTAAAGATGGTTCACGTAGTGCGACCATTACACGCTCATTCAATTGGTTTAAAGCGTCAGAGAGACCTACTGTTACAGTTGACTTCCCTTCTCCTGCTGCTGTTGGATTAATCGCTGTAACGAGTATGACCTTTGCATCAGCTGTTAAATGATTTAACTGTGTTATATCAATTTTCGCTTTATACTTCCCGTATAGTTCAAGTGCATCCTCTGGAATACCCGCTTTTTCAGCAATTGCTGTAATATGTTGCATTGGTGATTCAAGTGCAATTTCTAAATCTGTTTTTGGCTTCGTTGTATGTGACATGATTCCGTCTCCTATCTATGAGATGATTACCTTTACATTACTACAAAAGGAAATACTCTTTCAATTCTAAAAAGTACTTTTTTTTAAAACATTTTATTTTTTTACAAAATTTGTGTCTTTTAGTTCAGAATATCTGAATAATTGACATTTTTTTAAAATTCATGCTATAGTTTATTCACCTGTAAAGACAAATTACTTCATTTATAGGTAGATCATACTTGGAGGGATTCTCATGCATAGAGGCAAAGTTAAGTGGTTTGATACGGTAAAAGGATATGGTTTTATCGAATCGGAAAATGGCGATGATGTCTTTGTTCATTTTACAGGGATTGTCGGAGACGGATTTAAAAATTTAGAAGACAATCAGCTCGTTGAATTTGAAATTGTAGAAGGCAACCGGGGACCACAAGCCTCACATGTGGTTGTAATTCATCCATAAATAGATGATGCATCATGTAAATGAAAATCCACGCTCTGTAAACTAATACGAGTTTGGATTTTTATTTTGTCGATGAAAAAAGAGAAGCAAGATTATCCTACTTCTCTCATTCTAATTATTCTATTTCTTTTTCATCCATAGAAGTTTCTTCTTTCGGTTCTTCTTTTAAAATATCTAAACGAACGATTTGATGATTATTGATTTCTGTTGCTGTAAATACACAATTCTCGTAGCGTACTTGTGAACCAACTTCAATATCATCATTATTCGCCATGAACCATCCACCGATGGTATCAACATCTTCATCTTCCATGTCTAAATCAAGCAATTGATTCACTTCGTCTAATAAAAGTTTCCCGCTAACATTGTAGTGTCCTTCGCCTAATTTATGATGCTCCGGTAATTCATCCGCATCAAACTCATCACGAATTTCGCCAACAATTTCTTCTATAATATCTTCAATTGTGACGAGGCCAGAAGTGCCCCCATATTCATCTAATAAGATGGCCATATGAATTCTTTCCATTTGAAACTTAATAAGTAGCTTACTAATTGGGAATGTTTCAATGACTTGAATAACAGGTTGTACGAATTTACTTACTTCTTCGTCACGAACAGATTCGTCTCTCACCATCTCAGTTAAAATCTGTTTCATGTTTACTACACCAATAATATGATCTTTATCGCCATCGTACACTGGATAACGTGTATATTGTTCAATATTCATACGCTCAAAAATTTCATGGATTTTCGTTGATTTTTCAAAGCTACTTATCTCTGTTCGCGGAACCATGACTTCTTTTGCGATTCGATCATCAAACTCAAAGATACGATTCATATAGTGGTACTCTGAAGTATTAATTTCGCCACCCTTTAAACTATCTGACATAATCATACGTAGCTCTTCTTCGCTATGCACTTCTTCATTTTCTGACATCATTTTTAATCCAAATAAACGTGCAAGTAATCTTGCTGAACCATTTAATAAACGAATTGGTAAATACATGATTTTATAGAACAGAATTAACGGTCCTGAAAAACGTAATGTTACCATTTCTGCTTTTTGAATAGCGAGTGTTTTCGGTGCTAATTCACCGACAACAACGTGTAAAAATGTCACAACAGAGAATGCAATCACGAAAGAAACAACAGTAATAGCTTTTCCTTCAAGTCCTACTAATTCAAATAGTGGATGTAACAATGTTGCCACTGTTGACTCCCCTACCCAACCAAGTCCAAGCGCTGTAATTGTAATCCCAAGCTGACACGCAGACAGGTACTCATCTAAATGCGTGATCACTGTTTTCGCACGTATCGCTTTTTGATTTCCTTCACTTATTAACTGATCAATTCGTGTTGTACGCACTTTTACAATCGCAAACTCTGTTGCTACAAAGAATGCGGTAAATGCGATTAACAAAATAAATAACACAAGTTTTATGGCTATCTCGACGTCCAAATATGTCCTTTACAATACGGTTCGTACTTTCGGGTATTGTAAAGAATTCACCTCCCAAATTTAATATACTTTAAATTTATACGATTTTTACTCCAAAAAGCAATTTATAAGTATGAATTTTATAAATTTTCCATTCATTTTTTTAAATCCTTTTATGGAATTAATCGCTAATTATGAATATGTGGATTTTTTCAAGCAGTTACAGCTGTGAAAAATTCATTGTATAACTCCTTTAAAATCACATCTTCATATTGACGTAATACACCAAATGATAATGATACTTCTGAAGAACCTTGGTTAATCATTTCGATATTCGCTCCTGTGCGTGCAATTGCTGTTGCCGCACTTGCAGCTAAACCTGTTTTATACTTCATTCCTTCACCTACAACCACAATCATTGAGAAGCCATGACGGAAATTCACATCATCCGCATGCAATTCATTCGTTACGCGGTTTAAAATACGCGCTTCTTTTTCATCGTCTAATTGATAGCTACGAATAATAACAGAGATATCATCTAAACCCGATGGTGTATGTTCATATGAAATATCTTCTTCTTCTAAAATTTGTAGTAATTTACGTCCAAAACCAATTTCACGGTTCATTAAATATTTCGATACATATAAAATTGAGAAGCCTGAGTCAGCTGAAATACCCGTAACAGGGCGTTTGCTTTCTTCTCGCTTTGCTACAATACGTGTACCAGGCGCACTTGGATTATTTGTATTTTTAATATTTACAGGAATTCCTTGTTTTACGACAGGCATCAACGCTTCGTCATGGAATACAGAGAAACCTGCATACGATAATTCACGCATTTCGCGATACGTAATTTCTGTAATTTCCGCTGGATTGTTGACTACTTTCGGATTCGCACTGAATACACAATCTACATCTGTAAAATTTTCGTATAAATCAGCGCCAACTGCTGCCGCAAGAATCGCACCTGTAATATCTGAGCCTCCGCGATCGAATGTGCGTAATAAACCTGACTTTGTATAACCGAAGAAACCAGGGAATAAAATAATTTCATCACTATCTTTTAATGAAGCTAATTGTTCATATGCTTCTGCAATTGCCATTGTACGTTCTGGCACATCATTCACTACTAGCCCTTCTTTTGGACTTACATAGCGTGTTGGGATGCCAATGCTGTTAAAATAAGCAGCGACCATTTTGGCATTATTATCTTCTCCACTTGCTTTTAAGGAGTCCATTAACATTTCATCTGTTAAATGTCTAGCTTGCTCACAGCGTGCTTTTAAATCTAACTCAATAATGTCACAAATTTCGTGATCCAAACCTAAACCAATCGCATTATCTTCATAACGTGATACAACTGCTGCAATTTTTTCTTCATAAGGCTTTTTACCGATGACCGTATGCGCTAAATCGATTAATAAGTCGGTTACTTTAATGTCTTCTGATGTACGTTTACCTGGTGCAGAAACGACCACAATACGACGTGTCGGATCTGCTTGAATAATATTTGCTACTTTTTTGATTTGTTCTGCACTTGCTACAGATGTACCGCCAAATTTACATACTTTCATCTTTATCCATCCCAATCTATTTTAGTTGTTTTGTACTTACAAGAAAAACAAATGTTTCTTCACAGTGTACAAATTTTTTGTTTTCAAGTCAATATTATTACGTACTTTATCACGAAATTTTTAAAAATAGAAGAATATTCTAAATTTTTAAAAGAAAATAGACAAATATAAAAAGAGAAACTGCGTATGAACACAACTTCTCTTTCCAAATCGAACTTTTTATTTATATGAGTTACTATTCTAAGAACGCTTAGATGTTTTTAATAATTCCTGTCCCAAAAACTGAAGTTGCTCACCAATTGTACATGATTCAATACAAAAGCGATGTGCTGCAGCTTTTCCACGATCTTTACGAAGTTGTTGTTTTACAAAACAGCCTTCACAATACTTTTCGTTTAACGCATCAATATCTTGTACAATGGTTGTGAAATCGATCATGTAATACGTCACCTCTTTTTCTCATCCATCTAGCTTTTTTTTAGGCATTCGTCTATTCTACTATTAATAGAACCTTTCTTGCAAGTAAAGAAATTGAGGAGGCAATCATCTATGTTAGAAGTCTATATTGACGGTGCAAGCGCTGGAAACCCAGGTCCGAGTGGCATCGGTATTTTCATTAAAGGAGAAGGACATCAAATACGAATTAGTGAACCAATCGGTATGATGGATAATCATACTGCTGAATTTCATGCACTCCTTCGTGGATTGAAAGAAGCGCAAAAATTAGGTTCTTCTCTCGTATCCGTTCGCTCTGATTCAAAAATTGTGGTTTCTTCTATTGAAAAGCGATATGCAAAACATTATGCGCACTTTATAGATGAAGCTCTTCCATTAATTGATCGCTTCGATTTATTTTTTATTAAGTGGATTCCTGACGATCAAAATAAAGCAGCAGATCGATTAGCGCGTGAAGCTATTTTGATGAACACAAGTGAAAAGAGAGGCTAGCATCTATACTAGCCTCCTCTTTTTTCTAATTATATATGCTGCTGTTTAGTCGCTATTCTACCTTTACGCAATGTGTTTAAAATATAGAAAACACCTACAATCAGAATCACTGCACCTGCTACTAAATAAATCGTCGCATAACCTTTATGTGCTGCTATCGAACCTAGAATAAACGAACCTAGTGCAATCCCTATATCAAAAAAAGTGAAGAATGTAGCTGTTGCATAGCTCGTTCTTCTGGCTGGTGACTTTTGAACACTAAGCGTTTGGAAACTTGGAACAAGCGCACCGTATCCTAATCCAATCAATGCGCCTGCTAGTAAAAAGACGAACGCGCTTGGCATCCAAGCCATGCATAGTAGACCGATTGCAAATAAGATAAAACCAGGCATGATAATACTGTTCGGCCCTTTTGTATCAAACATTCTACCTGTAAATGGTCTTGATAAGAGCATTGCTGCTGCAAAGACGACATAGAAGAAACTTGCAACTGCTAACACACCTTTTTCCTTTGCATAAACAGCTAAAAACGATAGAACACCTGAATAAGAAAAAGCTACGAATAAACCGATTAATGCAAATGGAACAGCACCTTTTTCAATTAAGTCGCTCATTTTAAATGTTAATTTTGGCTTTCCTTCTGGGAATTCATGCTCTGTTATACGAAGTGTAAGAACAAGCGCACTTCCAATAAGTAAAATAGCTGACATCACCCAAAATAAAGCATCAAACGATACATATTGAATGAGTAGAAGCGCTACAAAAGGTCCTAAAACAATGGCTAAATTTTGTGACATTGCAAAATACCCTAGACCTCGACCTCGTTTTTCCATCGGAACTGTGTCAGCTGCAATCGCATTATTTGCAGTGGTTAATACACTAAAGAAAATCCCTTGAATGAATCGTAATACTAATAAAAGTACAAAAGGTTTAATAAAAACATATAAAATCGTCGTTACAAAGTAACCGACCATACTCATGACGAGCATCTTTCGTTTTCCGACCACATCTAAAATCTTACCGATGAACGGCCTTGCAACAATGGCAGAGAGTAAAAAGATGGTTAATAGTAACCCCGCATCTTCACTCCCACGCTTTAATCCACTTGTTACATAAATCGGTAGCACATTGACTAACCCATAAAAAACAAAAAATACACTCATATTTGTAAAAAATAAACTAAGAAATTGTTTATTCCAGATTTTCTGATTCTGGCTCAAAAAAGGTCATCCTTTCATTTTTCTGAGCAATCCCTTCAATTGTTCTTGCTCTTCTTCTGTTAGACCTTTCGCAAATTGATCTTCGTATGCAGAAACTGTTACTTTTACTTCTTCGAATTTTTTCTTTCCTTCTTCTGTTAGCGAAACGATTTTTTCACGTAAATCGTCCCCTTTTTTTCGTTGAAGAAGTCCTAGTTGTTCCAAACGTGCAACTGTTCTTGTAATAGTTGGCGCTTCTACATTTAAGTATTTCCAAATCGATGTAAGTGACATCTCTCCGCGTTGTTCTACGATGAAAAGCACTGTCCATTGACTGCTATAAATACCATGATGTTTTAAGACACCATTCATGCCATTTGTAAATTCGCGTGTTTTTTGTAATAGTTCATGGAATAATAAATTCATTTTGACCTCCAAAGATAAATTTACTTAGGTAAACATCTACTTTATTGTACGGTATTTATTTACCTATGTAAATAATTGTTTGATTGTTTTAAAAAAGCAGCAGTATGTTACTGCTACTTCATTGTACGCATTTTATTTAAAGCACCAATTGCACCACTATAACCTTGATCGTCTAAGAAAATCGGATTCTTCTGTTTAATCACAGTATAATCTGCAATTACTTCGCGTAAAACCGGATGATCTTTTAGCGTCGTACCGATATAAATAATATCGTCTACTTCATATTGTTGTGCTAATTGAATACTTAATGTTGTAATCACTTCTCCCACTAAACGGGCAACAGTCGCGAGGACATCTTCTTGTTTATAATCTGAACGTAAATCAATCCCCACTTTCCCAAAGTTACTCGCAGTTAAATCTGGATGAAGGGGTGCTGGAATTTCTTGTCCTTTAAAAATATCTGCTACCATTAAATCAATCGACTTTCGACTACCTTGCTGAGCCAACTCACTCATTTCATTATAGTTAAAAACACCTGTTAATAAAGCACTCAAGCCAATCAGTGTACCACCACCAATTCCTGTACCGCTTACTCTCTTATACGTATCATCGTTCATATAATGAACCGACGTTCCTGAACCGATATTTGTAATAATCGCTCGCTTTAAATCGATATTTTCACGCTCTAATAAGAATCGAACTCCTTTTAGTGTCGCTTCAAATTCCACAACATAAGCAAATTCTTTTTCTGCTGTGACGAGCTGTCGTAATTGCTCTGCACGTCCACCTGTCAAACCTACTTTTTCAACTTCTGGATGTGCATCGATAAATGCCGCAACCTCTTGTAAATTTGTCGATGGTTCGTGTTTTAAGATTAGTTGTTGTTCCTCGTTTATGTAGGCGATTTTGGTTAATGTACCACCCGCATCAATACCGATTGCTCTTACCATAATAATCTCCTTAGCGTACGTAAATTATGTACATCTTTTAACTAGTTTGATTCGTTTTAAAGTATGAATCCGTTCTCATATAGAATACACAACAAAAAAACACATTACAAACAAAAAATTGAGAAGCTTTCCCATGTACTTTTAATTTTTATTTTCCTTCTACTTGAAGTACGATAGAATAGAAACTATCTACTTATATTAAATGGAGGTCTATACTTTGACTGACACAAAGAAAATGTATAAAGAAGCAATGGCCATTTTAAAAGCAACAAGCCGTACTTTTTTTATTCCAATTACTTTTTTAGAGAAAGATTTAAAAACAACGGTAGCGATGGCTTACCTATGTATGCGCGCAATTGATGAAATTGAAGATCACGAAGAAATCGAGAACGAAGCAAAAGCACAAATGCTTGATGCAATAGCGGCACTTTTACTACAACCTTCTTTCGACGAACAAGCTTATGAAGCAGTTATTCAAGATTACCGTCATCTATTACCCGAAGTATCATTACGTTTAAATGACTGGTTAGCTTTAACACCAGAAGGCATTCGTCCAGAAGTTGCTGCTTCAACAAGTGAGATGGCTTCTGGCATGGCAAAATGGGCTCGTAAAAACTGGATTTGTAAAACAAAAGAAGATTTAGACGATTACACTTACTATGTAGCTGGTCTTGTCGGCACAATGCTTTCGGACATTTGGTTATGGGGATCTGGCATCGAAACAGATCGCGATTTAGCAATTGGCTACGGTCGTGGCTTACAAGCAGTGAACATCTTACGCAATCAAGATGAGGATGCAGAGCGTGGTGTAAGCTTCCTGCCAGAAGGTTGGACACGAGATGACCTATTCGCTTACGCAGAAGAAAACTTAGCGAAAGGCGATAAATACAACCGTTCAATCAAAAAACGCAGTATCCTCATGTTCTGTAAAATTCCATTAGCACTTGCACATAAGACTCTCGATGCCATGAAAAAAGGACACGAAAAAATGTCCCGCCAAGAAGTAGAACAAACTGTTGCTGCACTTGATGAATCAACTAAATAAAGAAAATTAAAAGCCTGATGCGAAGTTTTACATCAGGCTTTTGTATGATTGGATTCCCTTTC
>NZ_BJOB01000028.1 GCF_006539985.1 Kurthia gibsonii | reverse complement strand
TATTAAAAGAAGCTTTCCAATTAGGAAAGTTTCTTTTTTTGTTTTTTTACGATAATAATAAACTAATTGAATCATGCTATATAAGGAATTTATTGCAATTATTATAAACAATCGTTTTAAAATGGCTATTTTCGATAACTATAAAAAGGTGAGAGAATTCTTAACCAAGAATTCTCTCACCTTTTAAGATCTATTCAAACACTTTTTCTATGACCAAAGAGTTTGCAAATTAACCTCTTTTTGCTCCACGGCCACCGCGTTTTGATTCAGTTGCACGCTTTAATGTTGTTAGACGGTCTTCACTGTCTTTTAAGAAACGTGCCATTTTTTGTTCGAAGTTCTCTTGCGGTTGACGGCTCTCGCCACGATTTCCGCCACCACGATTATTGTTATGACGAGGACGTTGCGGGCGTTCTGGACGCTCTGGACGTTCTGCTTGAGGTTTTGCTTTACGAATTGAAAGTCCAATTTTACCATCAGCTTCCACATTCATTACCTTAACTTCAACCATTTCTCCAACTTTTAAATGATCGTTAATATCTTTTACATAGTTATCAGCAACTTCACTAATATGCACAAGACCTGTTGAGTTATCTGGTAATTCAACGAATGCTCCAAAATTTGTAATACCTGTTACTTTACCTTGCACTTTGCTGCCTACTTCAATTGCCATAAAAAAAATGCTCCTCCTTAGAATTTAAGCGACTATCTCTAGTCAATAACCATATTGTGTGGTACTTTTCTTCAATACTTCATTGTTCTACCCATATACACTATATGAATATCCACTGCAAGTAATTCAGCCGTAGTCCGACGGGAATGATATGCAATCGCTCATTCATCTGTATTGCTTATTCTTATTTTACAATAAGACGCGTCAGATGAACATATTTAAAGTTCCAATGACTTTAAACTTGCTTATGACTTACTCTTATTATAACGATGAAAAAACACGTGTCAACAACACTACTTCTTTTCATTTTCCGTAAGATCTATTCCTTCGTCGTCTTCTGAGTCTTCTGGTAAATGGAATATTTTCTCACCTTTTTTAGATAAGAATAAATCTTTTCGTACAATCTTAGCGATGTAATCATCATCATCTAATTTTACGAGTTGCGCATTTAATTCCTTCTTATATTGCTTTTGTTCTAACTTTTCTTTTTTTAATGCTACTTGTTCCTGCTGTTCTTTTTTCAGTACTTGATGCTGATTTATAATTGTAAATACTAATGTACTCATAATTAAGAAGAAAACTGTACCCATAATAGCGAGATTTCGATACAGTGAAACTTTTTTATTATGTAGTCTTTTTTCACGAAGCTCTTCTTGTTTTGCAAATTCTGTATGAATACGACTTACTGTATTACGCTTTCTTTCAGACACAATCTCTCCTCCTTTTTTTGACCAATCTATTTGTTCATTATAAAGGAAAATCGATAAATATTGTATTGGTAAACTATATTTTTTCAATAAATTAACAAAAAATAGTTCTTTTTTCTACTTATTCTTCGTCATCAATGAATTGTGGCTCAATTTTTTCAAGTCTTTCTTCTTTTAAGATTGTATACATTGTACTTGCTTCTTCTTTGCGAACGACGTCCTTTAATAATTCTACTTTTACAGTAACAATCTTTTGCCCGAAGCGAATCGCTAATTCATCACCCACCTTTACTTTACTCGCTGCTTTTACCACTTTCCCGTTGATTTCAATCCGTCCTTGATCAGCCACTTCTTTTGCTAATGTACGGCGCTTGATTAAACGTGAGAGTTTCAAAAATTTATCTAATCTCATAATGATTCTCCTTCTTTATCTTTAGCTTCTTGCCAAAATTGTAATAATGCCTCTACTGAATAATCTTCCCACTTACTCTTCACTTGCTGCTCTACATACCCGAAACGTTTTGCAAATTTTGCATTTGCTAATACCATCGCTTCTTCAGCAGAAATCTTATAATGACGTGCTACATTCACAAGAGTCGTTAATACATCACCGAACTCTTCAACTTGTTGCTCTTTTGTTCCTTTTTCAATTGCTTCTCGTAATTCAGCCAACTCTTCTTCCACTTTACCCCAAAAAGCTTCAGTTGTACCCCATTCAAACCCTAATTTTGCTGCTTTTTTTTGATAATTATATGAAGTTTGTAACGATGAAGCTGTACGATACTCACCTTTTAGTACAGATTCATCTTCATAGTTCTGGTGTTCTTCTTTTTTAATTTTTTCCCAATTCGCATTAATTTCCGCAACATTTTCAACTTGTACATCACCAAAAACATGAGGATGACGACGAATCATTTTTTCATTAATCGCTTGAATAATATCTTCTAAGTTGAAGTAGCCTTCATCTTCACCAATTTGTGCATTCATTAAAACAAGCATTAACAAATCGCCAAATTCCTCAATCATATGATCATCATCTTGTTCATTTACTGCCTGGATTGCTTCATGTGCTTCTTCAAGTAAATAACGTGTTAAACTTTCATGTGTTTGCGCACGGTCCCATTCGCACCCTTCTGGACTACGAAGTGTGGCAATGATTTCACGCAATGTTGAAAACTCCTTTAATGCCTCTTTTGCATCTTGAACAGGTGGAACATAGACAGCTGTTAAATTATTAATTTCCGCAACGTGATCTAATTCATATAATGGTACCGTTTTAATGACTTCCTCTTTTGAACCTGCTGCTGTTACAATCGTTACTTCATAATCATCTGGATATTTCTCCATCAACGTTAATTTTACATGCGAAGCACTAATTTGGTCATACACTTGTGCAATTAATAAATGATTTTGCATATGCACGTGATGAACTGAGAACGTTGCACCATCTACCATTTGGAAACCGTCAATCGGATCAATTTTAAGCGTTGTAAACATCGCATCTAAAAAGCTTTGCCCGCCTTCAATCGATAACTGAATCTCGCCTTTTTTCTCCGCTTCAATTAATAGTTGAATCGTCATTTCCGCAACAAGTGGATGACCTGGAACTGCATAAAGAACAGATTCCTTTTCAGCTTTTTCAATTAATGTAGAAGCAATTTCTTGATATACGGGTAAAAATTCATCATGCTTTTCATACACTTCATCAAAACTGATAAATGATACACCCTCTTTTTGCAATTCCGCGACAACAGGATGATCTAATGTACGCATATATACTTTTTTTACATTTTTTAATGTTCGATAAACACCCATCGGTAACTGTTCAAAGTCACCTGCACCTAAACCTACAACTGTAATTTCTTTCATTTTTAACCCACCTATTTTCGATTTAAAAATAATTGTAATGCCGCCATCTTACTGCCAAGCGGTAATAACAACCATTCTTTTACTGTAAAAATTCGATAACGTGTAATACATAAAATAAAGATACTCCCACCAATGATGACTAAGAAAAGCATCATAATTGCTGCATATAAACGACTATCAATTGCTAAAATCTCATCAAATATGCGAATACCGCCTACAACGAAGATCATACAAACTGTTGCGTAACCGGTGATTTGATAAAACAGACGACTGGCTAACTGAATATCTTGTTTCTTTTTTAAATAATACACTAAACTACACGCACCTACGATTAGAGCTAGATTACTCGACCATGCTGCACCTACTATTCCAAAATAGTGTACGAATGGTTTTGTAATTAGTATTTTGACCAGCAAGCTGATTGCTAAAATGTACGTAGGACCTTTACGATACCCTAAACCTTGTAAAATCGCTGTAATTGCCATAATCATTGAAAGCATAATAATTTGAATCACATAGACCGACAGCACATCTGATAAATCAGCTGTTTCAAATAAAACTTTATTCAAATAAGGCATAACGAGCATTAAACCAACTGTTGCTGCTACACCAAAAAGAAGTGTTGCTTGAAAAGTAACACGAATGAGTTGGCGCATTTGCTCCCCTTTTCTTTTTTTCATTGCACTTGCAATCATCGGTACAATTGCCATAGAGAATGATGTAGCGATGACTAATCCAACTTGTACAAGTGGTTGACCACGATCATAAATCCCCTTCTCTTTCATCGCATCAATTGGTTGTTCAATATACTGAACGAGCGTATCAAATACGGTAAACGCATCGACAATTTGAAAGAAAATCAACAGCAGACTACTCATACTCGCACTGACACTCACAACGAGCATCTTCTTTAAAAATTCACGCTTTCGAACAACTGTATTTTCTTTGTTAAGTAAATAAATCGACTGACGCTTTTTTCTCATATATAACATTAGAAGTAGGACACCAATCCATTCGCCACTAACTGTCCCTAGAACAGCGACTGCTCCAGCTGTATATAATGACTGCGAAGTAGCCATAACATAAGCTGTACCGCCTAAAATAACGGTTACACGTACAACTTGTTCAATCACTTGCATCACAGCGACGGTTTGTAGATTACCATGTGCTTGTAACTTCCCTTTATACATAGATAATGTCGGTACTGTAAAAATAACAAGTGAACCAATTTTCAATAAAAAGCCGAGTTGTTCATCACCCATTGCACGCGCAAAAAAATCTGAGGCACTATACATGCCAATAAATAAAAGAATTGAAAATACCCATAGCGCGCGATATAACAATTGCGATATCGCTTGTTGTCTTTTCAACGGTTGACCAAGCTCATCTGCAATCATCTTCGAAACAGCAATCGCTAGACCACTCGATGTCCATGTCATGAAAACAGCCACAAATGGATAGACTTGTTGATAAATAAAGAATCCTTGGTCCCCCACTAAGTTTTGAAAGGGGACACGATAGACCATACTTAATACTTTTACAAAAAGTGCTGCCATCGTTAAAAGTGCAACTCCTTTTGCATAGCCTTTTACTTTTGTCATTCGCATCCTCCTTCCGTTACTACATTTTTTTGAATACTTATGTAAAAAGGAGAAACTACTTCTTTAGTTCCTCCTTTCACAAAAATTATGCAGGATTCTCTTCTTTTAGTGAAGCTGGTAATAATTGAACAACCGCTTCAACCAAATCAAAAACATCTTGATCTTTTGACATCTTTCGTTCATCAATTGTTAAAACAAGTTTTCCATCTTCTAATGTAAAACCAACTGCTCGTCCTAAAACCATTGAATCAGAAACCATCTTACTACCATCAATTCGTTGCGTACCCTCCATTGATAGTGTAATACGATACATTTTATTTTTTAGTTTGATGGACTCTAAGCCAACTTCTAATCCCCATGCTTTCATACGTGCAATACGCATTAAGCGGTCCACTTCGATTGGCAAGTCACCAAAACGGTCTACTAATTCTTCGGAAATTTCATGATAAGCTTCTTCTGTTTCAATCGCTTTAATACGCTTATACATTTGAATTTTTTGATAACCGTCTGGAATATACGTATCCGGTAAATAGGCATCATACGGAAGAAGAATCTCGATTCCTTTTTCTTCTGTCTTCTTCTCGCCTGTTTGTTTTTCAGTTACGGCATCTTCAAGCATTTGTGAATACAAGTCAAAACCAACTGAATCAATAAAGCCATGTTGCTGCGCACCAAGTAAATTACCTGCACCGCGAATGGATAAATCGCGCATCGCAATTTTAAAACCAGAACCAAGTTCCGTAAATTCTTTTACGGCTTGTAAACGTTGTTCTGCAACTTCTGTTAACACCTTATCACGTTGATACATGAAGTATGCATAGGCAACACGATTAGAACGCCCTACACGTCCACGTAATTGATAGAGCTGTGATAACCCCATACGGTCTGCATTGTTCACAATGAGCGTATTAACATTTGGAATATCAATTCCTGTCTCAATAATCGTTGTTGTAACTAATACATCAAATTCGCCTTCTAAAAAGCCTAAGATGATTGATTCTAACTCATTCTCCGTCATCTTCCCATGCGCATACGCAACACGTGCTTCAGGTACGAGTGTTTGAATTTGATCGACTTGTTTTGCCATATCCTCTACACGATTGTGTAAGTAGAAGACTTGTCCACCACGCGACATCTCACGCTCAATCGCTTCTCGTACAAGTGCGCCATTATGTTCCATGACATACGTTTGTACTGGGAAACGGTTTGCAGGAGGTGTTTCAATAACCGATAAATCACGCACACCGACCATCGACATATGAAGCGTACGTGGAATCGGTGTTGCGGTTAACGTTAGCACATCAATATTTGTTTTCAATGTCTTAATTTTCTCTTTATGTGTGACACCAAAACGCTGCTCTTCATCAACAATTAATAACCCTAAATCTTTATAAATCACATCTTTTGATAAAATACGATGTGTCCCGATTAAAATGTCTATTTGTCCATCTTTCAAGGCTTTTAATGTTTCCGTTTGTTGTTTACGTGTACGGAAGCGGCTAAGTAAACCGATATTAACCGGAAGGTCTTGGAATCGGTCAAGCATTGTTTCGTAATGTTGCTGTGCTAAAATCGTTGTTGGCACTAAGAAAGCGACTTGTTTACCATCTAAAATCGCTTTATACGCTGCACGAATGGCTACTTCTGTCTTTCCATAACCTACATCTCCACAAACAAGGCGATCCATTGGACGTTCACGCTCCATATCCATTTTCACTTCTTGAATTGTACGTAGTTGGTCTTCTGTTTCCTCATATGGGAAGGCAGCTTCAAATTGATGCATCTCATCACCATCAGGAGAGAAGGCAAAACCTTTTGCTGCTTCGCGTTCAGCGTATAGCTTAATTAAATCATCCGCAATATCTTGAACTGCTTTTGATACTTTCGTTTTCGTCTTTTTCCACTCTGCTCCACCTAATTTATGAAGCTTTGGTTCTTTATCTTCTGAACCTACATATTTTTGAACTAAGTCAATTTGATCGACTGGTACATATAACTTATCATCTGCACGATAACGAATATGCAAATAATCTTTATAGTTCCCGTTAATTTCGAGTGTTTCAATGCCAATATATTTACCAATACCATGATGTACATGGACGATATAATCCCCTGGTTTAATCTCTGTATAGCTTTTAATTCGTTCAGCATTGGTCATCGTTTTAGGACGTGCTTTACGTTTCTTTTGTTGCTTAAACAGCTCATCTTCTGTCACGATTGCTAATTTCGGAATCGGCATCTCAAAACCATTAGTTAAAGCACCAGACATAATGAAGACACCCGGTCCATTCGGTTCACCGAGTTGTACTTCTACGCCGTGGTCTGCCAATAGATTTTGCAATATATCAATTCGTTCTTCATTTTCTGTTAAAAATAGCGTTGTAAAGTCACTTGACACCCAACGTTCAATTTCACTATTCAACAGAGCAATCTGTCCGTGGAAATGTTGCATCGGTTTACATGAAAAATTACGTGTTGTTGTAAACGTCATTCCTTTAAATCCGCGCGCAAATAATGCAAAGAAGATTTTTTGTTGCTCAATATTCGCAAGTAATTCTTTAAAGCTGAAAGATGGTTTCACACTGTGCAACATCTTACCGAGCTCAATCATTTCAAGCAGCCATTCTTTTTCTTCAGAATCCCATGCTTCCATTGTTTCTTGAATTCGTGTTAATTCATCAAAAATTACAATGCCATCTCGTTTGAAATAATCACCTAAAAAAGTTGGATTTTCATATAATAAAGAACCATAGCGATTTACGTACTCAGGTAATTCACCTTGTTGTAATAGCGCAATATCTGCTTGTACATTTTCATAAAGTGCTGTTTTTACTGCATCTGTTTTTACCTTTTTTAAACTTTCACTTAAACCAGCTTCTAAACGTTCTGCAAGTGCATGTCGTTCATCTGTTGATAACACAAACTCCATCGCTGGTAAAATCACCATCTCTTGTAATTTCGCAATTGAGCGCTGATCATCTGCTGAGAACGTACGAATCGAATCAATCTCAGTATCAAACAGCTCAATTCGAACAGGATGATCATCATATGGCGGATAAATATCGATAATTCCACCTCGAACAGCGAACTCGCCGGGAGTTGTCACCATACCATTTCGCGTATAGCCCATCATGACTAATTGCTTCAGTAGCTCTTGTGTATCTAAATCATCACCGAGTTTTAACGTATAACGTAATGATGACCACTGCTCTTTCGGTGTCATTACTTTACGCATACCAGCAGCAGGGATAATATAGATTCCTTGTACATCATGAATCATATGATCCAGTGTTGCGATACGCTGTGCACGTAATTCGGGACTTGCTAAAGCCATATCTGCCGCGATAAACTCATCTGCTGGGTAGTAATGTACTTCATCACTACCAATTAATTTCGATAAGTCCTCATACAAAGACTGTGCTTGCAACATATTCGGTGCAATCATGTAGATTGATTTTTTTGTTTCTGCATACATTGTAGCGATGAAAGCCGATCTTGCGCTTCCGGATAATCCTGTTACAAGTTGTGCAGGTTGTTCTCTTCTTATATCTTCAATTAATGCTGCTACTTCCATGTCTTTCATCAATAACCGACGTAAGATTTCCATGTTTTCCTCCTATTCTTCATATAGAAAAAGGCTTTGGTAAGTTGTTTACCAAAGCTACACGCATCTATTCTTTTTACTTTTGATTAAATTTATTCATGACTTCTACGAATGGCTTCTCTAACCAATACATGCTTGCATCGGCTGCTTTTTCAAAGGACTCTTGCATTAATGGCTGATCTTCTTTTGAAAAACGTGCTAGTACATAGTCTGACACCTTCATACCTTGTGGTGGGCGATTAATGCCAATGCGAATGCGATTAAATTCCTGTGTTCCTAAATGTTGAATTAAAGACTTAATCCCATTATGTCCACCTGCACTACCTTTTTGACGTAAACGTAATTTACCTTTTTCTAAATCAAGGTCATCATATATTACGACAATGTCTTCTATATCAATATCAAAATAATCCATCAGTGGTCGTACACATTCTCCTGATAGATTCATATATGTTAATGGTTTTAATAAAATGACTTTACCCTCTGGACGATGTGCCGTACCATAGATACCATTAAATTTCGTTTGGTTTAATGTAATTCCCATGCGGTCTGCCAATACATCAATTGTGTCAAAACCTACGTTATGATGTGTATGTTCATATGGCTTACCTGGATTCCCTAATCCAATGATTAATTTCATATCTACTACATCCTTTTCTGTACTAATCCTTGTTATTTTAACATACCCCATCTTTTTAAACAAAATACGAATACTTCGAACGTTTAAACAGAAACAAAACGCAACGACTCTACTAAAATCGTTGCGTTTTGTTTTTATTTAATTCATATCTATTTAATTTTCTAGTGGTGATGGATTTTCAACTTCCTTACCATTATCTGCTTCTACTTCTCCTTCTTCTAATGAAGGTTCTAAGTCTTTGTCAGATACTGGCGGTAAAACTGTAGCAAGTACAAAATCATCTTCATGTAGGACATCAAAGTCTACTTGTTCACGAATATCTACTACAGCAAGTGAATCACCAATACCAAGCTCTGTAATATCTACTTCGATTGATTCTGGAATATTTGAAGGTTCAACGAATAAAGTAATTTCGCGATTTGGCTGTTGTAATGAGCCGCCCTCTTTTACACCAACTGATTCACCAACAATCAGAACTGGCACTTCCATCTCAATTTTACGATTCATATTAACTGCTAAAAAGTCTAAATGAATCAATGTGTCTTTTAATGGATCTTTTTGAACTTCTGATAATATAGCATTTACGTGTTTCCCATCTAAGTCTAAAGATAAGACTGCATTTCTGCCTTCTTCACGTAATTTCTTCTCAAGATCTCGTTCGTTTACTGCGATTGGAGTGGTATTTACTTGATAGCCGTACACAACTGCTGGCACAAAACCATCCTGTCTTAATTCTCTTAAAACTGAATTCTTATGTGCTTGTCTTTTCTTTACTTGTAAAGTTTCTGGCATGTTTCATTTCCCCTTCCGTCTCATAGTCACACCTAATACACATACCCTGTTTTAAGTGCTATAAACATGGAGCAAATGAATGCGTTTGGCATTCTTACAATACTAGGACGCTTCACATGATAATTTGTTGCATAAAAAAAGAACAGATGAGGATGAACCCCACCTGCTCTCATTCGAATGATTAATCGAATAATTTTGATACTGATTTGTTTTCGTAAATGCGAACGATTGCATCTGCTAACAATTTTGCAACTGATAGTTGTGTAATTTTCGCGATTTTCTTTTCTTCTGGTAATTGGATTGAATCTGTAATTACTAACTCTTTAATTACAGAGTTATCGATACGCTCGATCGCTGGGCCTGATAATACAGGGTGTGTACAAGAAGCATATACTTCTTTTGCACCTGATTTTAATAATGCATCCGCACCGATTGTAATTGTACCAGCTGTATCAATGATATCATCGATTAAGATACAAATTTTACCTTCTACATTACCAACGATGTTCATAACTTCTGCTACGTTTGGTTTTGGACGACGCTTATCGATAATCGCGATTGGTGCTTTCAAGCGTTCTGCCATTTTACGTGCACGTGTTACACCACCGTGGTCTGGTGATACTACGACGATATCTTCTGGGTTCCAACCTTTTTGACTGAAGTAATCAGAGATTAATGGAACACCAACAAGGTGGTCGATTAAGATATCAAAGAAACCTTGAATTTGTGGAGCATGCAAATCAAGAAGTACAACGCGTGTTGCACCTGCTGTTTCTAGTAGGTTAGCCACTAATTTAGCCGTAATTGGTTCACGTGAGCGTGCTTTACGATCTTGACGAGCATAACCATAGTATGGCATTACTACGTTTACTGTACGAGCTGAAGCACGTTTAACAGCATCGATCATAATTAATAACTCCATTAAGTTTTCGTTTACTGGAGCGGAAGTTGACTGCACGATGAATACGTCACAACCACGAATACTTTCCTCAATACTGATTTGAATTTCTCCATCACTGAAGTGTTTTACAGAACTTTTACCAAGTTCTACTCCCATTTCTTTTGCAATCGAAGCTGCAAGTGGTTCGTTAGAATTCAGAGAAAAGATTTTTAATTTTGAGTTAGCATATTGATACGGCATGATGGCCTCCTGTTAAATATTAATTATTTATTAGAATTTAATTTGTTAACGTAATTCTCTTTGTTCTCTTGACGAGAACGTCCAATGGCAAGTGCGAATGGCGGAACTTCTTTTGTAACTGTTGTTCCAGCCGCTACATATGTGTCTGAATGAATTGTTACAGGTGCTACTAAATTTGCGTTACAGCCGATGAATGAACGATCACCGATTGTCGTTTTAAATTTATTAACACCGTCATAATTTACTGTAATCGTCCCGCAGCCAATATTAACGTCTGCACCGATTTCAGCGTCACCTAAGTAAGTTAAATGTGAAGCTTTGCTTCCTTCACCTAAAGTTGTTTTCTTCAACTCAACAAAGTTGCCTACTTTTGCGCGATTTAAAACATTTGAAGCTGGACGAATGTGTGCATAAGGTCCGACTGTAACATCTTCACCAATCATACTTTCTTCCACAACAGATGCATCAATTTTTGTACGATGACCGATTTGGCTATCTACAATATGGCTGTTCGGGCCAATATAGCAATCCTCACCAATCACCGTTTGACCTTCAAGTAAAGTACCTGGGCAAACAACTGTATCGCTACCAATTGTAACATCTGCACCAATATACGTATTTGCTGGATTAATGATTGTTACACCATTTCTCATATGTGCTTCGTTAATACGCGCACGCATAATTTCTTCTGCTTGAGAAAGAGCTACACGATCATTGACTCCTAAATTTTCAGAGAAATCGTCTGAAATATACGCGGATACGATTTCACCTTGTTGTTTTAAAATTTCAATGACATCTGGTAAATAGTATTCACCCTGTGCATTATCGTTTTTAACAAGTTTTAATGTTTCAAATAGTGCTTTGTTATCGAAACAATATGTGCCTGTATTAATTTCGGTTACTTTTTGTTGTTCAACTGTTGCATCTTTTTGCTCTACAATCTGTTCAACATGTCCTTCTTCATTACGAAGAATACGACCATAACCTGTAGGATTTTCAGCGACAGCTGTTAAGATAGTTGCTTTTGCAGCTTGTTGCTGGTGGTGCTCTAGTAATGCCTTCATCGTTTCAGGGCGGATTAATGGTGTATCTCCACAAATAACGATGGTTGTGCCTTCTAGGTCGCCTAGTAAAGTTTCAGCTTGCTGAACTGCATGAGCTGTTCCAAGTTGTTCTTCTTGTAACACATACTCACTTTTGTCACCTAACTGCTCTTTTACTTTCTCAGCGCCGTGACCAACAATTGATACAATTTTTGTTACGTCTAAATCACGAATGTGATCGACAACGTGCTCAACCATTGGTTTCCCACAAACCGGATGAAGAACTTTATATAATTTGGACTTCATACGCGTTCCTTGACCAGCAGCCAAAACTACCGCATAAATTTTTGTCATTTCGCAAGTCCTCCATTTAGCTGATTTTCTATTATGACTATATAGTAAATGTAAGCATTTTTCAAGGGTGCATGACTTGACAAAAAGAGGTCATACAACTTATGATTAGAAATCTTTGCCTTTTTTATTCGCATAAAAGCTATTGTTTAGACAGTTCCTCTTTATTCTGCTCGAAAAGTCACATTTACTTGTTCATAGAAAATTCATGTTTTTTTATAATATTACCCATTTCTCCTACGAATTCTTCTATTTCTTCCAATGTATTTTTAGGATGTAATGATACACGGAAAAACTGACGCGCTTGTGATGGTGTATAACCCATTGCAAGAACTGTTTTTGTACCTTCATCTTGCTCTACATCACACGCACTTCCTGTTGAAATATAAAAACCTTTCTCACTTAATTCCAACATCATCAATTGACCTTCCATCCCTTTCGCCATCATGCCAATAATTCCAGGGTATTGTTCCTTTGACGATTCAACTACTTTAATCGGTAATGTACGAAGTTCTGACAATATGTAATACCGTAACTGTGTTAACTTTACAAGGTCTTGTTTTGTAAATAACTGATTCAGTGCCGCTGAAAAAGCTGCTACAGACGGAATATCTACTGTCCCACCACGCACCCCTTTCTCATGTGTCACACCAGGGAATAAAGGTTCAATGATTCTTTTAGGATGAATATAAATTGCCCCCATTCCTTTCGGGCCACCAATTTTATGCGCTGAAATTGTCAAACTATCGACTATTTTAGCAATACCATGTAAAGGGACTTTCCCAAAGGATTGTACGCAATCTGTATGAACAGGGATTTGATATTTTTTCGCAATTTCACATACTGCTTCAATCGGTTGAATGACACCAATTTCTGCATTGATATGCTGCACACTAATAAGTGCAGTATCTTCTGTAATCAGCATTTCTAACTCTTCTAAATTAATTTGTCCACATGGCATTAAAGGTAATTTGATAACTTCATAGCCCCATCTTGTCAATGTATTCATCGCCGCATGAACAGAAGTGTGTTCTGCCATCGTCGTAATAATTTGCCTTTTTTTTTGCCCTAACACAATGGATAGGATTGCGATTAAGTTCCCTTCCGTACCACTACCTGTAAAATAAATACCGTCTGAAGAAACTGATAAAATTGAAGCAATTTGTTCTCTTGTTAGTTGTAAAATTTGTGCCGCATACCAACCCGCTTCATGTAAACTAGACGCATTTCCATAATAAGTAGTTGCAACTTCCCCGTACATACGAATGGCTTCATCGCTCATAGGCGCTGTAGCAGCATAATCTAGGTACACCATACGAAAACCTCTTTCCATAAACAAAACTTGTTTTATTTCATATTTTATGTAAATATATGTGACAAGACAACTGTAAAGAAGGTTAAGTAAAATGAAAAATCATATTTTGATTATCGGTAGTGGGATTGCCGCACTTCAATGCGCCCGCCTATTACCCTCTCATAAAACAATTCACCTCATTACAAAAAGAGAAATTTATGAAAGCAGTTCTTATTATGCACAAGGTGGCATTGCAACGGTTTGGCATCATGAAGACTCCTTCTCCTCACATGAACAAGATACACATGAAGCAGGTGTTAATCATACGAATCATGAGATGGTACAACTCCTCGTAAGAGAAGGTCACATCGCTACGAAAGAATTAATTCAAGCTGGTTTACCTGTAGACCGGACAAGCAATGGTGAGATTTCACTTGGTTTAGAAGGCGCCCATTCACATCACAGAATTATCCATAGTGGCGGTGATGCGACAGGCAAAAATACAATTGAATTTTTATACAAAACACTCCCATCAAACGTCATCGTGCATGAACAAGAATGTGCCATTCAATTAATTAAGAATCCAGAACAACGTGTAATCGGTGTTTATACAAAGAATGTGGAGGGTGCATTATGTCGTTACACAGGTGAAGCTGTCATTCTAGCAACAGGAGGCATTGGATCACTGTACCCGCAAACTTCAAATTGCGAAAATAGCTTTGGCGATGGAATTGCTTTGGCTTACTTGGCTGGTGCAACTGTAGCTGATTTAGAATTTATTCAATTTCATCCTACGCTACTTTTCCATGAAGGAAAGACGCATGGTCTTGTATCAGAAGCTGTGAGAGGTGCTGGTGCACGTTTCGTTAATGAACAGCAACATTATTTTATGGAAGATCATCCACAACGTGATTTAGCACCGCGACACATTACAGCAAAAGCAGTTTACGATCAAATAAAACAAGGACATACCGTTTTTTTAGATATTTCATGCGTTGAAAATTTCACAACTCAATTTCCGAGCATCGCTAAAAAATGTAGTGATTTGAACATTTCTATAGAAACTCAACGTATTCCGATTACTGTAGGAAGTCATTTTTTAATGGGTGGAATTATGACTAATGTAAACAGTGAAACATCGTTGCCCGGATTGTATGCAATTGGGGAAGTTGCTTGTAATGGCATCCACGGTGCAAATCGATTAGCTAGTAATTCTCTATTAGAAGGGTTAGCTTTTGGAAAACGTTTAGCGAAGCACTTACATACATCACGCGAGATTGACTACACAGAAAATGCGATTACAACAAAGAAGAAGCAACTTCCATCACTCATGACACCGAGTGTATTGCAACAACATATGATGCATACAGTAGGTATTATTCGAAATGAACATGATTTAAATCAATTAAGCACGCAGTTACAACAACCACTTCTACAAGATGTTCGCCACTTGACGCAGCTAGATATAGAACATTATTTTATGCACATAACTGCTCAATTAATTGTACAAGCTGCCCTTGTAAGAAAAGAATCGCGTGGGGGACATATTCGAAGTGACTATCCACAAAGTGATAATTCTTTAACACAAACATTATTTATTCAACAAAAAGACCAGCCAATTTATAGGGGGACATGGTATGAATTTACTCAAACTCAAGCAACAACTTACGGAATTTTTCAATGAAGACATCGGTGATACAGATCTATCTTCCGAATTACTATTCGATGAGAAACAGAGAGGTGAATTTTCACTTTACGCAAAGGAAGATGGGATCTTTTGTGGCGAAAAAATTATTCAAATCGGTTTTCAATTACTAACCGATGAATCAATTCAAGTTCATGAATTGATTCAAGATAGTACAGCAATTCAAAAAGGTGATTTAATTGCACGTATTGAAGGACCTATTCGAACACTTCTCAGTGGAGAGCGCGTCATTTTGAATCTAATTCAGCGTATGTCAGCGATTTCCACCAAAACAGCTCTAGCAGTAGCCGCAACTACAAATTCGCGTACACGTATTTGTGACACACGTAAAACAACACCTGGCTTACGTATGTTTGAAAAATATGCTGTACGTGTAGGAGGCGGCTTTAACCATCGCAACGGACTGTATGACTGTGTCATGTTAAAAGATAACCATATTGAATTTGCCGGGAGCATTTCAAAAGCTGTGAACCATGTGAAACAACAATTAGGTCACACAACCAAAATTGAAGTCGAAGTCGAAACAAAGGAACAATTAATTGAAGCGATTGAAGCAGGTGTCGATCTTCTACTACTTGATAATCGTACACCAGAGGAAATTGAGTCGTGGTTACCACTTATTCCACCTCACATCATAACGGAAGCTTCTGGCAGTATTACGCTTGATACCTTACCTGAATATGCAGCTACTGAAATACATTACATCTCACTCGGAGCATTAACACATTCGATTCATTCATTAGATATGAGCGCACTCGTTCAATTGAAAGGAGTTTAAACGTGAATTTACTAACACAAATCTCAAAAATACCGGAAACATATTTAACTTTATCAACTGTAGAAATTGAAAATCGTATTCATAACATTAAAAAAGAACTTGGTACAAAGCTTTTAATTCCAGGGCATCATTATCAAAAAGATGAAGTAATTCAGTTTGCTGATGTGACAGGAGATTCTTTACAACTAGCTCAAATATGTGCAGCAAATACAGAAGCGGAGCATATTGTCTTTTGCGGCGTACATTTTATGGCAGAAACAGCTGACATGTTGACGTCAGCACATCAGCGTGTTTACCTACCGGATTTACGGGCGGGATGTTCAATGGCTGATATGGCAAACATTCATCAAACCGAACAGGCTTGGGATGTTTTACAGGAGATTTTTGGTGATACGATTATCCCATTAACATATGTGAACTCAACTGCCGCCATTAAAGAATTTACAGGTCGTCACGGTGGAGCTTGTGTGACTTCTTCAAATGCTAAAAAAATGGTCGAATGGGCATTTACACAAAAACGACGTCTATTCTTTTTACCAGATCAACATCTTGGTCGAAATACTGCGTTCGACTTGGGTATCCCACTAGAACAAATGGCAATTTGGGATCCAATTAAACGTAATCTAATTTTTGAAGGCGACAAACAAGATATCCTTGTTATCTTATGGAAAGGACATTGCTCTGTGCATGAAGGATTTACTGTTCAACACATTGAACAAGTACGCAAAAATTATCCTGACATGAAAGTGATTGTTCATCCAGAATGCAGCCATGAAGTCGTACAAGCTTCTGATGACGCTGGTTCAACAAAATATATTATTGATACAATTGCACAGGCTGATCCCCATATAAGTTTCGCAATTGGAACAGAGATGAATTTAGTCAAACGAATCATCAAACAATATCCTGAGCGACACATCATCTCATTAAATGAAAATATGTGTCCTTGTTTAACAATGAACCGAATCGACTTACCGCATCTACTTTGGCAATTAGATCAAGTCGTTGCAGGTGAGACGATGCATCAAATTACAGTAGATGATGAAACGACGAAGTATGCCTTACAGTCGCTAGAACGCATGTTACAAAACACGTAAATTAAAGAGATTTCGGTTGTTTGATACACTATACCGAAATCTCTTTATTATTTTCCCCATAAAAAAAGAGCCTGCCTATGGTGAATTAGGTGGCTCCGCGCTTACGTCTTATACTTCAACTTCGACTTCATTTAGTACAACAGCTTCTTCCTCGCTTGATTCCTCGTAAGCTTTTAACACTGATTCTTGAATCTTTGTTCTTGTACCAGAGTTAATTGGATGTGCAATATCTCGGAACTCACCATCTGGCGTACGTTTACTTGGCATTGCTACGAATAACCCTGTATTCCCATCGATTACACGAATATCATGTACGACGAATTCGTTGTCCAGTGTGATGGAAGCGATTGCTCTCATACGGCCGTCTGTTTGAACACGGCGCAATCTCACATCTGTAACTTCCATTTTTTCACCACCTCTCATCTTAGTTGCATAGCTAATCTTATCCACTTTCTTTATTCTTCAAAAATTACCCAATTCCTTCTTACTTTTTTAAATTTTTAGAATTTATTTTATGTATAAAAGAAATATATGTCGAAAAGTTCATTTATTTGGTTTTTTAAATCAAAAAAGCACCTCTTAGTATAAAAGAATACTAAGAAGTACTTTATTTTATAAGATTATACTAATGCGATTACTTCAATTTCAATACGCGCATCTTTTGGTAGGCGTGCTACTTCTACTGCGCTACGTGCTGGTTTATGCTCTCCAAAATAGTTTGCATAAATCACATTCATTTCTGCAAAATCATTCATGTCTGCCATAAAAACAGTTGTTTTTACAACACGATCTAATGATGTACCTGCTTCTGCAAGTACTGCTTTTAAGTTTTCAAAAACTTGTTGTGTTTGTGCGACAATGTCACCTTCAACCATAACACCTTCTGCAGTTAATGGAATTTGACCTGAACTGTAAAACATATTGTTTACAATCATACCTTGTACATATGGTCCAATCGCTGCTGGAGCCTTTGTTGTCGAAACTTCTTTCACCCTAATTTCCACCCTTCGTAAAGTAATTTCCCTCTGTTAAAACAATTGTACGGTCTTTTTCATTCACTTCTTTTAGCTTCACAAGTGAATAGTAATCTTCGACTAAACGCTCATCCGGATGCTCTGCTTCAACTAACACAGCACACCCTGCTAATGTACAGTCGAATTCTTCTAAAAGATTCTTCATACCATTCATCGTACCGCCAACTTTCATGAAGTCATCTGTAATAAGTACGCGTTGACCGCTCTGCATACTACGTTTTGATAATACCATCGTTTGAATACGACGAGAAGACCCCGATACATAGTTAATGCTTACTGTAGAACCTTCTGTCACCTTATTATCACGTCGTACGACAACAACAGGTACGTTCAAGTGTCGTGCAATTGCATGAGCAATCGAAATACCTTTTGTTGCTACTGTCATAATAACATCGATTTTTTGGTCACAAAATGCAGATGCAAATACTTTCCCTACACGATTCATCAAATCTGGATTGCCCAATAAATCTGTCATAAACAGATAGCCACCCGGTAATAAACGATCCGAATGCCCTAATTCTTGTTTTAATTCTTCAATAATCTTCTTTACTGCTGTATCTGGCACTTTTGGAATATACTTTACGCCACCAGCTGCTCCTGGAACAGTTACCAATAAACCAATTCCTCTTTCTTCAAACGTTTCTTTCACAATCGTTAAGTCTTCACTAATTGAAGATTTAGCCGATTGATATGATTCCGCAAAGAAAGTAAGTGGAATTAGTTGTTGTGGATGCTCCATTAAATAATGCGTCATATCTACAAGACGCTCACTACGCTTCCATTTCATGTGATTCACTCCTGAACACGAATATTCTATACAAAATCTACCATAAACATACGCCTTTAATCAAGCGACTCGCGTTCGCCTAACATTCGTATCGCATATACTTCGTCACAAAAACCTCTTAAACCATTTACAATGCGTGTTGTACGCGTTTCATTTGATACAAGTCCAAATACTGTCGGGCCACTTCCACTCATCAATACCGCATCTGCACCAAAACGCTTCATTTGTTCCTTAATGCTCGATACTTCTGGATGAAGCTTTAATGTAACGCTCTCTAAAACATTCCCCACACTCGCGCACATTTCTTCATAACTACCATTTGCAATCGCATCCCTCATTCTCTGTGTATCTGGATGCTCAATCGAATCTAATTGTAAATCACCATATACTGAACCTGTTGAAACGCCAATTGATGGCTTCGCTAATACAACCCAACAATTCGGTGGCGCCTCAATACGCTCAATCTTTTCACCACGACCTCTTGCAATAGCTGTCCCCCCATATACACAATATGGAACATCTGAGCCGATTTCTGAACCGATTTCTGCAATTTCATCTAATGTAAGCTGTAAATTCCATAAATTATTTAAACCCTTTAATGTAGCTGCTGCGTCACTACTACCACCTGCTAAACCAGCTGCAATCGGTACTTGTTTATCAATTGTAATATTTACGCCTTCTCGAATCTTAAAACGTTCTTTTAAAATAGCTGCTGCTTGATAAGCTAAATTACGATGATCATTTGGTACAAAGTTATTTGAAGAATAAATATGAATCGCATCATCTTCACGTAATTCTAGTCCAATACGATCGGCTAAATCTACCGTTGTCATAATCATTTCTACCTCATGATAGCCATCAGGACGCTTATTTAAAACATCTAATGTTAAGTTAATCTTAGCGGGTGCTTTTACATAAAGCATATAAAGATCCTCCACTTCTTTCCTTGTTGCGAATTTCGCTCATTTGATTACTGTTTTATATTTTATCATAACTACCACATAAGTAGGAGAGTTAGAAATTTGTCATAACAAAAACACTTATCTAGTTATAAGATAAGTGTTCAAAAAATCATAAAAATTATAAATACTAATCAATTACTGCAGTTTTAGGTTCTTCATCGAATGTAATTTCTACTGCCTCTGTCAAAATATCTGTATAGCTGTATGAAACGCGTTCAAACGCATTTTCATCTTGATCTAAGTCCACTACAAATACTGCGCGATAAGTCTCACGTAATGTTCCAACGCGCTCAATGGTCTTCTTGCGTCCACCGTTTGCTCTTAATTGCAGACGTTTACCCAAATGACAATCTAACGACTTTTTAATGTCGGCTAATGTTTTTGGCATTTCGCTTACACCTCACTAGATACAAGCATAGCAAAAATACCTACGTTTGTCAATACATAAATAAATATTTTATCAAGCAGCAATTCTTATGTCAATTCTTTTTTATATGATTTTCTATATTTTTTTCTAAGAATGAAAAATTGGTAATAAATGGTCTGATAGCTTACCAAATTCTTCTATTGATAAGGTTTCACCGCGTCTTGTCGGCTCAATACCTGCTTCTTCAAGCGCAACTAAAATTTCTTCTTTGCGTGCTTTTCCATTTGGCAATTGCGATTGTAAATTATTCAACAGCGTTTTACGACGTTGTGCAAATGCAGCTTTTGTAACTGTAAAGAAGAAGTCCTCGTCCTTTACTTGTACAGGTGGTGTGTCATGACGAATCAGACGCAATACAGCCGAGTCAACATTCGGTTGTGGCATAAATACAGTTTTCGGTACAATCATCGCAATCTCAGCTTGCATATAGTACTGTACAGCGATTGAAAGTGAACCATACGCTTTTGTGCCTGGTTTTGCAGAAATACGGTCTGCTACTTCTTTTTGCATCATGACAACCATTCCGCGTAACGGTAGACCTTCCAATAATAATTTCATAAGAATTGGTGTTGTTACATAGTAAGGTAAGTTTGCTACAACCATAATATCCTCATAACCTGCTAATTGCGTATCAATCACTTCTTTTACATTTGCTTTTAAAACATCTGAATGAATGATTTCGACATTATCGTATGGAGAAAGTGTATCTTCTAATACAGGTAATAGACGTTGGTCAATCTCAAACGATACCACTTTACCTGCTTGGCGTGCTAAGTGTTCTGTTAAAGCACCGATCCCAGGGCCCACCTCAATGGCGGCGCTATCCTTCGTTAAATCTGCATGTCCTACAATGTTTCTTAAAATATTTGGATCGATTAAAAAGTTCTGCCCTAAACTCTTTTTAAATGAAAAGCCGTACTTTTTTAAAATCTCCTGTGTGCGAACGGGTGTCGCAATATCTTTATGCATGTTTTTCCTCCTGATTCATTTGTGCAATTGCTGCACCAAACTGTTCTTCTGTGATTTGGAACATTTCTAGTCTTTTTACTAGTTGTTTTCCATTCGTTGGACCAATATTTAAAAGTTCACCTAAACGTTCACGACGCTTTTTGGCAGCTGGATGTGATAATAATTGAGCTGCGATTAAATCTTCTAATGTAATTGTCGAAACAAACTTATCATCTGCAACTGTATAAACATTTTGCAAAGCTGTTCTGATGTCTTCAGGACTAGCATGTTCAATCCCCAACCCTTTGCCATTCTTCGCAATCGTTTGTTTTTTAGGTAAAAAAGCGTGTTTAACATTTGGAATCTGTTGTTCGATTAAAGCGCGAATACGACGACCTGGATAGTCTGGATCTGTTAAAACAATCACGCCTCTTACTTCATGCGCATGTTGAATCCTTTCTAAACATTCTTTTGAAATAGCTGAACCATTTGTTTCAATCGTATCAGCCTCTACTGCTTTCCGAATCGCTGTTGTGTCGTCTTTTCCTTCTACTACAATGACTTCTTTGATTTTCACGTACGTTCAAATCCTCTTTTCATCTCAGTTTGCAATATTCCTATTATACACGAAGTTGAACTATAGTGAAAATATGCGTTTTTCTCAAAAAAAAGAGGGGGCATATTATATCTATGCTTCCCTCTTTACTATTTATAATACAGTAATTTTCACTGTACGGCGACCCCAGTTACGCATCGCTGTTTTTGATTTTAAGAATACATCAATACGGTTACCGCGAATTGCGCCACCTGTATCTCCTGCAATCGCTACACCATAACCTTGTACATATACTTTAGAACCTAAAGGAATGACACGAGGATCAACTGCGATTACTTTCCTATTCGGATTTTTACGCAGGTTGATGCCTGTTGCTGTAATACCTGAACATCCGTAGCAATATGCTGTATAGGCTGTTGCTTCTACATACATTGTACGACCTGAACTATAATTTGAACCTGATGCTTTTTTCGTACGGCTTAAATATTTTGATGATACATAACCTTTTTTACCTTTATACGAAACTTTATACCAGCCACCTTTTTTACTTACATATGTGACTGTAGCACCTTTTGGTAATACCGCAATGTGCTTAAATTTTGTACTTGCACCTTTACGCATATTTAATGCTGCTGTTGTTCTGTATTTCTTAGATGCAACTGTCGCAATTTTTTCACCTGCAAAACGATTTGCATCTACTGATGTATTTGAAGTCGTTAATTTCGCTTCTGTGTTACTTACCTGTTCATTAGTTGTAGAGCCAAATACTGCAGCTACTACAAACGCAATCATCAGTGAAAGAGTTGTAAAAACAATTTTCACTTTCGAATTTTTTAATGATTCCGGGAACAGTTTTTTCATGGGATGATTTGACATGAAAATACCTCCTTATTCACTCGTTGGATTATAAAGACTCTTTTTTGGACTGTCAACAGTAGAAAAAATACCTATTTTTAACAAATCCTGTAGAATCAATCATTTGAGTTCATAAGGAATTTAGGGCTTTCTACTTAATTTTATAAAAAAGACGATGTGCATTCTCTGTTGTAATTTCCGCTACTTCTTCCACTGTAATGCCTTTCAATGCTGCGATTTGTTCTGCAATGAGAGGGATGTAAGAAGGTTCATTTCTCTTGCCACGATATGGATGTGGTGTAAGATATGGCGCGTCTGTTTCTAACATGATGTATTTCAGCGGAATTTCTTCAGCAACTTTTTTCGGTGTTTTCGCATTTTTAAATGTAACAGGACCGCCTAAACTGATAATAAAATTAAGTTTATTAATACAAAATTCGGCTGTTTCCACGCTTCCACTAAAACTATGCATAACACCACCGACTTCTTTCGCATTTTCTTCATCCAAGATTGAAATACAATCTTCTGTTGCATCCCGATTATGGATGACAATCGGTAGTTTTACTCTTTTTGCTAGAGCAATTTGTTTTCGGAAAATCTCTTTTTGAATATCCTTCGGTGATTTATCCCAATGATAATCCAGTCCAGTTTCACCAATGGCAACCACTTTTGGATGTGTGGCAAGTGTTTCAATCCACTGCAAATCTTCGTCTGTGCAATCAATTGCATCGACTGGATGCCAACCAATTGCTGCGTATAAAAATTCGTATTCTTCAACTAACTCTATGGCGCGCGTAATAGTCGGACGATCAAATCCGACTACAATCATTTTTTGAACATTCGCATCCAAAGCTCGTTGAATTACTTCTGTTATGTCTTCGTCATATTGTTCTGCGTTTAGGTGCACATGTGTATCCATTAACATCATGGCTTCCTCCTTCACTGTACTTATTTTATCCGTTTTAATATTTCATATATAACCTGTATATTACAAATTTATTACATAAATTAATTTTTCCAATTTAAAATTTCTTAATATAATACTAATTACATATTAAATTGGAATTAGTCCTCTTTAAATAATGTTTAAATAGTGTTTAAGTAGTAAATTTAACTATCATGAAATTCTAACTTTTTCTATAATTACCAAATTAAAAAGAATGTTTTTTCATAAAAAAACTGGAAATGTTATAAAATCATCTCCAGTTTTTGTATTTTCTTATTTTACTTTTGCACCATTTGCTAATTTTTCATCTACACTAGCTAAAACAAGTACGTCATCTTTACTTCCTGCTAAGATCATTCCTTGTGATAATTCACCACGAAGTTTCACAGGTTTTAAATTTGCTACAACAATCACTTTTCGTCCAACTAATTCTTCAGCTGTATAGAATTTTGCAATCCCCGATACAACTTGACGTTGTTCATAACCTAAATCTACTTGTAACTTCATTAACTTGTCTGCTTTTGGCATTTTTTCTGCTGCAGTTACTGTTGCTACACGTAAATCTACTTTCATGAAGTCATCAATTGAAATTTCAGGTGCTTCTTCATCATAGACATCTGCTTCTTCTGTTACTTCTAATGTTTTAACAGAACCTCTCATTTGTTCACGAATATATTCTACTTCTACCTCTTGTTCAAGACGTGGGAAGATTGGTTCACCTTTTTCAATCACTTTTGTACCTGCTGGAATAACATGCGTTTGTGTTAATGTCTCCCAAACCAGTACATCTGTTGATAAGCCTAATTGACGAATAATTTCCACAGGTGATTTTGTCATGAATGGTTGTAATAATACTGCCACACGACGTAAATTTTCTGCTAAATTATACATAACCATTGCAAGTTGTGGTTTTAACGCCTCATCTTTTGCAAGAACCCATGGTGATGTTTCATCAATATATTTGTTTGTACGTGATACAAGTGCCCAAACATCCGATAACACGACGCTAAATTGCATTTGATCCATATTTTTTTCGTACTTCGCAATCGTTTCATCTGCTTGTGCTTGCAATGCCGCGTCAAATTCAGTTGCTTGTAAATTTTCTGTTGGAATCACACCATCAAAGTATTTATTCATCATTGAAATTGTACGGTTTAATAAGTTTCCTAAGTCATTTGCTAAATCAAAGTTTGTACGCTCTACGAATGATTCTGGAGAGAATACGCCATCTGAACCGAATGGTAACTCACGCAATAAGAAGTAACGCGTTGCATCAAGTCCATAGCGCTCAATTAACATTTCAGGATACACAACATTTCCTTTTGATTTAGACATTTTACCGTCTTTCATCATAATAAATCCATGCGCAAATACTTTTTTCGGTAATGGTAAGTCTAGTGCCATCAAGAAGATTGGCCAGTAAATTGTGTGGAATCGCACGATATCCTTACCTACTACATGTACGTCTGCTGGCCAGTATTTACTGAAGTCACCATTATCATCCATTGGGTATCCTAAAGTTGTAATATAGTTTGTTAGTGCATCTACCCATACATAAATAACGTGACGTGGGTCTCCAGGAACACGAATGCCCCAATCGAATGAAGCACGTGATACAGATAAATCTTCTAATCCTGGTTTGATGAAGTTATTCACCATTTCATTTTTGCGTGATTCTGGCTCAATGAATTCTGGATTCGCTTCATAGTATTGTAATAATCGATCTGCATATTTCTTCATATTAAAGAAGTAAGACTCTTCTTTTACTTTATTTACTGGGCGACCACAATCTGGACAGTTGCCGTCTACTAATTGCATTTCTGTAAAGAATGATTCACAAGGCGTACAGTACCATCCTTCATATTCACCTTTATAAATATCGCCATTATCTAAAAACTTTTGGAAAATTTTCTCAACCGCTTCAGTATGACGTTTTTCTGTTGTTTGAATGAAGTCATCATACGAGATGTCCATCATCTTCCAAAGTTCTTTTGCAGATGCCGCAATTTCATCTACATAATCTTTAGGTGATTTATTTGCTTCTTGTGCTTTTTCTTGAATCTTTTGACCATGCTCATCCATTCCTGTTTGGAAGCGTACATCAAAGCCTCTTAATCTTTTATAGCGAGCCATTGTATCTGCTGCCACTGTTGTATAAGCTGTACCAATATGGAAACGGCCACTCGGGTAATAAATAGGTGTAGTTATATAGAACGTTTTCTTTTCATTATTCACGAAAACTTCCTCCATTGTCTAATTTGTTTAAACCTTATTTTATAGGAGTACCCTACTCCTTTCAAGTGAACTCTACAAGACTTATTTTCTAATGGAAAAAGAACCTAGCTTAATTCCCTTGAATTCAGGGTATTTATCTGTAATTCAACATTTTTGCAAATCTCAGTAAAAATGAAATTTGTCTTTTTGTCTTATTTTGTCGAAAAAAACATTTTAACTTTAAAGCACTATTACAGACGTAAAAACTGGATTTTTCAACACATTTTGGCTATTTCAATCAAAAATATATGCTTATTTCACTTGTAAAATGGATTTTTTTTCAAAAAAAATTAAAATAATCAGGTAAAATAATTGACGTATATGTAATTAGTTGGTATGATAATTCACAGATGAAGAATTAATGTCGAATTTTGACGAAATATATAATATATAAAATTTAAATTAGGAGGTAGATTATTAATGAAATCTACAGGTATTGTACGTAAAGTTGATGAACTAGGCCGCGTGGTTATTCCAATCGAACTTCGCCGCACATTAGGTATTGCAGAGAAGGACGCTTTAGAAATTTATGTTGATGATGATAAAATCATCTTAAAAAAATATATGCCTAACATGACTTGCATGGTAACAGGTGAAGTATCAGACGATAACTTCCGTCTTGCTGGCGGTAATTTAATCCTTAGCCCAGAAGGCGCACAAATTTTAGTAAAAGAAATTCAATCTAAAATTTCAAAATAATCATTTTAGTAGTGTAGAGTAACAATTTATTAAACCATAAACCTAACCTTGTTTTAATATGTGATCTATAATATATAGAAAAGCCCTTATGAAATTTCGCCGTTTCATAGGGCTTTTCTTCTTTATGCATCTATATGATACTCTTGATACACTTCACGCTTTGATAACTTGCGTAATTTTGATACTTCTTTAATCGCCTCTTTTGAGCTTATTGCTTGTTCATCCATTAATTGTTGTACATGTTCTTTAATCGATAAAGCTTCCCAAATTGCAGCTTCTTCTACAATTTTTTCTTGAGTTCCTTCTATTATAACTACAAACTCACCACGTACTTCATTCGTATTTGTCCATTCAAGTGCTTCTTCTACTGTTCCACGAATAAACTCTTCAAATTTCTTTGTCAGTTCACGAGCTAATACAATTTGACGATTTCCTAAAACGAGTTGAACATCTTTTAACATCTCTTTTAAACGATGTGGTGCTTCATAAAACAAAATAGTTTCTTGCTTATTACGTAAAGCCTCTAGCCCCTCACGACGTTCTTTTTTATAACGACTTAAAAATCCATGAAAATAAAAAGGTTGTGTTGGTAATCCCGAAGCAATAAGCGCTGTAATTGCTGCATTTGCACCTGGAAGTGGCACAACTGCAAAATCTTCTTGAATTGCTTTCATCGCAATATCTGCTCCTGGATCTGAAATTGCAGGTAAACCAGCATCACTTACAAGTGCAATCGTCTTTCCATCACGTAGTAATTGTAATAACTTTTCACCACCAACTTCTTGATTATGATCGTGGTAACTAATAAGTGGTGTGTCGATTTCAAAGTAATTACATAACTTTTTCGTATTACGTGTATCTTCTGCCGCAATGTAATCTGCTTCTTTTAAAATACGAATTGCACGCATTGTAATATCTTCTAAATTTCCAATCGGGGTAGCTACTAAATAAAGACATGGACCTTTTTCGTATTGGCTACTCATCTGTGTCTGAATCAAATTCGACACCTCTTTCTCGCATATATTTTATTTTTTCTAATCTACTTTTCTTTTTAAAATAATACTCAGCAGACATCGCTTCTGACTTTGTTTCAAAAACTTCATAATACATACATTCCACAGGTAAGCGACATCGCGTATACTTCGCCCCTTTTCCTGCATTATGTGTTTTAATTCTCTGCTCTAAATGATTTGTATAACCTGTATAATACGTACCATCTGCACAACGAAGTACATACATACAATGGTTAAGACTCTTTTCCATATAGCATCTCATGTACTTCTTTTGTATATTCCCCATTCTTATCATATACATAAAGAGGGGGTAGAATTTTTAAATCTGGTTTTCCATCTTTGATTCCTTCTATTAAAAGTGTATTGGCTTCTTTCCCTTGTTTTGGATAGACGAACTGAATACGCTTTGGCTCAATTCGATTTGCACGCATAGCTGTCACAATATCTAATAGACGTCCTGGCCGATGTACAAATGCTGCCTTACCACCTTGCTTTAATAACTTGCCCGTTGTATAAATCATCTCCTCTAATTTCAAATGAATTTCATGACGTGCGATTGCGACATGCTCTTTTAAATTTTTATCACTTGCTTCATGCGCTAAAAAATATGGTGGATTGCATGTCACAATATCGTGTTTTTCGTTTCCTAATACACTACTAATCGTTTTAACATCACCTTGCATGATTTTAATTTGATTTTCTAGTTTGTTATATTGAATACTACGCGTCGCCATATCCACTAGTTTTTCTTGTAATTCCACTGCTGTGATATGTGCTTTTGTTCGTTTACTTAAAAATAAAGGAATCGCTCCATTTCCAGCACATAAATCAATTATACTTCCTTTGTGATGTGGAACATTCACAAATTGCGATAGTAAAACTGCATCTAAAGAGAATGAAAAAACAGATGGACTCTGAATAATACGCAATTCCTCTGCTAATAAATAATCTAACCTCTCATCATCTTTTAACCATTCTTCCATACTTTAATATCCCTCCAACATAGCAAAAGACTGAGCCACACATACATGTGGAATCAGTCTTTTAGCCGTTTTGCTTCTCACCTTTTTTATCAAAAAACGTAAGACAGAATAAACATTCTTCGCCTTTTCTTGAGCTTCCAAAATTTAACGAACAAACATGATAACCCTCTTGATACAGACGAGCTAAGTTATCATAACCCTCTCCAATATCAAAAAGTTCTTTCTTTGTACGATCTGGCTTCTCTTGAATCTCAATGGATTCGTTACTCGCTAGAACCTTTTCTAATCTTGTACGTAGGTGATGATTATCCATTTGGAGCGCTTGATGCTCCTCCATCATCGATGCTACTGAATTTTTCAAGACCTCAAATTGCTTTTGCATCAACTCAAGCTGCTGTTCGAACTCCATAACAGTATCTAAAAAATTACGGTCCTTCACTCAAGCCACCTCATTATTGATCTATTGAACGCTCTTACCCATACTTTGTAAAATTTCGTCCAATGTGTAATCTAAAACACGTTTATGCTCAAATAATTCAATTTGTAACATTCTCTCAAGAATATTTAAGCCAACTACTTTCCCTTTTCCATCGGGTGTATTTACTGTATAACCGATATCAGGCATTTTTTCCCGAACTTCTTCGTATTCATCGTTTTCATATTTTAAACAACACATCAAACGACCACATAAGCCTGAAATTTTTGTTGGATTTAATGATAAATTTTGATCTTTTGCCATCTTAATTGAAACAGGCTCAAAATCACCTAAGAATGTTGAGCAACATAACATACGACCACATGGACCGATACCACCCAACATTTTTGCTTCATCACGCACACCGATTTGTCTTAATTCAATTCGTGTACGGAAAACAGCCGCTAAATCTTTTACAAGTTCACGGAAATCAACACGACCTTCCGCTGTAAAATAAAAGATAATTTTATTGCGGTCAAAGGTATATTCAACGTCTACAAGCTTCATATCTAATTGATGCTCCACAATTTTTTCAGTGGCTAAATCAAATGCTTTTCTTGAATCCCTTGTGTTCTCCTCTACTTGAAAACGATCTTGTTCATCAGCTGGTCGAACCACTTGTTTTAAAGGAAGTACGACATCATCTTCCCCTACCTCGCGAATTGGCACAACAATCTTACCATACTCAACGCCTCTTGCTGTTTCTACAATTACATAATCATTTTTTTCGATTTGATAAGCACCAGGGTCAAAATAATATATTTTACCCGCTTTCTTAAAGCGGACACCGACAACTTTATACAAAGGATTTCCCCTCCTGAAGGTTCAGCATTAACTGCTCCATCAGCAACGTTCGATTCATATTACTCTGTAGCTGTTGACGTGCACGTAGGACGGCTTCCAACTGTACAGATAAATGCTGATATGATGAACGTAAAGCTAGCATACTCCACAACTGTTTTTGATCTGGATAAGTTAGCTCTGCCTCTGGGTTTGCCTTTATTGCTACTATATCACGAATTGCAAATAATAGTAGGTCTAATGCCAATTCCATCTGCTCTTTTTCTTTAAAGGCAGGCAACCATTCTTCATGTACAACTAACAATGACTCATGTACATTTTTTGAAACTGCCTCTACCAATTTTAACACTGTTTTTCTTGCATGTGCAAACGCATCATCATTTGATAAATGAAGTGCCTCATCTAAATTAGCTGTAATCATACTTAACGTCGATGCACTTGAATATGTAACTTGGTGTTCTTGTAATTGTTTTACTAGAAGTTTTTTAGAAGCTGGCTGGAATTTAATCTGCTGACAGCGCGAACGAATTGTAGGAATAATCGCATTTATATTATTCGTTAAAAAAATTGCTGTGACTGTACCATCCGGCTCTTCTAAATATTTTAAAAGTTTATTAGCTGATTTTACGTTCAAACGTTCTGCATCATGAATTACATAAATTTTTCTGCCTTCTTCGACACCTTTTTTACTTAATTCATCTAGTAAACGTTCAATTGCATCTACTTTAATAAACTGCCCTTCTGGAAAAACTTCATGAAAATTCAGATGGTTTCCTGATTGCAGTCGCACACAACTTCTGCATGTTTCACATGGAACATGACCATTTGGATGTTCACAAAGTAACAATTCCGTAAAATAGAACATCATTTCCTCTACTAAAGAACCTCTAGTTCCTTCAAAAATATAGGCATGCCCTACTTTTTGATGGTCAAAAATTGTTTGAAGTTGTTTTAAAACATATGGTTGAGTCTGTTCCAACATTGTTAAATCGACTTGCATCATTTCACCTCTTTTAAAAAAACCCGTGTTCCGGTCCTACCGAAAAACACGGGAGCTACGTGTATAAGTTAATTAATAAACCTTTAATTTCACCAATCTTAGCTAATAAATCAACTGAACTTTTTTCTTCATCTAACATATCTTCTGTTAACTCAACTAATTTTTCATCAATTGTATCAACAATTTTCAAACGTCTTCCTTCTCCGAAGCGATTCCATGTATGAGATTGTTTTAATTCCATACCATAAGATACAGCCTCTTTCAAAAAACGTTTTACAAGCATTTTAAATTTCGCTAAATCTCTTAAATTACGCGACTTTGCTATACGATCTCCTGCTGTTGAAATATCGCCTAATAACCTTGTAATTTGCTCAGTTTGCATTTTTTGACCTTGTGAAACAACCATATCACCAAAACGGGTATTAGGCTGCTGCATAGGCAAAGGTTTTCTTGCTTGGTTATTACCGATTCGAAGATCTTGATTAATCTTCAAAGACGAACGCCTCCACTCTAGAAATGATGGAACTGTTCAATTGGTAGAACGAATACTGTTGCTCCACCAACTTCTACTTCTACTGGGTAAGGAATATAAGAATCTGCATTACCACCCATTGGAGAAATTGGTGCAACCATTTGATCTCTTGCACGACAATTTTCTCGAATGACATCTAAAGCTTTTGGAACTAATGAATCTTCTGTACCTATTAAAAATGTTGTATTTCCAGAACGAAGAAATCCACCTGTACTGGCTAACTTCGTTGCGCGAAAATCATATTTCGTTAAAGCATTGGAAAGTCGATTGCTATCTTGGTCTTGCACTACTGCTACCACTAATTTCATTCGGATCCACCTCACTAGGTATTGGTTCTTTCTTTAAATTATAACATAAGAATTATTTTACGACCTTTACTTTGCTATAGATGTTTGTAAAATACGCCATACATCTTCAACGACCACTTCAATTGGACGGTTTGCATCCACGATTTGGATGCGATTTGAATATTTTTCTGCTAATTGTAAGTATGCATCTCTTACACTTTGATGGAAAGTTAAACTTTCAACATCTAAACGATTAATTTCACGTTCTGAATGCGCATGAATACGTGCTAAACCAACTTCAGGCTCTAAATCAAATAAAATTGTACAATCTGGCATCTTATTACCAATTGCGAATACGTTAATATCATATACTTCATTAATACCTAAAGAACGACCTACACCTTGATAAGCTAAGGAAGAGTCAATAAAACGATCACATAAAACAATTTTGCCCTCTGCTAAAGCTGGTTCTATCTTTTCAGCAAAATGCTGACTTCGAGCTGCTGCATATAGCAAGGCCTCTGTTCTAGCATCCATTTCTGTATGATTAGGATTTAAAATAACTTGACGAATTTGCTCTGCAATATAGCTACCACCCGGTTCACGTGTAGCTAGTATATCTATCCCCTGTTCTTGGAACCTTTCAACAATCTTTTTTAAAATTGTTGTTTTACCAGCACCTTCTGGACCTTCAAATGTAATAAATAATGATTTACTCATATTATGTAAACTCCTCTGTAGCGAATAATATCTATTATAACAAAAAAGAAAAGCTAAATGAGATCATTTAGCTTTTCTAGCACGTTTTAATAAAGTAAAGATGACTGTTACAGCGATTGCAATCCAACGATAATTTTTTCTCATGTACATTCAACTCCTTACTTGGTTGTTTATATAATACCATACTAAACATAAAATAAAACCTTTGTAACGTTTCTGTTAATAAAATGTAATTATAAGGATTTTTAAAATACCCTTTATCAATTTGGATAAGCAATTGTTCATTACACTACTATTGCAAAAAACAAAATAAATCTGTTCAAGGGTTTCCTCCTTTTTAGAAT
>NZ_BJOB01000027.1 GCF_006539985.1 Kurthia gibsonii | reverse complement strand
AAAGAAGTACAACCCCTTTCCTCCTTTTATTGGCGTTCGCAACAAAAAAGAAGTACAACCCCTTTCCTCCTTTTATTGGCGTTCGCAACAAAAAACTGGAACCGCACCACAGCGCGATTCCAGTTTTTCTTATGCTCATATGAGATGATGTCTTTTATAGCGTATTATTTTTTCTTCTTCACTTTACGACCTAAGCCCATCGCTGCTTCCATACGATCAATTGTTGCTGAAGCAATCGCATTTGCTTTATCGCGACCTTCATCTAAGATGCGGTCTAATTCAGGTGAATCGATTAATTCTTTATAGCGCGTTTGAATTGGTGCTAAATGATTGATTACAGCCTCTGCAACACCTGCTTTAAAGTCACCATATCCTTTACCTTCATACTTCGCTACAACTTCATCAACTGTTTTACCTGTAAGTGATGATTCAATAATGAGTAAGTTTGATACGCCTGGTTTGTTTTCAACATCAAAACGTACAACACCTTCTGAATCCGTCACAGCCGATTTGATTTTCTTCTCGATTTGTTTTGGCTCATCTAAAATACGAATGGTTGCTTTTGCATTCGCATCTGATTTACTCATCTTCTTCGTAGGGTCTTGTAGGGATTTAATGCGCGCACCGTTCTTCGGTAATTGAATATCTGGTACAACGAATGTTTTACCAAAACGTTTATTGAAGCGCTCTGCTAAATCGCGTGTTAATTCGATATGTTGTTTTTGGTCATCACCTACAGGAACTAGGTGTGTATTATATAGAAGAATGTCACCAGCCATTAGCGGTGGATATGTTAAAAGACCAGCCGATACCGATACATTTTCTTTTGATGATTTATCTTTAAATTGTGTCATGCGCTCTAATTCACCAATTGAAGCGATACATTGTAACATCCATCCAGCTTGTGCATGTGCTGGTACTTCAGATTGAATGAATAGAGTTGATTTGTTTGGGTCAATTCCAGCTGCTAAGTAAGTCGCTGCAAGTTTACGGATATTTTCATGCAACTCTTTTGGATCTTGTGGCATTGTAATCGCATGTTGATCAACGATACAGAAGATGCTATCATATTCATCTTGTACCTCTACGAATTGACGAAATGCACCGATATAGTTTCCGAGTGTAATGACGCCTGTTGGCTGAACGCCTGAAAAAATTCTTTTTTTCATTTTTTCTTCCTCCTTCAAATAAAAAAACATCATGCCTCCCTAAAAATAGGGACGAATGATGTTTTGAATCCGCGGTACCACCCAAGCTTGTCATAAAAATATGACCACTCCACCTCGTAACGTGAGGTAATGCGAGCTAAGCTACTTTTTGTCTGTTCACAAAGCTGGCTCCGAAGTCCATTCGACCAAGTGTATCATCTGTTCTCACCAACCACAGATTCTCTGAATATACAAAACTTGATATACTACTCTTCATCTTCGCCTACTATTTCATTGGTTTGATTATATGATAAACATTCTGTAAATGCAAGCGTGTCAAGGGGTGAACGTATTTTCGGTTTTTATTTTCAGTCGTTGTATGCTAAATGAGAAAAAAGATTTTGAAAACTAGGTTTATGTCTATGGAATAAGGGAATAAATATATGTAGTGAAAACTAGATATAGACAAAAAAGTGTTAGTAGATACAATATGTACGTATTGTAAAATTTTTAAAAAACTATATTCAAACGAATGATTGTATTGTATAATAAGTTTATACTTCTTTATTAGATTTATTCTAATTTAAAAATAACAATTGTTTAGCTCTATACATTTGAAAGGATGTGCTAGATATGATGGTAACACTATTTACATCTCCGAGCTGTACTTCTTGTCGTAAGGCAAAGGCTTGGTTAGAGGAACATGATATTGCATATAAAGAACGTAATATTTTTGCGGAACCACTAACAATCTCTGAAATCAAAGAAATTTTACGTATGACAGAAGATGGGACAGATGAAATCATCTCGACACGTTCTAAAACTTTCCAAAAATTAAAAGTGGATGTAGAAACACTACCTCTACAAAAGTTATATGAATTAATTCAAGATAACCCAGGTTTATTACGTCGTCCGATTATTTTAGATGAAAAGCGCTTGCAAGTAGGTTATAACGAAGATGAAATTCGTCGTTTCTTACCACGTAAAGTACGTGCTTATCAACTTCAAGAAGCACAGCGCATGGTAAATTAGCAAACTAGCGTACAATGAATACATTGTACGCTAGTTTTTTTATGTTAAAGTGCGTCATTTTAGAAAGACGTACTAAAATATAAAAATCAAGTCAAAACGATTGCATTTCATGTGAGACTTTTCTACAATTCATATACAATAGCTAATAGAATCTTTTTCTTTTCTTTTTTTCTGTTGAACACTTACAATAGAAGTAGTAGAGTTAGTTATTCACGTAAGCAATTTGCAGTAAGTCGTAACTAACTGAAGGGAGTTGTTTAGTATGGATATAGAACGCATTAATGACAATACTCTAAAACTTGTGATTTCATATAAAGATATAGAAGAACGTGGCTTTACAAAAGATGAAATTTGGTTTAATCGAGATAAAGGCGAAGAACTATTCTGGGTCATGATGGATGAAATTGACGATGATCAATTTGAAGTGAACGGTCCACTCTGGATTCAAGTAGTCGCGAAAGAAGTCGGTCTTGAATTAACAGTGACAGTTGTAAATGCACCACATGAATTATTTAATGAAGGTATGTTAGATGTACAAAACAAGGGAAGTCAGTTTGCAAATATGTTTGAATCCGATCCATTCACAACCAATGCACAAGATTTTGAAACAGATACCTTCCAATTGTTAGAGGACGCTGTTTTTGAATTAGAAAGCTTTGATGATTTGATTCCGCTAGCAAAATCAATGCCAAGTGGTTTTGATGAAGTGAATGAGTTATATGTATATGAAGGTCGATATTACTTGTACATTGACTTCACACGAGTGGTAGATGTTGAATTACAACAAGATTTCCTAAGTCCGATTTTAGAGTATGCAAAACTTTCAAATCAGACAATTCACGTACTACGTGAATACGGAAAAGCGATTATGGAAGGCGATTGTTTCGCCATTACACGCGAACATTTTTAAAAATAAATAAAATTAGAGAGCTTCATCATTTTATATGGTGAAGTTCTTTTTTTGCGTTAGATTTAGTCTATTGTTTTTTAAAAATCACCCTTTTTTAACAGTTGAGTAAGAGGAATATTTCTTTTATAGTGAGTAAAATCACAATAAGGGGGTCATGTATTGCTGAGTGCATTAACGGAAAAACAGGAGATGGTTTATTTAACGCATGAATTATCAAAAGAGCGTTTGCTTGAAATACGTCAAACACAACATTTTTATTGTCCAGCGTGTCATGAACAATTGATTTTAAAAATTGGGCAAGTCATGATTCCTCATTTTGCACATCGAAAAAATGAACATTGTCAGGTTTTTTCAGAAGGAGAATCGTCACTTCATTTACAGGGGAAGTATGCATTATATCATTGGTTACAGTTTCAACATATTCTGGTATTAGTGGAACCTTATCTAAAAGCGATTCAGCAACGCCCGGATTTATTAATTCAACAACAAGATAAATACATAGCTGTTGAATTTCAATGTAGTGCTTTAACACCCAAACGTCTTACAAAAAGGAATAAAGGTTATCAACAACTAGGAATTGAACCGCTCTGGATTGTCAAAGCGAAGCCATCTTTTTATGAAGGGGTTCAGTGTGTTCAATTAGCTCCTTTTTACCAACAGTTTATATTAAATCGACAGCTTCTTACATTTGATGTTGAAAGAGAACAGTTTCAAATGTATGACCATCTGATTCATATCGCAGGTCGTCGCTATCTCGCCACAGCGAAAAGAACACCCATACACCATCAACCTTTTCCGCTGGAGTTAGTGATTCCGTTTGAACAAGAAAAAATAGCAGAACAGTGGTTGCAAGAACGTGAGCGATATTTAGTAAATCGCTTACGGTTTAACCGTCGTGGTATTCAAGATTCCTTTTTTAAGCTATGTTACGAGCATAAAATTATGTTGCAAGCACTGCCGAATTGGATTGGTATCCCAAGTAGCGTCCAATTATCTGTTCATCCTGTTGAATGGCAATTAGCACTGATTTGCTTCATCCGCTCAGGAGTGACACAAGATTTATCATCGCAATTGTATCATCATAATCGTACATGGCATATTCCTGAACGAGCAATTAGGACGTATATTGACTTCGTTCAACGTGAAAATCCTAACTTATCATGGCAAGATTTAGAAATTAGTTCGATTTCCGAAGAAATTTATCACCAATATGTTGCATTAAAGTTTGATAATTGAGAAAATAGAAAAGAACAAATAAACTAATTATAAAGTAGGGGGTTACGCAGATGACAGAAGTGAAAAAAATGCCATTACGTCATGAAGTACCAGAAGAATTAACATGGCGTTTAGAGGATATTTTTGCGACAGTAGAAGATTGGAATACGGAATATGCAGAGGTAGAAAACTTATTAAAACAAGCACCTGCATTTCAAGGTACATTAAAAGACGGTGCTGAAGCAATGTTAGCTGTTCTTCAATATCGTGATGAAGTATATACACGTTTAGGTAAATTAAATGCGTACTCGCATATGCGTGCAGATCAAGATACAACAAATAGTGAATTCCAAGCGCTAGATAGTCGCTGTAGCTCATTAGTAGCGAAAGCAGTAACAGCACTTTCATTCTTAACACCAGAAATTCTTTCATTATCAGAAGAACAAATCGCAGACTACTTAGCGAATAACGAAGCATTACGCTTATATAAACAAGAGTTAGACGAAATTAATGAACAGCGTGCACATGTCTTACCAGCAGAGCAAGAAGCGATTTTAGCGCAAATGGGTGAAGTGACACAATCATCTTCTAATACATTCGGTATGTTAAATAATGCTGATTTAGAGTTCCCAGTCATTAAAGATGAGAATGGTCATGATGTGCAGTTAACACATGGTAACTATGTACACTTTTTAGAGAGTGCGGATCGTTCTGTACGTGAAGCAGGATTTAAGGCGATGTACGAGACATTCGGTAAATTCAAAAATACATTCGCTTCAACACTTGCAGGGAATGTCAAAGCGCATACGGTATCTGCTCGTATCCGTAAATACGATTCAGCTCGTCAAGCAGCTATGTCGAATAATCATATTCCAGAAAAAGTATACGATCAACTAATCGAGACGGTACATAAAAATATTCATTTAATGCACCGTTATTTAAAATTACGTAAAGAAGTACTTGGTGTCGATGAACTGCATATGTGGGACGTTTATACACCACTTGTAAAAGAGACAAAGATGGAGATGCCATACGAAAAAGCAACAGAGTATATGTTAAACAGCTTTGAAGCAATGGGCGATGAATATGTAGGGATTGTTAAAGAAGCACTTGAGAATCGCTGGGTAGACGTTGTAGAGAACAAAGGGAAGCGTAGTGGAGCTTATTCTTCAGGTTCATATGGAACGAATCCGTATATTTTAATGAACTGGCAAAATAATTTAGATAATTTATATACGTTAGTGCATGAATTTGGTCACTCTGTTCATAGTTACTACACACGTAACAACCAACCAGCTGTGTATGGGGATTATTCAATCTTCGTGGCAGAAGTTGCTTCCACGTGTAATGAAGAGTTATTAACAGATTATTTACTGAAAAACGTAGAAGATGAGAAATTAAAGATCTATATTTTAAATCACTGGTTAGATTCATTCCGCGGCACAATCATTCGTCAAACGATGTTTGCAGAGTTTGAACACTTAATTCATGAGATGGACCGTAACGGTGAACCACTAACAGCAGATGCGCTATCTGAAAAATATCATAAACTGAATAAATTCTACTTCGGTGAAGATATGATTAGCGATGAGGAGATTGCATTAGAGTGGGCACGTATCCCTCACTTCTACTACAATTATTATGTATATCAATATGCGACTGGTAAATCGGCCGCGATTGCATTAAGTACACAAATTCTAAATGAAGGTCAACCAGCAGTTGAGCGTTATACAAACAACTTCTTAAAAGCGGGTTGCTCAGATACACCAATTAACGTATTACGCGCAGCAGGTGTAGATATGGAATCTGCTGACCCAATTCAATTAGCCTTCAATCAATTCGAACGTAACTTAGAAAAATTAGAAGCATTACTTTTAGAAAAATAATGTCTGATCAGTTGGTTTCACAATAAAGTGGAACCAACTTTTTTGATATGTATTCAAAAAACAAAGAAGTTTGAATAATACAGTCTTAAAAATACATAGACACAGAAGAAGAAAGTAGAATGAAATATACTCTAAATAGAACATGCTAAATTTTTATCTAAAAGGAAACGAAGATATGATAAATTTCATAGAAAATAAAAATACTTATTTTGGTATTTATGAAATAAAAAAGAATTTTATTTTGTCGGATTTTATCGGTTTTTACAAGTGTAATTTTGGTATCGCTTTCAATGTGTCTAAAATGTGAAAATAAAATAAAACCATTGCTATATAAGGATATAAGTGATAAAGTAACTAGTGTGAAATAAATCACAAACAAACATACACCCCTTTGTTTGAACGTGAACATTTCTCCCATCCCCTTTGTGAAAATGAGCGCTCTCGTAGAGTCGCTCATTTTATTTTTTTTGTAATTTTTATAGATGACAAAAATTCCCTAAAGGAAATTTCATTTATTTATTAATAACAAATACAGATAATAAAACATTTAATCAATCACTTAATTAGATGCGTTGTTATCTGTATTATTTTTTTTAGAAAAATAAAATAGTACAGAATTGAGTGGAGTAATACAGTTTTATATAGATGCGAACGATAAGTATAGATATGAAAATAAAAAACGTCCAAATCTTAACGGTAATCATTTGAAAACGTTTTATAAATTAATATATTCGTTTTTGAAGAATAGAAACTGTTATGAAACACATGGCTAAAAAGAATATTTACCTTAATCTACTAAAATAGAGCGAAAATAAAAAGTGTTCATAGGAGCGTTCCTTTTTATCAACATGAATATTTTTGACAAACAAAAAAGAACTTTGACATTTTGATACGTCAAAGTTCTTTTTATGATGATTAGTATGCAGTTTTTAAGCGGAATAGCGAATGATGTTTACAATGAATGCGTTCAATCTTTTGTTGAAGTAATCGTTTTTTTAATTCACGATCAGCTGCATTTTCTGAAATGTCATAAAAACTTGCCACTTCTTCAGCCGATAATACGTGGAATTTTTTAAATAATTCTTCTAATGGTGGTGGTGGTGCTTGCACTAGTTCTTCTTCGAGTAATTCCGATAAAATTTGTTCGTAAATTTCATAAGAATAGGTTCCAGAAACTTTTAGTCCTTCATCTTCAATATTGCCATTGAAAAATACAAAGCTTGGTACTTCCTGTACATCCATCTCATGTGTAATACATAAATCACTTTGGAATGAACGCGCTGCTTCTAGCGAGCGGAAGTCTGCTTCAAATTCTTCAACATCTAATGAAACGGCTTTAGCAATTTCCGTTAAGGTATTGCATGAACGAATATTTTTTTCTTCCGTAATCTGATATTCAAAGAGTTTCATTAAAAAACGGTGCCCTACTTTTTTACCTTGCAATTCAGCTGCTTTTACAGCAATTGAAGGTAATACAGGATGTGATAAATCAACAAGTTCTTCGTGGCTTGTGCAGTTATTAATACGATGACAAGCAACATTTAATGAAGACAGCTCAGTACTTAAAATAAAACGAATTGAAAAGTAATGACCGTAGTTTACTTGTAATTTACGAATAATCGCATGTAAGTCTCTGCTTTTCGACTGAAGTAAATCAATAAATACATATAACTCGATTGGCTTACTGTAGGATGCCGGTGGTGAGACAGGGTCCGTCACTAATTGTAAATGAGTCACTCCTCCATTACCTCCTCATCTTCATCAGGTGCATTAATCATATGGTGGGCTGTTAAAACAAGGCGTTTATAATAAACTTCTCTAAATTTACCCTCTAAACCTACTTCGTCCATTGCTTCAGACATACACTCTAACCACGCTTGAGCGCGTGCAGGTGTGATTTTGAACGGCATATGGCGTGCTTTTAACATGGGATGTCCATGTTCTTCAGTATATATATTTGGGCCACCTAAATATTGTGTTTGGAATTGTATTTGTTTGCGAGTAGTCTCGGTAAAATCATCTGGAAAAATTGGTTTTAAAATTGGATTTTGCGCAACTTTAGCATAAAAAATATGCAACATCTTATCTAAAGTCTCCGCTCCAATCTCCTCGTAAGGAATAATCGGTCTTTGAATCATGAATCATACTCCTTTACTTGAACTGTATATCTATCATATCAACTGACTTCAAATTTCTCAAACAAATGGTTTCTGAAATATGAAAAAAGGGAAGTGGTTTCGTTAGAACTATGTGAAAAAAGAACGAAAAAGATATACTTTTCAGTCATTAATACTCTTTTAATAGAATGTAAAATAGTATTTTGTGACTAATGTAATAAGATGAATTTGATGTTGGTCCCGGTAATAAGACAAAGTATGTAAAAAGAAAAAATGTGTTTGAAAAAACAATACTTACATAGTATAAAACAAATAGATCATAAGTAAATAAAGTATTTTGTAGAGATAAAAGGTCATTCATATTAAAAGAGACAAGCCATTTTTGGCATGCCTCTTAATTTGTTTCAATGCAATATGATGCTTGGTAGCTATTCATCACTTTTTTTACATAATTCTGAGTTTCGTTAAATGGTGGGATGCCCTTATACTTCATGACATTTCCAGGTCCTGCGTTATATGCGGCAAGCATCATTTTATAATCGCCACCGAATTTATCGAGCATCATGCGTAAATATTTCGTACCGCCCATGATATTTTGCTCAGGGTTATAAACATCCGTTACACCTACATGAGCTGCAGTTGCAGGCATTAACTGCATTAAACCAGCTGCACCAGCGTAACTTTTAATAGTCGGATTAAAGTCTGATTCTTGTTTAATAACTGCTTTAATCATCTTTTCAGGAATGCCATAAGTTTCAGAAGCTTTCTTGATGATGGCATCATACTTCGTCTTAGGTGAGTTACTTGATGTTGGTGCGATTGTATCGGTTTTCGCTGCATTCGTTTGATAAGTATTTACATATTGTTGATACATATTAGCAGGATTCGTTCCCACATTATTTGATACGCCTGATGTACCACCAAGTAAATTAGACGCAAGTGAAGCGCTCAGTGAACTAATTAACATCGCTGCCATAGCTGATGTGTTATTTTGACTTAATGAATTCAACCCATTTGTTAAGCCAAGTGATTGCGTTAAGTTAGGTGTCGCCGAACTATTCTGTGTTTGACCGCTTAAAGCTTGATTAAATAATGATTGGAAAGAAGCATCTCCTGTAGCAGGTGAAGAACTTGAATTTTCTTGATTACCAGATGTCATTTGAGAAAGTGCTTGTAATTGAACCATTTGCTGTAAAGCAGATATATCCATGTGACCTTACTCCTTTTTATTTTGAATAGCTTGCATGAATCGTGCAAGCTTCTTTTTTGCTGGGCGAACTGGAACGTGAAGTGATTGTAATAGTTCTTGGAATATGAATCGACCACTTACTTCGTCCTGTACTTCATATTCTAACTCGTAGTCCTCTTGGTCGGCATACTGTGAATAATCAAATACTAATAAACCGCCTTTATATTTTATTTCGGCACGATTCGTTGAAAGTGTACCAATTTTTTGTAGTTCTTTGCTGTCAATATGTAGAGATTGTAGCCTGTTTTTTACGTCACCTTCAGGGAAATCTTGAGTTCCTTGTAAAATGGCCTCTGCTTCATCTAATGTGAGAGAATCAGTCGTTTCAGTTAGTGCGATACCATTCGTTGGTTCTTTTAATGTTACTTCATTTTTCGTCGGTGTTTGACGAATGCGAAGTCCGGATTTTAAGTGGCGAAGTGCTTGCTCTTTTGTATCAAAATAATGATTGTGTTGTAAGTGAAAAGCTTCTGGTTCTACATGGAAATGTGCGATTAATTGTTCAAATTCAGATGGTGTAAGTAAATTTTTAAATTCAATTTCTAATTCTTGCGACATAGTGGAATCATCCTTTCAAATCAGTTGTCTACGAAAAACGGAATGTTACTGTAATAATACTACTGTCTTATGATAAAATATACGAGAGATAATCGGAAGGGAAGATGACAGTGAGAAAAACGTATTTAATTCATGAAGGCTCAAATAATGAAGGAGCTATTCAGTTCACATTAACAACTGCCCCAGAAGGACAGTGGCAGCCAGCGAATCGCGTCATTACAGATTCAGATGAGATGGCTTTTATTTATGTCATTGATGAGAATGATGCATTTAGTTATTTCGTATTTCAACAATCTTCGTGGGATGCATTAGTCCAAATGATTCAACAAGAACAAGATCCAGCTGTTGTCATTGGAGAAGAAGCCATCACACTAACAGGAATGTTTGAAGAATTGCAAGCATTGTTATTTAATATAGAAGGAAATTCAAATTATGGAGAAGCTTTTGTCACAGCTGTTGAAGAAGCATTCTCAGCAATTTTAGCAGAAGCCTAAGACGTTAAGGGGGTCTTGTCATGGGACAATGGGATCGATTTTTGCAGCCCTATAAACAAGCCGTAGACGAATTAAAAATTAAACTAAAAGGCATTCGTACACAATTTCAAAAGACGAATCAAACGTCACCAATCGAGTTTGTGACAGGACGTGTGAAGCCACTCGCAAGTATTTACGATAAAACGTTAGAAAAAGGACTTGTTTTTGAGCCATCTACAAAATTAGCGCATGAACTACAAGATATCGCAGGTGTTCGCATCATGTGTCAGTTTGTCGATGATATTCATACGGTCATTGAGCTACTTCGCCAGCGAAACGATTTAAAGATTATAGAAGAAAAAGATTACATTACTAATGTAAAAACAAGTGGATATCGTTCTTACCATGTAATTATTGAATATCCTGTTGCAACAATTAAAGGCGAAATGAAAATTTTAGCTGAAATTCAAATTCGTACATTGGCGATGAACTTTTGGGCATCAATTGAGCATTCATTAAATTATAAATATAAAGGTGAATTTCCTGAGGAAATTATGAAGCGCTTGCAGTTTGCAGCAGAAGCAGCATTTCGTTTAGATGAAGAAATGTCGCTCATTCGAAATGAAATTCATGAAGCACAGCAATATTTTACAGAGTATAAAGAGTTAACGAAGCCGAACGTAGAATCTGATGAGGAGAAGGGGGATCAATCGTCATGATGAGATTCGCTATTCAATCTAGAAACGACCAAACATCAAACGAACTAGCAGAGCGAGCGATTACGCATTTAACTGATTTTGGTTTAGAATTAAATGAAGAAAAGCCGGATATTGTGTTATCAATTGGTGGAGATGGGACATTACTTCATGCATTCCATCGTTACACACATATGTTATCTGAAGTTGCTTTTGTAGGTATTCATACAGGTCATTTAGGTTTTTATGCAGATTGGCAACCAGAAGAATTAGAAAAGCTAGTCATTGCGATTTCGAAAAAGGAGTTTCGTGCGATTGAATATCCGCTTCTTGAAGTGACGATTAACTATCAAAATTCAGACGAGAATTTTACATACCTTGCGCTGAATGAATCGACGGTTAAATCACCTGAAGTCACACTTGTGATGGACGTCGAATTAAATGAGCGACGTTTCGAACGTTTCCGCGGAGATGGTCTTTGTGTATCAACGCCATCGGGTAGTACAGCGTATAACAAGGCGTTAGGCGGTGCCATTTTACACCCATCATTAGAAGGTTTCCAAATTACAGAGATGGCTTCCATTAACAATCGTGTATTCCGTACAGTTGGTTCATCGCTTATTTTACCGGCACATCATACATGTGTTTTAAAGCCCGTTCAGGCGGAAGACTTTATGGTAACGGTAGACCACGTACAATTACTACACAAAAATGTAAAATCAATACAATATCGTGTCGCAGAAGAAAAAGTACGTTTTGCTCGATTTAAAGCATTCCCATTCTGGCAACGTGTACATGATTCATTCATCGACAGCGATTTAAAGGATTAATATGACAGAACAACGATATTCGATTCAATTTCAAGCAACAAAAGAAGAGCTTCTACGCGAGGCTCTTTCTTCTTTTGGAATTTCTAAAAAAGGATTAACAGCGATTAAACATCGCGGTGGACAATTACTTGTCAATAACGAAGAAAAGACAGTGCGACATATGCTATCGGTAGGCGACCTCGTGACGATTTATTTTCCGTTAGAACAGCCGAGTGAACATATTCAACCGAGTTCAAAGTCACTCGATATTGTGTATGAAGATGCAGAAATTATCGTCTTAAATAAGCCAGAGGGACTTGCGACCATCCCTTCTTATTTACATCAGGAGGATAGTGTCGCAAGTCGTTTAGTGCATTATTTTCAGAAGAAGAACATTGCGTCAACAGTACATATTGTAAACCGTTTAGACCGTGATACTTCAGGATTAATGTGTGTTGCAAAGCATAGCTACATTCATTACATTCTATCTGAACGTCAAAAAAAGCATGAGATTCATCGTGAATATGAAGCGATTGTGGAAGGACATGTCGAGCAAAATCAGGCCGAAATTATTGCACCGATTGCTCGAAAAGAGGCGAGTATGGTGGAACGTACAGTTTCAGAGCATGGTCAATACGCACATACGGCCTATACTGTTCTAAAACGATTCACAAAAGAGGGACAGCCAATGACGCACGTTCGATTAAAACTTTATACAGGACGTACACATCAAATTCGTGTCCATATGGCATCGATCGGTCATCCACTTGTTGGGGATGAATTATATGGTGGAAGCACAGTCTTTTTATCGCGTCAGGCGCTGCATTGTGTCTATGTATCACTTGCGCATCCGGTTACGAACGAGCCGATTATATTTGAAGCTGCATTACCAGCTGAAATTGCTCAACTAAAAGGAGAGTAAATGATGAAAAAGAAAATAAGTTTACTAATTGTTAGTTTATGTCTTGTTGGTGTTGCTTTCTTCATCGCACAAAACAAGACAGCTGCTGAATCTGAAAAGAATAGCTATGAACCAGAATCCAAAGGTGACTTAATCTTTTCGATTTTGAAGTAACCAAAGAGAAGCAGAGGAATTTTCTCCGCATCTCTTTTTTTATTGATTTTTAACAGAACCGTAAGCTGTTTTGGCTTCAAATAATAAGTGAATAAAGCTTTCAAAATAAGGTACAAATTGTTCTGTTCGTAGCAATTGTAATACTTCCTCTTTTGTCGCAAAATGCGCTTCTTGTACTTCATCTTCTTGTAGTTGTAATGTATGAACATCTACAGATGATTCAATAATATAGTAATCATCAAAACCACGTGTGAAGTTCATCGTTAATTGAGGACGTATCTCTGAAAAATCATACATAATACCAAGCTCCTCATACAATTCACGCGCTGCTGCTTGTTGACTTGTTTCGCCTACAAGTGCTGCGCCACCGCAACTTACATCATACAAATTAGGCCAACTATTCTTAGTTTTATGTCGTTGTTGAATAAGTAATTCACCACGTTCGTTAAAAATACAGACATGAATGACTATGTGTAAATCTTCCGGTGGAAGTGGGTCACCGCGTCTTACTTGTCGGTGCTGCTTTATACGATCTCGATTATAAATATCAAAAAATTCTTCCATGATGTGCCACCTCTCGTATTCGCACTTCTATTTTGAAATGATTACAATAATGAAAAGGGTATAATATGTAGTATAGAGGTTTCACGGTAATTTTCATAAGAAAAGGAGTTGGCATATATGGGGAATCCATTCCAGTGGGAACATGACAAAGCAATGCAATACAACGAAACAATTCGAAAACGTATTTTAAACTATGCATCGATTTTTGAAGTGATGCAAGATATTGTTGTAACCGATTGCCGAGAAGTTCATTCCGTCGCTATTGTAGGTGCTGGTGGAGGACAGGAACTGAGTACACTCATTGATGTTTTACCGAAAGCACGTTATTTCGCAATTGATCCATCAGAAAAAATGTTTGAACTTGCGAAATATCGTCTAATACAAGAAGGGAAAGAAGCAGATATTCAGCACATTGCAAAACCTTTCCATGAAGTAGAGGTGGATGCAGTCGATCTTATCACCTGTCATCTCGTTCTCCATTTTTTACAGACAGACGATGAAAAACGCCAATTGATTCAAGCGATTTCCGCGCGTTTAAAAGTAGGGGGTACACTCTTCTTATCGAGTATAAATGGGAAGATTGGTCGTGCAGATTTTGAACAACAACTTGATGTTTGGCGTGTAGGCATGTTACGAAAAGGCGCAACGGAGAAAGAGTGGGAGAAGTTTCGTGCGTCAATTGGCGAGCAGTTAGTGCCTATTACAGATGAAGAAGTTGTAGCCTTACTCCAGCAGTACGGCTTATCACTCCTTTATCATTATGAAAAAACACATGTTATCACTGCTTCTTACTATGTAAAAATTCGATAACCATTTGAGTGAAAAATCTTATTTTATTGTGAACATAAAGTAAAGGTTCTTTTTTTATTGGCTTAACAGTTGAGAAGTAGTAGAGAGCAGTGATAGTATAGATAGTTGTGGATGTTTGAAAAAAAGGTTCACATTTTCTATTTAAAGCACTATTATTAGTAAGTGATTTAAAAAAGTCATATTTATGAAGATTGGTTCTGATACATTTAGACTTCCTCGAAATCTAAATGTCTCTTCATAAACAAATAACAAGAGCCCTAGAGGAGGGGACATGCATGATGGACGAAAAAATGGAAAAAGATGAAGTGCAATACGATGAAGAACATTTACGTGACTTGTTGCAAACAGGTGAGACGGATGCTTTTCGTGAGGAATATTTAGCGCTGCATCCATATGATCAGGCACAGTTTTATGAGAAGGTGGGCCCAGATATACGGCAGATTATCTATCAATACTTGTCCCCGAAAGAGATGTCAACGGTGTTCGAGGCTTTAGAGTTAGATGATGAAAACTACTTACCTTTCATTGATGAGATGGAAAGTACGTATGCAGCTCAGATGATTTCAGAGATGTATACGGATGACGCGGTAGACGTATTAAATGAACTAGGACAAGATCGTGTTAGCCATTTCTTAAAAATAATGGACCAAAAATCAGCGGAAGACATTCGCGATTTATTATACTACGAAAAACATACAGCAGGTTCGATTATGACGACGGAATATGTAAGTATTCCAGCGAATTCAACAGTTCGCTCTGCGATGAATATTTTGCGTAATGCAGCACCAGATGCCGAAACCATCTACTATATTTACGTTGTGGATGATGCTAATCATTTAGTAGGCGTTATTTCTTTAAGAGATTTAATTATTGCAGCAGAAGATACACTCATTCACGATATTATGAATGAGCGTGTCGTAAGTGTGAACGTAACGGATGACCAAGAAGATGTTGCACAAGTAATGAAAGACTATAACTTCTTAGCAGTTCCCGTTATTAATTCACAAGGTGAAATGCTTGGAATTATTACAGTCGATGATATTATCGACGTTATCGATGAAGAGGCGAGTGAAGACTACTCAAAACTAGCCGGTGTTTCGGATATGGATACATTCGATACGAATCCATTCCAAGCGGCTAAAAAGCGTTTACCATGGCTTGTTATTTTACTATTATTAGGTATGTTAACAGCGAATTTAATTGATTTATTTACTGTCACATTAGAAAAAGTTGCGTTACTTGCGGCATTTATTCCACTAATCGGTGGAACATCTGGGAATAGTGGTACACAAGCATTAGCGGTGGCTGTACGCGGTATTGCGACAGGTGATGTAGAAGAAGAAAGTAAGATGAAGTTATTAGTGCGTGAAGGTTTAACAGGTGTCATTATGGGAATTGTTTGTGGGATTGTAGCCTTTTTAATCGTTTATTTATGGCAAAGTGAAGCGCTACTTGGTTTATTAGTTGCAACAGCGATTGCTTGTTCAATCTTCGTCGCAACAGTAGCAGGTTCGATTATTCCGTTATTAATGCATCGTTTAAAAATTGACCCAGCAGTAGCTTCTGGTCCATTTATTACAACATTAAATGATATTACATCCATCTTAATTTATTTAGGTATTGCGACTGTATTTATCGATAGATTAATGTAATCAACAAAGTGGAGAGTCGCAATAGCTTGCGATTCTTCACTTTTTTATATTAAAGGTTGAAAACACAAAAAATTTAATTCTTCATGTGTTAAAAATATAATAACCGGGTATTAGTTTGTAAGAAGGAGGAGATAGGTATGGGCTATATTCTACCAATTACACCGTATCAGTCTACACAATATGCGAACATTCAAAGAGCTAGTTTGTCAGAACCTTATGGACAAATTATGGCTGTAGAGATAGTTCGAAAGCAAACCCGTTCTGAAAAAAGTCGTGAGCGAACTATGGCTCGTATTTTTGAAGAGACGGAAAGAGAGACGGAACGTGAACATGATGTATTACCATTTCCGCCTATGAAACCTGTGCTTATTAAAAAAACTGAAGGAAAAACAATTGCTGAAATTACAGGGAAGGGACACATTGTGAGTACCTATGCTTAATATAAATGAATATGCGAAAAAATAAGCATGCCGTGGACACTGAAAAATGTACATGACATGCTTATTAGTTTTATAAACGTTTTTCCATTGCGCGATATGGAATACCACCATCAATAAATTCAGGTGATGTCACATGATAGTCCATTTTTTCATAGAAAGGAACTGCATGTGTCTGTGCGAAGATTTTAATCGTTTGGATATGGACTGACTCTGGAAGTTGTGTGACGTAACCTTCTAATTTTTGCATCATACGTACACCCACTTGTTGTCTTCTAAAAGCAGGTAATACGCAAATACGATCGACTTTTGCGATTGACGAATCAATCAGACGGACGCGACCAGCAGCAATCGGTTGTCCTTCGTGGTAGGCAACAATGTGCTGAGATTCATCATCATATTCATCGCGTTCTAAAGGAAGAGGGATTCCTTGCTCTTTTACAAATACTTCTTGTCGAACAAAGAACGCATCTTCCAATTCTTTAGCTGTATGAACCAGTGTAACAGTAATATTTGTTACCATGAATTAACCCTTTTGTAGACGGAATGTTTCGTACACAGTCCAAGAGCCATTTTCAAGTTGATAAAGTAAGTGGATGCGATCAATTTCTTCAGAAAAGTTGATTTGTGTCATACGTAATTGTCCATAAATATCTTCTAATTCATCTGCTGTAATGCCTTGTGCTAACGTAATATGAGGTACATATTGATACTGTGCAGGTCCACCGAATTCTTCAACATGTAGTGCTTTGTTTAAATCATAAAGTGCTTCATCTGCATCTACTTTTAAATAGATGACATTATTAATCGGTTTAAACGTACCCACTTTTGGAATGGATATATGAAATGCCTTTGCATTTTTTGTTACATCAAATAAACGATTCGCTACTTCTTTTAGGCCTACTTCATCCGTCTCTACTTCCCCACGAAGCGTAATGTGAGGTGGAATTTGAGCGTAGTGTGAATCGTAACGCATGCGATAACCATTTGCAAAATCTTGAACTTCCTTAGAAGGAAAAGCAACAATACCATATTTCATAATAACTACCTCCATTAACATATTTATATAGTTAGTATAGCAAATGATGAAGGAAAATAGCTGAAATGCGACACACTATTTATGAAAAATTCGCATAATCGCATTTGGAAGATCTGGTTTCCACGTTTTCCATGTGTGATTTCCTTCTAATTCGACATAATTATAATCAATTTTCCTTTGATGAAGTGCATTTTTTAATGTACGGTTTGGTGTTAAAAAGTCTTTAATCTGTCCATCTTTTGTATGTACTTCATATTCTCCTGTACCAATTGCATGATAAATATGATAATCAATACCTTCTGGAATGTTTTGAATATAGTGGAGTACTTCATCTGTAATCTGAGGTGAATGTAAAATGGCTTGTTGGAAAACTTCAGGGTAACGAATTAAACCAAGTAATGATACAGTTGCAGCTTGAGAGTCACCCATTAAAATATGTTCATCTGCTACATTGGATACAGCGTAATGTTCTTGTAAATAAGGTATTAACTCATGTGCTAAAAAAGTAAGGTAAGCTTCATGTTTTTTCCCGCTTGGCATATATTTTTCGCGTCTGTCTTCTACACTTTTATATGGAATACCCACAACGACATGCTCATCAATGTCACCATCTTCAATTTTTTCATCTAAAATACGCGAAAGACTACCTAGTTGAAAATAATCGTTACCATCTGAAGCAATAGCTACAGGATATGACAACATTGGTGTGAAATCAGCTGGTGTATAAATTAATAACTTTAATTCCTCTTGTAAAGCATCACTAAAAAATAATTCGGTCGTAATAGAACCCATATTCTAAAAAGCACTCCTTTAATAATTGGTAGGGAAATTGTATCATAGAAGATGATGACTTTCATCAAGTTCAGATTAACAAGAGAGAAGGTAATAGAAATGAACCGAAAACAACCTGTTTTATCGGCAGACGTATCCATGGCTGCGCGTGCAGCACTAGAACGTCGTGGTGTTACACTAATGGATATCGCAGAAATTGTATATGAGATGCAATATACATATAATGAAGGATTAACATTAGAGCGCTGTGTAGAGGCAGTAGATAAAGTACTTCGAAAACGTGAGATTCAATATGCATTATTAGTAGGTATTGAATTAGATGAACTAGCTGAGAAAAAGCAATTATCACAACCACTACAACAAATTATTGAAACAGACGAAGGGTTGTTTGGTGTAGATGAAACTATCGCACTTGGCGCTGTTTTAACATATGGTAGTATTGGTGTAACAACGTATGGACATTTGGATAAACATAAAATTGGTGTTATTAAAAAATTAGATACAAAAGCAGGAGAAGGCGTGCATACATTTTTAGATGATTTAGTTGGTGCCATTGCAGCAGCTGCTTCATCTCGTTTAGCGCATCGTATTCGCGATGAAGAAGAAGCTACTCTTCTTATTACTGAGTAACGTTCGTGTTGTTCATTGTGATTAGTATTATTATTCTACTCATGATTGCTGTGGTGTATATGCGTAAGCTAGCACCACAGCAAGAACAATACATCATTGGTGAAAAAAGTAGAAGTCGTTAACGTGATGGATGGCGATACAATGAAAGTGCGTTATAACGGGCAAATAAAAAAAGTGCGTTTTTTATTAATTGATACACCAGAAATGTACCACAAGTGTATTGGAGAGCAGCCTTTTGCAAGAGAAGCACAACAATTAAGTAGTATGCTCATACAAAATGCACAAATCGTCTCTATTATGTTTGTTCAATTAGTAACAGAACCTAACTTATTAGTACATTAGATTAAAGGAAATATTAATCCGAATGGCGAAAAGCGATATTATAAACCAGGCGATCCAAATTATAATCAGGTGAACCCTGAACAATTATTTATGTCTGAAGAGGAGGCGAAGGTGGCAGGGTTTATACGCATCTTTCGTCCTTAATCAAGGGAATGGACAAAGGGGTGAAAGAATGACGAAAATTTATATTGTAAGACATGGCGAGACAGATTGGAATCGAGCTGGAAAATTACAGGGGGCAACCGATGTACCTTTAAATGAAGAGGGGCGTAAACAAGCAGTAGCATGTGGTAAGTTTTTTGAAGACATTGCCATTCAAGCAATTTTTACAAGCCCACTACAACGTGCAAGTGAAACAGCGAAAATCATTAATGAACAATTACATCTGCCATTAATCCAAATTGATGCTTTTCGTGAGCGAACATTTGGAACGGCAGAAGGGATGACTTATGAAGAGCGCTCTAAAGTGTACCCGCGAAAAAATTATCCGAATCAAGAAAGTTTTAAAGCGTTTCGAAAAAGATTAGTACGTGGATTACAAGAAATTTATGAAGCTTATCCAGATGAAGATGTCGCATTAATTGCACATGGTGCAGTCATTCATACATTATTTCAAATTGTTCAAAATGCGGATTTCTTTCCAAAAAATGCGCGTTTATCGAATGGTGGCGTAAGTACGATTTATTCAAAAGGTGGCGAATGGTGGTTAGAAGCTTATAATGATACACATCATTTACCTAAAAACACTATATAGTTATAAAGAGTTCAAATGTTCTTGAAATATAATATTTGAACTCTTTTTTAACGGTATAAAGCCAATTTTTAATGTAAATTGTGAATATTTTGTAAATTTTAAAATTGATAAAATCATGTACTTAAAAAGAAAAAATGCTATTTTAATAGAAAAAAATCATTTTTGTGTACGCTTTTGTTACAGTAATGTAAATATTCCATTAAGTAATGTAAATTTCAGCGTTTTTTCTCTAAAAAATTGTTAATATGATGGAGAAATACAAGCAAGACTAAACACATATATGTTTTCAGGAGGAATTTATGTTTAATCGTAAAAAAGATGATCCGTTTTTCAATATTTTGTTAAAGATTGCTGAGAATGTGCAAGTAGCAATGCACTATGCAAATGATTTCCGTATCAACTCATTGGAAGATTTAGCTGAGATCAGTGTACAAATGAAAAAATATGAAACAGACGGAGATAAATTAATTCACGAATTAATCGTTATGTTAAATAAATCGTTCATGACACCAATTGAACGTGAAGATATTTTAGCTCTAGCTAATAGTATGGATGATGTACTAGATGGAATGGAAGAATGTATCGCACACTTTGATATGTTCTCACTAGTAGACATTGACGATTCAATGAATACTTTCATGAGTTATATTATGTTATCATCTGACGAAATCGTAAAAGCAATGCAAAAACTACAAATGAAAAAATTAGTAGATATGCGTGAAAATGCGATTCTAATTAAAGATTACGAAAGCAAATGCGATGATGTACTACGTGTATCAATCAAACAACTATTCTTACACGAACAAGATCCAATTCGAATTATTATGTTCAAAGATATTTACGAACAATTAGAAGATATCGCGGATGATTGCCAAAACGTTGCAAACACGATGGAAACAATCATTATGCGAAATGCATAGGTAGGACGGTAAATTATGGATACAATTGTTATTTTAACCATACTAGTTGTCGTCTTTGCATTAGCATTTGATTTTATTAATGGTTTCCATGATACAGCGAATGCGATTGCGACATCTGTCTCGACGCGTGCTTTAAAACCAAAAACAGCTGTATTAATGGCTGCAATTATGAACTTTGTTGGTGCGATTACTTTCGTAGGGGTAGCCAAAGCGATTACCAAAGATATTGTCGATCCATTTACTTTAGGGAATGGTACACTTGTTATTTTAGCAGCGCTTATCTCAGCGATTGCTTGGAACTTAATTACATGGTACTTCGGGATCCCATCAAGTTCTTCACATGCAATTATCGGTTCGATTGCAGGAGCAGCAGTTGCAGCTGGTGGTTGGGCAATTTTAAACTATGAAGGATTCATTAAGATTCTTCAAGCATTAATTTTATCACCATTCATTGCGATTACGGTCGGTTTCCTTGTGATGAGTCTATTTAAAATTTTGTTTAAAAACTTTAATCTGTATAAAACAAATAAAGGCTTCCGTTCTGTTCAAATTGGTACAGCAGCTTTACAAGCATTCACACATGGTACGAATGATGCGCAAAAAGCAATGGGTATTATCACAATGGCTTTAATTGCAGCTGGTTGGCAAACAACAGATGAAGTACAAGGTTGGGTTCGTTTTGCCTGTGCTTTAGCAATGGGTCTAGGTACATCAATTGGTGGTTATAAAATCATCAAAACAGTTGGTGGTAAGATCATGAAAATTCGTCCAGTAAATGGTGTAGCAGCTGACTTATCTTCTGCTTCAATCATCTTTGGTGCGACATTAATTCACTTACCAGTATCAACAACACATGTTATTTCTTCTGCAATCATGGGTGTTGGTGCAGCGCAACGTGTAAAAGGTGTTAAATGGGGTGTAGCACGTAAAATTGTTTTAACGTGGATTATTACGTTACCAATTTCAGCACTATTTGCAGGCGTAGTTTATTTTATATTAGACATGTTCTTCTAAATTTATATGATATGAGGCTAGGAATTTTCCTAAGCCTCTTTTTTTATTTTAGATTTCTCCCAATCTAAATAAAAAAACGAATTGTACATTCAATTGTACAGTTCGTTTTTTCATGTAGACAAAATAAAAAGAGCGGGGGCTCATCAAACTTTCCCCGCTCATCTTGAAGTCTTTTTCCAGCAATCCGTGCTGTTATGAAAAAGACTTTTGTTATTCTACAAGAGAATAACGATAGGTTTGGCACCTAGTAATTCATTATACGTGTTTTTAATAAATTGTCTAGCATTCATTTTGCTAATGGAATAAACCAGATTCTTTTGACTTTTTGAGTAGATGTGCAGTTCCACGATTAACAGGATTTTTGAACAGAGCACCAATGATTAAGAATGCAACTGCAATCCCAATAAGAACAGTCATATCTAATGCGACCTTTGACCAAATAATACCTGCCACAGCTTCACGTACCATTTCAATTGCATAGGTGAAAGGAAGGAAAGGATTAATGATTTGGAAGAATTTTGGTAGTAACACAACTGGATATGTTCCGCCAGCACCTGCTAATTGTAGAACGAGTAATACAATGGAAAGTGCCTTTCCGACATTATTAAATAGTGATACAAGTGTATAAACAATTGTCATGAATACCATACTAATGAATACACAGAACAAGATAAAGAATAATGGTGAAACAGGTTGAACACCGATAATTAAAATTGTACCGCTCGACATAACGAGCGCTTGACAAATACCAATCACCCAGAAAATTAATAATTTACCGAAGTAAATCTCGCTATATTTATAGTTTTCTGGTTTTTTTACATTGACACTTAGGAGGGACATGAGTAAGAGTCCACCTACCCAAAGTGAAAGAACACCGTAGAATGGCGTCATACCAGTTCCATAATTCTTAACAGGGAATACAGCATTTTCTTTTAATTTAATTGGTTCTTCAAAGAAAGATTTTTCTTTATTTGGATTGTTTAATAGTAGTTTAATTAATTTATTTATATCCACTTTGTCATCGAACTGACGAAGCTTCCCTGCGAGTTCATCCACTTTCGATTTTAAAAATGGATATTTTCCAAGTGCATCGTTTAAAGCAGTCTGTCCAGTATTAACATAACCACTTGTTTCATCTAAAACAGATTGTGCTTTTGGTAATGATACTTGTAATTCTGTCAACATACTTTGTGCTTGTGTTAATGTTTGCTTTGCATTTGCAAGTTCTTTTTTGATATCCGGAGAAATCGTATTTTGATAAGAACGAATAAAGTGATTCATTTCGGAAGTAATACGTTGTGCTAAAGCATCTAATTCTTTTTGAGCAGTTTGAATGTTATTTTTAGCTGTGCTTACATCTGCATCAAGTGTACGAATATTACGTTGTGTACTTTGTAAACTTGCTTTTGTCGCGCGAATGTCCTTAATAGCAGGTGTTAAAGTAGCATTTGCTTCGTTTAAATTGTTCGCTTGGTTGAATCGTTTGATGGTCAAAAGTGCGCTCTCGATTGAAGTTAACCGATTAATGGATTGTGTTGTTTGTTCCATAATTGCATTTTGCTTTTGGACAAGTCCAGATGTATCAATAGACCTTTGTTCAATCGTCTTTCGAATATTACGTATTTCTTGCATGGCGCTTTGTAATGTTTTTAAATCCTGTTCAATACGAGGCTCTAAAGTATCCATCGCTTTTTGAGCAGTTGTTACATATGTCATGGCCGTAGTAACTGTATTTAAGCCCTCAGTTGTTGTTTGTGCAGCCTCAGGTATTTTCGCTTTGGCTTCTTTTAACATTTGATCAGCAGTATTGGCAGTCTTTTTAGCACCTAATAATTCTTTATGAATACCTGGTAAGTCTTTTTCAAGTTGAAAAATGAATTTTTCAAAGTTTTGAATATCAGGTAAGTTTTTTTGAATGTCAATTCCTAATTTGTTATAAAGTTCGAAAATAGTCCCATTAACTGTTCCAACGAATTTGCTACTCATGGTCGTAACAAGCATAGAAGCGCCACGATCTGTAATTTTAGGTGCGATGGAATTAATTTTTTCATTCACATAGTACTCCATTTGAGCTTTTTGTGGAGAGTCAGCTGTGATGGTACTTAACTTTTTCGAAAAGTCTTTAGGAACGACGATAACAGCAAATAAATCCCCATTTCTTAATTCGTCCATAGCTTTATCTTTATTTAAAAATTGCCAATCCATTTCTTTATTCTTCTTTAGGTTGGCTACAAGGTCATCCCCTGCTCTGACAGATTGATTTTCAATCTTACTTCCTTCATCTTCATTGACAATACCTACAGGGATATTTTTAGTATTGCCATAGGGATCCCAGGATGCAGCAATGTTTAACCATGCATATAGCGATGGAAGAACGATTAAACCGACAATAATAGCAGCTGAAACCCAATTAGTTAGCAAGTGATGCATATCTTTTTTAAAGATTCCCCAAATTTTTTTCATACGAATCCCCCTTTGTGAAAATTTACCCAAATTCGTGAACATTGAAGCAGTAACTTATACAATGATATACTAAAACCACATATTTTAGGAAATTAAAGGAGGAAATGAGAATGACCAATGTAACAGCAGAAGAAATCCATCAAATTATTCAAAAGCAAAATACTTATTATAATTCAGGAGAAACTAGGACGCTGGCTTTTCGAAAACAGCAATTAAGGGCATTAAAAGCAAGTATTTCGAAATACGAAAAAGAAATCAAACAAGCGTTGTATAAGGATTTACGTAAGAGTGAATTTGAAGCTTTTACAACAGAGATTGGCATTATTTATTCGAGTATTAGTCACGCTTTGAAGTATTTAGAAGAATGGATGCATCCAGTTAGTGTTCCAACACCTGTTCAATTTCAGCCAGGAAAAAGTATGATTGTTCATGATCCATATGGTGTTACATTAATTATTGGTCCATTCAACTATCCGTTCCAACTTGTAATGGAACCACTAATTGGTGCAATCATCGGCGGGAATACAGCTGTTGTGAAGCCATCGGAATCAGCAGTAGAGACATGCAAGATTATTCGCACGATTTTAGAAGAAACATTTAGACTAGAATATATCGCGGTTATAGAAGGAGAAAAAGAGGAGACGAATGCACTGATTCATGCACCGTTTGATTTTATCTTCTTTACAGGAAGTGTAGCTGTTGGGAAAATTGTGGCGAAGGCGGCTGCGAATCGTTTAACACCACATGTTCTTGAACTTGGCGGTAAGAGCCCTGTAATTGTTGATCAAACAGCAAATTTAGAAGTGGCAGCAAAACGTGTCGTATGGGGTAAATTCGTCAATGCAGGTCAGACATGTATCGCACCAGATTATGTTTTTGTTCATGAGTCCGTAAAAGCGCCTTTCATTCGTCAAATTAAAAAAGTATTAAGTAAATTTTATGGTTCAAATCCACAACAAAGTAAAGATTTTGGTCGTATTATTAATATACGTCAGTTTGACCGATTAAATGGTTTATTACAACAACATCGTAGTGATATTTTATTCGGCGGTGAAACAGATCGCGAAGATTTATATATGGCACCAACAATTTTACAAGATATCACATGGGATTCGCCGATTATGCAAGACGAAATTTTCGGTCCAATCTTGCCGATTCTCGTATATACGGATTTAACCCATCTTATTCATCAAATTAATCGTCGTCCTAAACCACTAGCTGCTTATTTCTTCTCTGAAACTGAAAAAGCGATTCAATATTTCTTAGATGAATTAGCATTTGGTGGTGGCTGTATTAATGAAACAATTATGCACGTTGCATCGTGGCACCTTCCATTCGGTGGTGTTGGCGAATCAGGTGTTGGGAATTATCATGGTAAAGCTAGTTTTGAAGCATTCACCCATCAAAAATCAGTACTAAAACGTTCTTCTAAATTAGCAAATAACTTGCTGTATCCACCATATAAACAAAAAGCAACACTCGTGAAAACTATTTTAAGATAAAAAAATCCCAGAAGACGCTATATAAAGTGTCTTCTGGTTTTTTTATGCTTCTTTTTGTTGTGCGAGCGGTAATGTAATCGTAATGGTCGTTCCGAAATCTGGTTCACTGGTTACATGGATTTTTCCCTTATGTTCTTGAATAATATCATAAGTTACCATCATGCCAATACCATTCCCTTGATCTTTTGTTGTAAAGAAAGGTTCGAACATTTTTTCAACGGTTTCTTTGGACATACCACAACCGCTATCAGAGATGACAAGTTGTACAGATTGTTCTTCAACAATGTTGCTTGAAACGAGTATATTTCCATTTGTACCAATAGCCTCTAAAGCATTTTTAAAAATATTAATAAATACTTGACGCAATTTATTTGGATAGCCATAGATAACAGCAGGTTGATTACTTAAGTGAGATTCTAAATCAATTTCATTAGCATGCATATTTGGTTTAAAGAATAATAGCATCGCTCTTAAAATTTCTTGTACGTCAAAAACTTCTTTTTCAGTATCTGTTTTTTCACGAGCTAAAATTAAGAATTCATTAATGATTAAATCAATTCGCTTAATTTCTTCGTCAATTAAGCCATAAAAGTAAGCATGTGGAGAATCTTTGTCTTGTTGCATCATCTGCGTAAAGCCTGAAATAACCGTTAATGGATTTCTGATTTCATGTGCTACAGTTGCAGCCATACCTTGAGCAAAGTCGAGCTTTTCAGATTGTACAAGTAATCTCTCAGCTTCTTTACGATAAGAAATATCACGTGTAATGACAGATGTAGCGATAATTTCACCATCATGGTTGAAAATCGGAGATAGTGTCACTTCCGCATCAAATAATGTACCATCTCGACGCATATCAACAGTTTCGAGTAAATCAAAACTTTCACCATTCAGCATGCGTGCCATTCGATCACGTGATTCTTCAAATTGTCCTGTTGGTACCATTGGCAGTTGTTTACCAATACACTCATTCATATCCCAACCGTATAACTTTTCAAAAGCAGGATTAACTGCAATAACGTCATTATTCAAATCAAATACAGCCATACTATCTTTTGCATTTTCAAAAAATAGTTTTAAATACCCTTCTTTTGATAAGAATTCTTGTTCTATTTGATCGTTTTTTGTTTCGATATTTCGGTAAGAAATACTAAAATAGTACCCTTGAATAAGGCTTGTCGCACATAAAAATGCGAGTATAATCAATAATACAACTAAATTCGTTTGTCCGAATGTTTCCATTAGTGTTGGATATTGTGCATATATCAACCAACCTATTTCAGCTGCAAAGACGACCATAATCGCCGCATTCAAGTAGGCTGATTGATAAATTGAGACAATAAAAAGTCCTAAAATTGGTAGAATACATGAGTAAATATTTTGAGATTCATAAATTGTATGTACGAGTAGAACATTAATTGTCATAACAATAAAGCCGCAAACGACTAAATCGTTCGCGCGAAGTCGATAAAGTAAATACGCTGTGGTGCAAAGCATGAGAGAGAGCCAAGGAAAGCTGTGAAGTCCCTTAGCAAACCCAGTTGCTATTAGAACCGTATATAGAAAAATACTTGTCATAATAATAAATAACACAATTTTATTCCGTTTACGTAAACTAGAAGTAGTGTGCTTCATAGGAAAAAACACCTCGAATCGATTAATACATCTATCATACAGTATTTGACGGTGTCGGAAAATGTCATATTCTGATATTATGGAATAAATATAAGAGGGGGCTTTCTAAATTGAGTATTTTTAATGAGACTGAAACAATTGCTTTACTAGAAAAACTAACGAACACACCGAGCCCTACTGGGTACACGAAAAAAATCATGCAAGTGATGGCGACAATTTTCGACGAAATCGGTGTTCCTTATACACGCACGAATAAAGGCGCATTAATTGTGACACTGAAAGGTGAGAACGATGAACGTCATCGTTTATTAACAGCACATACAGATACACTAGGTGCTATGGTAAAAGAAGTGAAGTCTTCAGGTCGCTTATCGTTATCGATGATTGGCGGATTTAATTGGAATGCAGTAGAAGGTGAGTATTGTACAATTCATACAGCGTCTGGCGAAGAAATTCGTGGAACGATTTTAATGCACGAAACATCTGTCCATGTTTATCGTGGTGCAGGTAGTTTGCCACGTGATGAAAAACATATCGAAGTGCGTGTAGATGCAAGAGTGAAAAATGCGGACGATACGCGCGCGCTTGGAATTGAAGTTGGGGACTTCATCTCATTTGATAATCGTTTTGAACAGACAGATACAGGCTTCATTAAAACACGTCATTTAGATGATAAGGCGAGTACGACATTATTAATTGAACTTGTAAAATATGTACATCAAAAACAAATCACATTACCTTATACAACACATATTTATATTTCAAATAATGAAGAAATTGGTTATGGCGGTAATTCAAATATTCCAGAAAAAACAGTCGAGTATATTGCAGTAGATATGGGGGCAATTGGTGATGGGCAACAAACAGATGAATACACAGTCTCAATTTGTGCAAAAGACTCAAGTGGTCCTTATCACTATGAATTAACCCAGCAACTTGTTCGACTTGCAAAAGCAAATCAAATTGATTATAAGCTAGACATTTACCCTTATTACGGATCAGATGCCTCGGCTGCGATTAAAGCAGGGGCAGATGTTCGCCATGCTTTATTTGGTGCAGGTATTGAATCTTCTCATGCCTATGAGCGAACGCATATAGATTCTTTGCGTCATACAGCAGATTTACTTTATGCATATGTAATGTCGCCAATGGTAGATGAAGAGGAGGAAGCATAGTATGCAAGCAACACAATTATTACAATGTTTACCGATTAAAAAAATTATCGGAACATTACCAGAAAATATTAAAGATATTGCTATCGATTCACGCAATGTACAAGATAAAACTATTTTTATCTGTATTAAAGGTTACACAGTCGATGCACATGATTTTGCACAGCAAGCAGTAGATCAAGGTGCAACAATTGTCGTAGTCGATCATGTACTTGATTTAACAGGAGATGTCGCACAAGTTGTTGTAGAAGATACAAGTCGTGCACTTGGCTTACTCGCAGCAAAATTCTTCGACTATCCTTCAAAAGATTTGACGATGTTTGGTGTAACAGGTACAAATGGTAAAACGTCTGTTGCGACAATGATTCAAAATGTTTTACAAGGACTGGGTGTACGTTCAGCGCTATCTGGCACAATCGGTTTTAACTTGAATGGTGTCATGTACGATTCAGCGAATACAACAAGTGATGCACTGACAACACAACAAATGATTTTCCGTGCCAAAGCAGAAGGTTGTCGCGGTATGGTCATGGAAGTATCTTCACATGGACTTGTACTAGGTCGTTTAGCAGGTGTTGAATTCGACGTTGCAATTTTCACGAACTTAACGCATGACCATTTAGACTTCCACGGCACAATGGAAAACTACGGTAACGCCAAAGGGATGTTATTCTCTCAACTGGGACAAGACCTTGAAAAAGATAAACATGCCGTATTAAATTCAGATGATCCATGGTCTAAAACATATGCGGGTTTAACACCTTATCCAATCTGGACATATGCGATTCATGATGACAACGCTGTATTCCAAGGTTTGAATATTAAATACCATGATGAACATACAGAGTTCGATATGAAAACACCAGAAGGTACAAAACACGTCGAATTAAAGTTACTTGGTGAATTCAATGTGTACAATATGTTAGCCGCAACAGCAGCTCTTTATTGTAAAGGTTATGCATTAGATGATATTATTCAACAATTTGAACATATGATGCCGATTAAAGGGCGTATGCAAAAAATTGAGACAGGTAAATTACCGATTTCAATTTTTGTTGATTATGCACATACACCAGATGCAATTGAAAAAGCAATTACAGCAGCTATGCCATACAAAGAGAAAAAATTAATCTTTGTCATCGGTACAGGTGGTAATCGTGATAAATCAAAACGTCCAGATATGGCACGCATGGCTTCAATGGCTGATTACGTTGTCTTAACAACAGACGATCCCCGCTATGAAGCATATGATTCAATTGTAGGCGATTTAGAAAAAGGTATGACACATGATAACTATGCATGTATTGGTGACCGCGCAGAAGCAGTTCGCCATGCAGTAGAAATTGCGGAACCAGGTGATTTAATCTTATTCGCTGGTAAAGGTCATGAAGATTATCAAATTATTGAAGATACAAAGTATCCACATAGCGATGCAGAAATTGCGCTGATTGCAGCAAAAGAAAAGTTCGGTATGTAAGATTCAAAAGAAGTTGTGGTTGAAATAAGCCACAACTTCTTTTTTAACCTAATTGTGCGAAATTCTCCCACTTCTAAAGTGGGAGATGGATAGCACTTGACGACAGTCAACGATAGAAGTACAGTATAATCAGTAGTAAAGGATAGAAAGTAGGAATATCAATGGATTTAGACACTAATAACCATTCAGTATTCAAGTTATCATATCACTTAGTATTGGTTATAAAATATCGTAGAAAAGTAATTGATGATGATATATCCAATAGATTAAAGGAAATATTTGAGTATATTTCACCTAAGTATAATGTAACTTTAGAAGAATGGAATCACGATAAAGACCATGTTCACTTACTATTCAGAGGTACACCAAATACAGAAATATCTAAATTCCTTAATGCTTATAAGTCTGCAAGTAGTAGACTTATAAAAAAGGAATATCCATCTATAAGAAAACAGTTATGGAAAGAATATTTTTGGAGTAGAAGTTATTGCTTACTAACTGCTGGTGGAGCACCTATTGAAGTAGTAAGAAAATATATTGAAAAACAGGGGGTGAGATAATGCTTAAAGCCTATAAGTATAGGATATATCCAACAAGTGAACAAAGATTATATCTTGCTAAAGTCTTTGGTTGTACTAGATTTATCTATAATAAAATGTTAGCAGATAGAATTAAATCTTATGAAGAAAATAAAGATTTAGATAATAAAGCTATGAAATACCCTACACCTGCTCAATACAAGAAAGAATATGAGTGGTTAAAAGAAGTAGATAGTTTAGCTTTAGCTAATGCACAAATGAATTTAGATAAAGCATATAAAAACTTCTTTAGAGATAAGTCCATAGGATTTCCTAAATTCAAGTCTAAAAAAACGAATAGATTTAGTTATACAACTAATAATCAAAAGGGAACTATTCGGATAGATGGGAGATATGTAAAAATACCTAAGTTAAAATCTAAGATAAAAATAGTTTTGCATAGGCAATTCAAAGGATTGATTAAATCTGCAACTATATCTAAAACACCAAGCAATCAATACTATATTTCAATATTAGTAGATACTGAAAATAGTCAACTACCAAAGAATGATAATAAAATAGGCATTGACCTTGGGTTAAAGGAATTTGCTATATGTTCCAATGGCGATAGATATGACAACCCTAAAAATCTTAGAAAATCTGAAAAGAAATTAGCTAAATTACAAAAGGATTTGAGCAGAAAAACTAAAGGAAGTAATAACAGATATAAAGCAAGATTAAAGGTTGCTAAACTACATCAAAAAATAGCCAATCAACGTAAAGACTTTCTACACAAATTATCAACTAAAATTATTAGCGATAACCAAGTAATAGTTTTAGAAGATTTGAGAGTTAAAAATATGCTAAAAAATCATAAATTAGCTAAGGCAATAAGTGAAGTTAGTTGGGCTGAATTTAGGATAATGTTAGAATATAAAGCATCTTGGCAAGGTAGAAAAATAGTTATTGCTCCATCTAACTATGCTAGTAGTCAACTTTGTTCAGAATGTGGTTATAAAAATAGTGATGTAAAAAATCTAGCACTTAGAAAATGGACTTGTCCCGAATGTGGCGCAATCCACGACAGAGATATAAATGCGAGCATAAATCTACTGAAATTAGCCCTATAATTTTGGTAATAACTTGAGGTAGGGACTACCTTATTAGCTTGGGTAAACTTGTACCATTGGGTATATTGACCAAGAAGCTCCCACTTCTATAAGTGGAGAGTAGTTCACTTCGATGTGCTTTTACTTTAGGGGTTTTTCTCATATGATAATTTTGATATAATTGTAAGGTTAGAAACGTAAATAATGAACGAATCATATACAAACTCATAGGTAAGGAACGGTGATACCCGATGTAGACAAACCTTCAACCAACCATTTATGAAAATATATGATAGTAGAAGGAGCAAAATAATGAGCACAACATTAGAACAAGAAATTTTATCACGTCGTACTTTTGCGATTATCTCCCACCCCGATGCTGGTAAAACAACAATTACAGAAAAACTTTTATACTTTGGTGGTGCGATTCGCGATGCCGGTACAGTAAAGGGTAAAAAATCAGGTAAATTCGCAACATCTGACTGGATGGAAATCGAAAAACAACGTGGTATTTCGGTTACATCATCTGTTATGCAATTCGATTATGCAGATTGCCGTATCAACATCTTAGATACACCAGGACACCAAGATTTCTCGGAAGACACATACCGTACATTAATGGCTGTAGATAGTGCAGTCATGGTTGTCGATGCCGCAAAAGGGATTGAGGAACAAACGAAGAAGTTATTCCAAGTATGTCGTATGCGTGGTATTCCAATCTTCACATTCATTAATAAATTAGACCGTCAAGGTAAAGAACCACTAGAATTAATGGAAGAATTAGAAGAAGTATTAGGCATTCAAACATATGCGATGAACTGGCCAATCGGTATGGGTAAAGAGTTCTTAGGGATTTATGACCGCTACAATAACCGTATTGAACAATTCCGTACAGAAGAAGAAGATCGATTCATTCCTTTAAATGCAGAAGGTGGAGTAGATGTTGAGAATGATATGACAAAAACATCTTACTACACACAGGCTTTAGACGATATTTTACTTTTAGATGAAGCTGGTAATGACTTCTCTGAAGATGCGATTGCAAAAGGTCAATTAACACCTGTATTCTTCGGTTCAGCTTTAACAAACTTCGGGGTACAAACATTCCTTGAAACATACTTGAAGTTTGCGCCAGGTCCACAACCACGTTTAACAGAACAAGAAACAATTGTGGAACCAACAGATGAAGAATTCTCAGGATTCGTATTCAAAATTCAAGCAAATATGAACCCAGCTCACCGCGACCGTATCGCATTCGTTCGTATCGTATCAGGTAAATTCACGCGTGGTATGAATGTAACGATGACACGTACAGCGAAATCATTCAAAGTAACACAGGCGACAACGTTCTTAGCAGATGACCGTGAAACAGCAGATGAAGCTGTAGCGGGTGATATTATCGGTTTATATGATACAGGTAACTACCAAATTGGTGATACAATTGTCGGCGGCAAAAAGAAATTCCAATTTGAAAAATTACCGCAATTCACACCTGAATTATTTGTGCGTGTAACAGCGAAAAACGTCATGAAGCAAAAGCACTTCCATAAAGGTATTGAGCAATTAGTACAAGAAGGTGCGATTCAATACTATAAAACATTACACACAGAAGATACAATTCTTGGAGCAGTTGGTCAATTACAGTTTGAAGTATTTGAAAACCGCATGAAGAATGAGTATAACGTAGATGTGGTTATGCAACCAATCGGTTCGAAAATTGCCCGTTGGATTGAAAATGAAGAAGACGTAAAAGACTCAATGACAGGTCCACGTAGTATGCTTGTAAATGATCGTTTTGGTAATAAGGTATTCTTATTCGAAAATGAATTTGCAATGCGTTGGTTCAATGATAAATACCCAGAGATTCGTTTATATAGCTTACTATAAGATGAAAGAGCTTGGGAC
>NZ_BJOB01000026.1 GCF_006539985.1 Kurthia gibsonii | reverse complement strand
GTCCCAAGCTCTTTTATTGTTTACGTGCATCTGGGAAAAAACGATCTACGATTTTCTCTGCTGCATGTCCATCTTCTAGACCACAATATTTTTCATGGAAAGCTGCATATTTTTCTGCATAAGTTTTCGTCATTTCTTCTATATTCGATAGTGCATCTACTAAATCATCTGTATTACGTAGTAAAGGACCCGGTGCTTCTTTTTCAAAGTCCATATAGAAACCACGTAAATTCTCTTTATAATGATCAAAGTCATACGTAAAGAATAGCAGTGGACGGCGTGTATGAGCAAAATCAAACATAACAGAAGAATAATCTGTCATACATACATCTGCAATTAAATACAAATGCTGAATGTCATGATAACGTGATACATTTATAACAAAATGACGATATTCCAGTGGGATTGGTAAACGATTCCCTACAACAACATGTGTACGCATTAAAATAACATACTCATCGCCAAACTGTTCGTATAGTTTTTGCAAATCTAGCTGCATATTAAATATATGTTTACCATTCTCATCTAAATCATCATCTCTAAATGTCGGTGCATATAATAATACTTTTTTATCTTTTGGAATGTTGTATTTCAAACGTACTTTTTCAATATACTGTTTCTGCTCCTCTGGATGATAAAAAATATCATTACGCGGATAACCTACCTCTAAAACTTCTTTTTTAAATTGGAAAGCACTGCGAAAAGCTTTTGTCGCATATGGACTTGGCGAAATTAAATAGTCCCACTGCTTCACCGCTTGGTTTACACGCGCTAAGTAACCAGGGTCTTTTCCTTTGAAATCCTCTACATCGTTTTGCATTTTTTTCAGTGGTGTACCATGCCATGTCTGAATATAGATCTGTTTTGAGCTTTTCTTTAAATAGCTCGGGAAGTTTTGATTATTAATCCAAAACTTCGCTTTCGCTAAGTAATAAAAATACTCAGGACTTAGACGTTTAATCACTTTCGTATGTGATGTTTTAAATTCATCTTTGCCATTATATACCCAAATATAACGATAATCTGAGTTTCGTTTTACTAGCTCGTCATAAATATTTTTAGGGCTATCTGAAATTTGTTTTCCTACGCCACTTTCAAATAAAATAAGTTTCGGATCTTTTTTCAGTGTTTTCGACATCACTTTATACATTTTACGCATTGCTGAAAAATACTTCTTACTTTTTCTAAATTTCCTCATACTCGCATCATATACTTGATGGTGCTTAAACGTGTCATAGATTGGTTTTTTCTTTGGCATTTTTTGAATCGCTTCAAAAATTCGATCATTCGAGTAAACATCACGATTCGTAATAAACTGATTTGCCAATTCTTTATAATGATCTGACATTTGGAAATTAGCTTCATATGAACGCAATGTTTCATTTACCACTTCTTCCCCATCATCTGTAATAAACCCTGGTAATGTCGCATCAATATCTAGGTGCGATGGATACTTCCCGAGGAAATGATCGCGGTCAAATTGATAATAAATAACTGGTTTATGAAGGAAACTAAAGTCGAATGCTACACTCGAATAGTCGGTAATTAGTAGCGCACTCTCTTTTAATAAATCTTGTACTAATCGGTCTCCTTGACGAATAACTGTAATTTCTTCTGGTATATCAAAGTAATCAACGAATTGTTGCATATTTGGATGTAAACAGAATAGTAATTCTACTCCCTGATTTTTTAGTGCAAGTAGTCGATCATTATGAAGTAATTCTGTATAGCGCTCTAAATACTCAGATTTTAAAAATTTATCATTCGTCGTCAGCCAATCACGCCAAGTTGGAATGATTAGTACTTGTTTTTTCACTTCAATATCATCTGTAAAAAGACGTGAAAAGCGCGGTAAGCCTGTTACAGCTACTTCGTACTCTTCATAGTTCAAATCGCGTACTACAATATCTTTTTCACGTTCAGATGATGTAATAAATAAATCGGTTTGGAAATCTTTCATCTTTTTACTATAAAATCCTGAAATATTTTTTACACCTAATACACCATGTTGTAAAAAGATTTGTTTTGCACGAATACACTTCATAAACTCTTTTGAACGATTTGGATACAAGAAATCTGGATGATGTGTTCCACAAATATAATCTGCTTTTACAAGTAAATCAAAATGTTCTTTTGAACGATAGTCAAGTAAATTACCATATGGTTCTACATTCACGCGTTCTGGCGAATCTTCTCGAATGATATAATACGCATCAATCTCTGGATGCTGTGTTCGCAAATACTCGAAGAAGCGTAAACCATTATCCTGCGCTTTGTACGGACGCTCCCCAACAATCCAAATTGGACGCTCATTCGCTTTTTTTACGCGACCTTTTTTCAATACTTTCTGATACATATCGAATTCTTCTTTTGTATATTGATTATAAAAGAACGATAGATTGCGTCCCTTTACTGTCAGATATGGGACGAAATTATGTACATATTGATTATCTGCAATATTGATTTGCCCTTTCATCAACTGTTCCACAATAATTCGTGGCATACCACAACGTACGCGTGCTACATCTTGAACATCTTTTTGGCGTAACACCCACCATAAATCCCATACATCTTCATCAAACTGCGCATTAACTATTTTCAAAAGAGTTCGAATACTTTCTTGTGCCTTCACATTTAATTCATAGTGATAGACATAACCACTTTTTTTCTTTTGCATTTTTACAAGCTTTGCTTCCACACCTACAAAACTACTCTCACTTGTATTACGCGACTGTAATTCTAATTCAATCGAAGTAAGCGGTAAGTTACGAACAGACAGCTGCCCTTGTAGATGTAGATAGTCTTTTGTTGGGTGAATTTTTGTTAGTTTACGCGCTGCATAATAATCTGTTGCACGCTTATTTGCATCAAAAGAAAAGACCAAGTAACCTTCTTTTGTAAAGTGCGGATCGATTGTATGTCCATTCAACTGAAATGTATGTAAGTCTTTTAACTCCAATTGCATGCGATGAGGTTTAAATAAACGATAGCGTTGTTCAAATAACTCGCCATCTACTTCAACCACACGATCTTTACGTAAAGCCTGTTCCTCGTCTTCTAAAGGGTATAAATATGCAATTGTTAAAACAGCATCTGTTGTGCCATATTGTTCAAACCATTGTTCAAAATATCTTTCTTCAATCGTCACTTGTAAAGAAGTGATTGGAATCGTGATGACACACTCACGATTTTTTAAAAGTATATATTGATAAGCACCCTGTGATAATTCTTCTAATGTAATATGAAAGGTGTTTTTATTTTGCTCTAATATAAACATCTAATCTCTCCTAGTTTTCAAACAAAACGTCATTTTTCCATACATATAAAATTAATAATTAGATAAGATTATAATTAATCCATCATATTATATCATTATTGATTTGATTTTTTGTAGCGCAATTTTACATTTCGATTACATTCACTTTACAACTATGTATTGAAAAAACGACTTTTTGTGATACTTATATAGTTAACGTTTTTACTATTTTGTTTTTCATACCTGTTATATAACGTTTTTAAACCTGTATTTGTTTCATTTTTAGCAAATTTTTCTTTTTTAGTCATTTTCAACTTACACCTATTTTTATATAGTATTTTTATGATTTTTGAAGACTTTAACATTATATTTGTATATATAAAAAACTGTATAATGATTAGATTTATACGAGTCTCTATGATAATTTTTTAATACTTATACTTGACTCCACGTACTCACATATTGTCAATCTTTATAATATTTGATAGCTTGAACACGTACATCATACGTTTTTTTATTATTTGGATCACTTACATACACAAGTGGTTTATTTGAATTTAACGTTCTTTTATATTTCTTACTAAAGGTTTTCTTTGTACTGCACTGTATTTTATATAATGAAACATTTGCTTTACGGGGTATTCGATAATCATTTTTTAACTTCTTCCATAATGTATGTATAGTCTACTTCATTAGCAAATATTTTTGGTGTGAAAATAAGTGTAGCCATGATGAATAAAACCATCGATAAACCCATTTTTTGACCATTTATTTCTTCCTCCTTTGTACAAGTTTTTTTATCATACCATTTTTCATTTAAATACACGTAAATAAATCAAAATAATAACAAAAATAAACCAGAACATATTAAACTTTGTTCTGGTTACATCTTTATTCACTTATTGTAGCAACACGCTCTAATCCCATTATTTCATACAGCTTTTCTAAATCGACTGCTTGTTCAAATTGTTTGGCTGCTACGTTATAGGCGTATTCACGCAATTCTTTTTCTGATTTTACAGCTGCATCGAGTGGCGCAAGTCCTTTATAAATTCGCCATTCATTGACCATTTGGCGTGTAAATGTGCGATTGTGGAAGATTCCATGGAAATATGTGCCGAGAATACGTCCAACAACTGCTCCATCTGTTCGTCCATCATCTAATAGAAGAAATGGCTCACAGAGATGTGTATGTTTTGTACGTCCGAGGTGAATTTCATAGCCTGTTAGACGTTCATTCGTTCCAAAACGAACCCCACTATTTTGAACAGTCTTTTTCTCACCGACAAAAGTCGTCTCAATCGGTAATAAACGAAGACCTTCTGTATAGTCTACATTCCCCTCCACAAAATCAGGGTCATATAAAGACTGCCCTAACATTTGATAACCACCACAAATCCCGACAATGGCGACATCACGTATAGTCAGTTCTTCTTCAAAACCTTGCGCACGCAGCCATGCGAGGTCGTCAATCGTATTTTTTGTTCCCGGTATAATAATGACATCGGGATTTTTCAATTCTGCGACTGTTTTCACAAAACGTACGCCAACACCTGGTTCGTCCATGAGCGGGTCGATGTCTGTGAAATTCGAAATGCGTGGTAATTGAATGACTGCAACATCTAAGTCGAACTCATTGTCTTTCGGGCGTTTCAAACGTAGCGCCGACAGTGCAAGAGAGTCTTCTGCTTCAATCTGTACATCCATATATGGAACGACACCGAGGACAGGAATACCTGTATACTGCTCTAGCCATTCTAAACCATCATCTAGTAATTCTTTCATGCCACGAAACTTATTAATGATGATGCCTTTTACACGTGCACGTTCGTCTTCATCAAGTAACGCGAGTGTTCCGACGATTGAAGCGAATACACCACCGCGGTCGATATCAGCCACTAAGATGACAGCTGCATCTGCCGCATGTGCCATTTTCATGTTGGCAATGTCACGTGCTTTTAAATTAATTTCGGCTGGACTTCCAGCACCCTCTAAAACGATGACGTCATAGGATTCTTTTAGACGTTGCACTGCTTCTACTGCAATGGGTAGTGCCTCATCAACAAAGTCATTGCGGTACGACTTAGCTGTCATATTGAGATGATGTTTTCCATGTACGATAATTTCAGACATCATATCTTGCTTTGGCTTTAACAGAATCGGGTTCATATCCGTTGTCGCTTCGACGCGCGCTGCTTCTGCTTGTACCCCTTGCGCACGACCAATCTCGCCGCCACTCACAGTTACATAAGAATTCAATGCCATGTTTTGTGATTTGAATGGTGCGACGCGATAACCTGCATTTGAAAAATGACGACAGAGAGCTGTCGCCAACATACTTTTTCCCACATCCGATGACGTTCCTTGAATCATGACTGCTTTTGCTGGCATCGTCATACCCCCTTTAAAATTCAAGTCCTTTCACTGCTGGGATACCTTCATCATAATAATGTTTTGTTGGTTCAATTGTGGATACAAGATCCGCTAAATCCATTAATGGTTGCTTTGCACTGCGCCCTGTTACGACAAGATGCATCGTTTTCGGACGATTTCGAATCGCTTCGACGACTTCTTCAAGTGGTAGTACATCATCAATCGGAAAACGGTCAATTGCGAGTGCATTATTTAATTCATCTAATACGAGTACATCAATTGTATCATCTTGTAGCTTCTCTTTTGTCAAAGCCCATGCTTTTTTTAGTGCGTCGCGATGTTCTTCTGGTGTTTTCGTCCATGTAAAACCAATGCCCATCTGCTTCATCTCAACACCCAGCTTTGCTAAAGCGAGCTTTTCGCCATATGTACGGTCTGGATTTTTAATGAATTGTAAATACGTAACGCTTAATCCACGACCAATCGCACGTAATGTCACACCTAAAGAGGCAGTTGTCTTCCCTTTGCCATCACCTGTATAGAGTAAAAACAATCCCGGTCTTGCCATTATAACCACGTCGTCTTTTCTACGGCTGGTGTGCGTTTTGTCGGTTCTAATGTATCGCCTTCTGGATAACCAATAAAAATCGTCCCGATGATTCGTTCATCAGACGAAGCTTCAATAAATGTATGTAAACGTTCATCATGTACAAGACCGACACCACGTGTACGCCATACAAACCCAAGACCAAGCTCAGATGCCGCTAACCACATATTTTGGATGGCACAGCTTGTTGCACAAAGGTCGTCCGTTGTCGCATCTGCATCGCCTTTAACAGCCTTCGATGTCACAACGATGACAACCGGTGTTGTACGCACGACTTTTAGTGAGCTTTCAACTAAATGTGGCTTTGTTGGAAAACGTTCTTCTAAGTATGTTGTTGCTAGTTGTTCATATGCTTGTTTCTTTTCTTCACCAAAAACATAAAAATGCCATGGTTCACGCAAACGATCCGTTGGTGCATATGTTCCTACTTCAATTAATTGTTCGATTTTTTCACGTTCTACAGGTTGTGTTGTATAATTTCGAATCGCACGTCTTTCTTTAATAGACTGAATGACTGACATATTGTTGTTCCTCCTCTACCCATGCGAGTGTTTCATGTAAGCTTGCTACTTCACCAATGAGCACCATCGCTGGATTTTTAATATTTTGTTCGACTGCTTCATCTGCAATACATTCCAATGTGGATACAATCGTACGCTGTTCAGCTGTTGTACCTTTTTCGATAATGGCAACCGGTGTTGTAGCAGGTCGACCATGCTTTATTAGCTGTTCGGAAATATAACGTAAATTCCCAACACCCATATAAAAAGCAAGTGTATCAATACCTGTTGCGATATGTTCCCACTGAATCGTATCTTGTCCTTTTGAATCACGCCCATGTCCTGTTATAATCGCAAAACTTGATGCCATTTCACGATGTGTCACTGAGATTCCTGCATAAGCTGGCGCTGCAATTCCCGCTGTAATACCTGGAACGACTTCATATGGAATTTGTTCTTGTCTTAGTACAAGCGCTTCCTCTGCTCCTCGTCCGAATACGAATGGATCGCCACCTTTTAAACGTGTTACTACTTTTCCCTCTTTCGCCTTTTCAACGAGTAATGCATGAATTTCTTCTTGAATAAAATGATGACGACCAGGTTCTTTACCACAATAAATCAATTCAGCACCTGGTTTAGCATATTTCAATAACTCTTTATTTACTAATCGGTCATATGCAATGACATCTGCTTCCTGTACACATTCCAGCCCTTTTACGGTAATTAACTTTAAATCGCCAGGCCCCGCACCTACTAAATAGACTTTTCCGTACATAAGACCTTCCTTTCCGAGCATGCACTAACAAAGCGTGCTGCTACTGCTGGATTTGACGCGAAGTGAAAATGTGTATAGCCCGCAACAATCTTGTCACGTAAATAACCTTCGCCTTTTGCTTTGAATTTTCCCTTCGTATCATATGCATGGTTTTCACTTTCCCCTTCATATGTTGAATAGTGGAATTCATGTCCTTTTGCAACCATACCTTCTTTAATTAAAAAGTTATCTTTTTTACCATAGATTTCTCGGTAACCGAGCGCCACACGTTTTCCTTGCATCTTCGTACATCCTGGAATAGCACCGACCATGTCAAAACGTTCTCCGTCCAATGTTTCAATTGCTTCTGTTAAATACATAAAGCCTCCACATTCTGCAAAAGTTGGGCGTTTTGAAGCAATGAAAGATTGAATGGATTGCTTAGCACGTTCATTCTTTGAAAGTTTCTCCGCAAATTCTTCTGGGAAGCCCCCGCCGATATACAAACCATCTGCTTCTACTGGCACTTCCTCATCTGCTAAAGGTGAAAAATAAACGAGCTTGGCCCCATTTGCCTGTAAAAGCTCTAAATTTTCTTCATAATAAAAGTTAAATGCTGCATCTTTTGCGACTGCGATTGTACATGTTTGTTCTGTTTGCTTTGTAAAAACAGAAGATGTTACAGCTAATGGCGCGGCCTTCGTTACATCTAATAATTGATCGAGATCAATCGTTTCTTCTACGAGCGTAGCTAATTGATCAAAATAATCTTGCATCTCACCGCGTTCTAAAGCCGGAATTAGCCCTAGATGGCGACTTGGCATATGTAAATCAGGCTGTTTCTTCATATAGCCAATGACCGGAATACGACACTCTGCTTCGATTGCTGTTTTCACAATTTGAAAATGACTTGCACTTCCCACTTGATTCGCAATGACCGCAACAATCTTCGGTCGGTTCGATAGAAGTTGGAACCCTTTCACAATAGCAGCTGCACTTCTTGCCATCGCAGCGCAGTTCACAACGAGTATAACAGGCGATTCTGTAATCGCTGCAATGTCCGCTGTCGAACCCACGTCTGACAATGGATTTTTCCCATCGTAAAATCCCATAACACCTTCAATAATCGCGACATCACTTGATGCAGTTGCACGCATGACGATGTCTTTTACAACGTCTTCTTCAAACATGAAACTATCAATATTACGCGATGTTCTACCTGTTACAGCTTGGTGGAATGATGGGTCAATATAGTCGGGGCCACATTTAAATCCTTGTACCGTTAAACCTCTTTTTTGTAATGCTGCCATTAAACCAATCGTAAGTGTTGTTTTTCCTACACCACTATTCGTCCCTGCGATGACAAAACGATTCATTCTCTCACATCCTCATAAACAATTTCCGCAACCGAAATGGTTGTATTTCCTGATTTTTTCTTCACTAATAATAGTTCACTGTTCCCACTATAACGACGTACAGCTGGTTCACTTACTCCGTAAACACCTGTATATTTAAAGACCGTATCCGAAGGTACTGTCACTTGTTCTGCATTCAACTCGCCTTTTGAATACCACTTAAATTCCCAATCATATTTTGACGTAACCTCATGGAAACAAAGCTCATCTTTTTTCAATTCAAATGTCACAAGTGCCTTCACGCTTTTGATGGATAAACCGAGTTCTTGTAATGTTTCTTGAATGACTTGCTCTACTTCTTCTGTTGATGTACCACGATTGCAACCCATACCAATAACTAATGATTTCGGACGATAGACGACCGCATTTTCAATCAGTTCATCTGGTTGTAAGAGGCGATGTGTGATTACGAGTGCTGCTTGTGGTTTTGCATCCATCGCTTCTGCAATCGTGTTATATTGTTTTAGATTACTTGGCATCGGTGTATCATGCATCCACCAATCTTTTTCACCTGTCTCTTGTACAATTGCCACATGTTCCTCATTGACAACTGAAGCCGATACAGGTGTCAAATGTGTATCAGAATCCCACTGCCAGCCAAATTTTGCACCGAATAAATCAACTGGAATGGTCTTTTGAACATCGGATGCTGTTGTAATAATCGCATTCGCTTGTAGAGCTTCTGCTACCGTATGCGTCAGAGCATTTGCACCGCCAAGATGCCCTGATAACATGCTGATGACATTCTCACCGCGGTCATCAATCACAACGACAGCTGGATCGACTTTTTTGTCGACTAACACAGGTGCAATCATTCTTACGACTGCACCGAGTGAGATAATGGTGATAATACCTTGATAATGCTTAAATAATGCTGGGAATAACATACGCACGCTACCACTAAATAATTGAACATTATGCGCGCGCTCATCACCACGTTCAAACTTACTCATATAATAGACATCTGTGTTTGGCAATGCCGCGTGTAGTTTACGACTAATCTCCACACCATGCTTAGTAATTGCGACAATCGCATACGGATGCTTCACTTCAATTGGCGCTAATACATCGTCACGTAACTCGATCACCATTACTCTGTCACCGCTTTACGGAAACCATGTGTAAATGTTTTATCATATAATTTCGAACGATAATCTTTTTCATGAATATGTGGATCTAATGCCCAACCCGCTAAAATCATTGCTTGTTTACGAATTCCGTTCGTACGCATTGCTTCATCTAAATTCACTAATGTTGTACGTACAATCTTTTGGTCTGGCCATGTCGCACGTTGCACTACTGCGATTGGCGTATCATCCGACCAACCTGCATCTTGTAATTCACGCACGATTTTTTTCGTTAATGTCGCACTTAAAAATAGTGCAATCGTACAATGGTGACTTGCTAAATCACGTAATTTTTCAAATTCAGGTACAGGAGTACGACCTTCTGCACGCGTTAAAATCAGTGTCTGTGTTAAATCTGGAATTGTTAACTCGGCTCCTACTGCAGCAGCAGATGCAAATACAGAACTCACACCCGGAATAATTTCGCATGTAATATCATGTTGTTGTAAAATCGCCATCTGTTCCATGGTTGCACCGTACATCGCTGGATCGCCTGTATGAACACGCGCTACTACTTTTCCTTCATTTACACGGTCAACAATCGCTTGCACCATCTCATCTAAATGCATACCTGCTGTTTTCACAACTTCCGCTTCTGGCTTAGCCTTCGCAATTAACTCTTGATTCACTAAAGAATCTGTATACATCACAACATCGGCTGTTTGAATAATATGTAATCCTTTTACTGTTACTAAATCAGGATCTCCTGGACCTGCGCCCACAATATAAATTTTTTTCATTATTTACGCACCACCATTAATGTAAGATATTCAAGCTCGACACCATCAAGTTCAGATGTCTTCCAAATGATTTCTTCATCGGACGTTACTTTTGTAACCACATGTGCGCGGTCTAATAAGTCTAAATCACGTAACACTTGAAGCATTAAATCTATCACTTTTGCCACTTTAATAAAGACGATGGCATCATGATTTTCAATCGCGCGACGCATCGCATCGTAATCGTCGACTGCTGGAATCATCGCGATATGGTCGTCTCCTTCACCAAGTGGAATACCTAATCTTGAAGCAGAGGCATTAAATGATGAAATCCCTGGAACCATTTGAATGTCGACATCTGGATGACGTTCTTGCATCAATGTCATCAAGTGAATGAACGTACTAAAGAGCATTGGGTCGCCCTCTGTTACGAATGCTACGTCTTTTCCTTCCGCAATACGCGCATATACTTCATCAACTGCTTTATTCCATTCGCGGTCTAGTGTTTCCTGATGTTTTGTCATAGGGAACACAAGCCCAAGCATCTCCTTATCCATGCCATTCACATAGACATCAACAATGCGCTGTGCGTAACTTTTTTTACCCTTCATCTTCTTTGGATAGGCAATGACAGGTGACTCTTTCATCACACGAAAAGCTTTCACTGTAATTAATTCGGGATCTCCTGGACCTACCCCTAAGCCGAACAATGTTGCCATCTTAATTTTCCCCCTTGCTCGCTGTAATAATAAAGATTGGATTCAATGGAACAAAACGTGTCATATCCAAAATCGGCTTACTACGTGCGATTTGCGCTTGGATAATATGGACGTGTAGACCCAATTCTTTAAAAATCTCAACGGCCTTCGCTAAATTTTCAATTGTTGTCGCATTTAAAACGATGCGCCCACCTTCATTTAAGCGCTCTGAACAAATCGTCAATAAATCACGAATATTTCCGCCTGTACCGCCTAAAAAGACTGCATCTGGATTCGGAAATTCGTCTAAACGCTCAGGTGCTTTTCCATGAATTGCCGTCACATCTACACGGAATTTCTTCTGATTTTCAAGACAGTTTGCTAAATCAGGCTCATTCTTCTCAATCGCATAGACTGCTCCTTCTTTTGCAATACGTCCTGCTTCAATCGCCATCGAACCTGTGCATGTACCAATATCCCAAATAATCGAATCTGGCTTCACATTTAATTGTTGAATGGATAACACACGAATCTCTTTTTTCGTGATCAGCCCTTTATCTGGCTTGCGCTGTGAAAATTCCTCATCTTCAATACCAAGCGGCCATACATGCGGTGTTTCCTGTGCGATTAAAATGACCACATTCAGTGGCGAAAACGCTGCTTCTTTCATCTCCTCTAATGTGAAATGACGACAACGTTCCTCCACACCTTCTAAATTTTCAGCGACAAAAGCATGATATTCATGGAAGCCAAAATCAAGTAAATACTGTGCAATGGCATTCGGTGAATTCACTTCATCTGTTAAAAGCGCCACTTTCTTTTCACCATTCATCTTTTGAGCAAGACCTTTTATTGAACGACCATGCAAGCTAATCACTTTTGCATCTTGCCAGCTCGTTTGACAACGTGCAAATGCAAGTTGAACAGAACTCACATGCGGATAAATCTCTAATGGCATTTTGTTAGAAAGATATTGCCCAATTCCGTAAAAAAGAGGGTCGCCTGAAGCTAGTACGACAATGTTACCTGTAGCTGCTTGAATCTGTTCCACAACTTGTTTTAAACCGCCTTTAATGACGATTTTTTGTCCTTCATATGTATCGAAAAAGGCAAGAACACGCTCACCTGCGACTAATACATCACTTTGTTCAATCCATTCAGTTGTTTGTTGGTTTAAGGTAGCTTTTCCCCCATCACCAATCCCGATTAATTTAATCGATGCTGTCAATTTGTTCAGCCCTTCCTAATTGCTCGCCCTTCATTGAATAAATGTAGGTACTCACATTGATGTTTCCTTTCACATGTTGAATCGACGCATGACAACATGCCATGCAAAGACGATCGAAAAAGGCTTGATAGCCATGTTCTAGCATAATCTCGCCTACTTGCGAAGCCGTATTCGCGTGCCTCACTTCTTCTTGTAATGCGGGCGGTACACCACTCTCTGCTGCAAGATCTGCTAAAAACTCAAAGTTAATTGGCGCGCTTTTCGAGTGAACCATCATCACGCCTTGTGCCACTTTTGAGAATTTCCCCATCATACCGACCAATGTCACTTGCGGAATGTCATGTATTTTACAGTGCTTCAATGCATGACCGACAAAATCACCCATCTCAATAAAACATTCTTCAGCTAAATCAGGAAAAAGCGCCATCGCATAGCGCTCACTCCGTCCACCTGTCGTTAAAATCAAATGTTTTTGTCCTGCTGCATGTGCAACACTAACAGCTTCAGCAATACTCGCCATATAAGCTGCACTTGAAAACGGTACAACGGTTCCTCTCGTTCCTAAGATGGAAATACCACCGACAATTCCCAAGCGACCATTCAATGTCTTTTTCGCTAATTCCTCACCAGCTGGAACCGAGATGACGACTTTCACACCTCGCTTCACGCCGAAATGTTCGAGTGTCTCTTTCACAACTTCCTCTAACATTTTACGCGGTACAGGATTAATCGCTGCTTCTCCAACAGGTACAGGAAGCCCTGGTTTTGTTACACGTCCCACACCGACACCACCATCTAAAACGATGGCATCACCTTCAATAAAAGATACAGTCGATTCGATCAGTGCTAAATGCGTCACATCAGGATCATCTCCTGCATCTTTAATCGTGCCACAACGAACAGCCTTTCCTTCTCGTACGGTATGCTCCATCGTAAATGTGGCATATTTTCCAACCGGTAAAAAAATCGTCACCGATTCTTGTTCTTCACCCGAAAGTAAAGCAATTAGAGCTGCTTTCGTTGTTGCAGTGGCACATGCGCCTGTCGTATAACCATGGCGCATATCTTTCGGGTCTTTTTTCTTCTTCTTTTCCATTAGTCTTGGCGATCAGCTAAAATCGAGATCGCATTTAGTGCCGCAACGGTTACCGTACTACCACCTTTACGACCTAAATTCGTAATGAAAGGCACTTCTGTCACTTTCGATAATTCCTCTTTTGATTCAGCTGCTGATACGAAACCAACTGGCATACCAATGATTAAATCGGGCTTTGCAATTCCTTCACGAATGAGACGAATCAGTTCTAGTAGTGCAGTTGGTGCATTCCCAATCGCATAAATACCACCTTCATGTAAGCGCGCTGCTTTTTGCATCGAAATAATCGCACGCGTCGTATTGTGTTCCTTCGCCATTTTCGATACATCTTCGTCTGCAATGTGACAATATAGGTCGCCACCATGTTTTTGGAATCGTTTACGACCTGAACCACTTTGAATCATCTGTACATCCGCAATGACAGGACGCCCAGCACGAATCGATTCAATGCCTGCACGAATCGCATCTGGGTGAATAATGACACTTTTTCCTAATTCAAAATCGGCTGATGCATGCACGATACGACGAATGATTGACCACTCATCTTCTGAATAATCATGTGGACCATATTCTTCTAAAATTGTTTCAAAACTATATTCATAAATACGGTTCGGCTCTACTGTTAACGGTGTGAAATCCGTATTAAAGTTGTCTGTATTAATAAATAATTCTTTTTCCTGTTGCTCATTTGTCATGATCAAATGCCTCCTATAAATTGCTCAATATCATCAAAGTTACGGAACATATTCGGATAATCCATTTTCGGACGTGCAATCAAAATCACTTCAATTCCAAGTGCTAAAGCTGTCGTGATTTTTTCATCAACCGAACCAACTTTCCCGCTCTCTTTCGTAATCATCAATGTCGTATCGTATTGTTTGTATAATGCCGTATTTAGCTCTGCTGTAAACGGTCCTTGCATCGCAATAATTTGCTTTTGCGGTAAACCAAGTGCTTCGCATTTTTCCATATTGTCAATACGCGGTAACATGCGTGCGATTAATGTAATCTCTTCTTCACCGAGTAAATGCTTCGTGAAAATTTGTAGCGTCTTACTCCCCGTCAGCAACATCACATTCCCTTTACGCTTTTTCGCTTCAAGCGCTGCTTCTTCATATGTTTCAACAACTGTAATTAAGTCGTTTTCATAATCTTCAGACATCCGTTCGTAGCGACAATACGGGACACCTGCTAATTGTGCCGCTTGTTGTGCGTTTTTTGATGCTTCTTCTGCATAGGGATGACTTGCATCGACAATGATTTGATCACCGCGTGCTTTCACTTTTTCAGCCATCTCTTCTGCTGTTAAGCGCCCGACATGTGTCGCAATTCCCTCTGCTTGTAAACTCGCAGCCGCTGAATCCGTCACTACTGTTGCTAAAACATCGTGATGGTTATTCAGTCGAACAGCTAGCGCACGCGCATCACTCGTTCCTGCTAGAAAAAACATTATTGATGCACTTCCTTATGGTCGTGTGCATGGTCATGACTGTGGTCGTGGTCGTGATCGTGATGATGGTGGTGATGCCCATGCCCATGATCATGGTCGTGGTCGTGGTCGTGATGGTGATGATGATCGACAAATTCAGATGCATTAATACGATATGTACACGTATCGCAGTTCATTTTCACATCGCCAGCTAACGCCTCTTCAATACGTTCAATCACCACTTTTTCAAGTAATGAATGGTAGCCAAAGTATTCGCATAATGTAATATCCATATCGTATTCCGTATCATAGCGCGCTTTCCAATCCGTCATACGCTCCATTAAGATACCTGTAAATAAGAAGTACGGTAGCATATATACTTTTTTCGCACCTAATTTTTCACAACGCATAATCCCCTCATCCACTGTTGGATAGGTCACACCCATAAACGCAGGCTCTACATTACGCACACCAATTTGCTCTGACAATAAGCGCGCGATTTTATAAACATCACTATTTGAATCTAAATCACTACCGCCGCGTGCTACTAATAAGACCGTCGTATCTTCATCTTGTTCGTCTTTTACAAAACCACTCTCTGCTAAACGGTACTCTAAAATATCAATTAAACTTGGGTGAATGCCTAATGGACGACCATATGTAATCGATACATGTGGATACAATTCTTTCGCTTCATCAATCGCCATTGGAATATGAATTTTTGAATGCCCTGCTTGTAAAAGCATAATTGGAATCGTAATAATTTTTTCTGCGCCGCGCTCGACACACGCCTTCATTCCCTGTGCAATATTTGGACTTTCAAATTCTAAAAAACATGTTTCCACTAATAATTGTTCTGGTAATTGCGCTTCAATACGCTTTGCAAATTGACGTACTTCTTCATTTCCTGCTGGTAGACGACTACCATGACCGACGATTAATACTGCTGTTTTCATCTTCAACACTCCTAATCCCCACAAGGTGCAGGGGCAATTTTGATTTTTGGTGTGAGATCTTGATAAATAAAGTTTCCAATCTTCTTCACACGTTTAAAATATTTGAATAAGCGCTCATTCGGATGCGCATTTGCTTTGTATTCTTGAATAATCGATTCTACAAGAGGTACTAATTGTTCTTTGTCTAGTCCCTCAACTACAGGTTGACCCGGGTGCGCCGTACGTCCGACAGGTTTTGCGCCGATAAAGACATCGAATGCACCTTTTCGGTAAACAATTCCGATATCATCCATCACTGCTTTATAACAAGCCATTCCGCAGCCATTAAAACCAATATTTAATGTTTTCGGTAAGCTCATTCCACCAAATGCCTCTTGCAAAGCATCGGCATATGGAATCGCATCGGCTTTTTCACCATCACAGAAATCACATGCCTTCATTTTCACAACATCGCCAACCGGTGCGATTATGAGACCGACTTCTCGTAAACGATCGGTAATACGTTCAGGTGATGTGGTTGGAATACGAAGAATAAATTCATGGTCTGGCGTATATTCCATCGAACCTTTTTCACCTACTACTTCGGCTAACACAAGCATTTGCTGTGGTGTAATCTTCTTATTCGCTACGCCTGGGCTGACCGCAAACTCGAAAATTGCCTCCATCTTCTGGTGAACATATTGTTTCGGTTCAACAACGGTTCCACCAAGATAGCCAAGCGCTTCCTCTGCAAGTGCTAGAGTATCTACTTCAGGCTTTTTCGGCTCCACTGTAGCAATCGCTTGCGGCGCGTATGACTTTCCTGTTTCCTGATCCATCGCCCATGGTTCTGCTTCTTTTTTCAAACGCTGATGCGGCTTTAACGGTTGTTTTTCTTCACCAAGTGTATATTTACGCTGATAACCACGCGGTGTAATCATCTTCCCGTCATACATGAATGTCGACGAATTCCCGATAACAACGGTCGTCAACATCCCAATATCGTGTTCCAACATATCTTGTAATGTCGTCATCTGAATTTGTTGTGTCTCACGATAAGCACTTTTCACTAGACCTACAGGCGTATCTGGATGACGATACATCAGTAAAATGCGCTGCGCTTCCGCAATTTGACGTGTACGGCGACCACTTTTTGGATTGTAAAACGCAATAACGAAGTCTGCCATCGCAGCTGCTTCAATTCGTTTTGCAATTAAATCCCATGGTGTTAAATGGTCACTCAAACTAATCGTACAAGCATCATGCATGACGGGTGCGCCTAGTAGTGATGCACATGAATTAATAGCTGAAATCCCTGGTACAATCTCAATCGGTACACCTGTTTTCTCCGTCCAACCTTGTTCAATTAACACTTCGTACACAAGCCCTGCCATACCATATACACCTGCATCGCCACTTGAAATTACGGCAACGGACTTACCTGCCTCTGCTTGTCTTACTGCTTCTTGCGCACGCGACACTTCTTCTGTCATCCCTGTACTAATTACGGCTGTCGCTGTAATTAAATCTTGAATCAAATCGACATAAGTTTTATAACCGATGACAACGTCACATGATTTTAATACCTCTACTGCACGATTCGTAATATGCTGAAAGTCTCCAGGACCGAAGCCAACGACATACAATTTTCCTTGTTGTGTCATTAAACTTCCTCCTTCACTTTTGAAATCCCCTTAATCGCTGGTGTATCTTCATTACGAACGAACGCGCCATTTTCAAATGTAATACGCGGTACAACCGTTTTTTGCTCGCCTGCAAGTTGCGCTACAAAGCGTGTCGCTTCTTCTTCCGACGTAATACTATACCAATCACCCTTTGGATAATGCACAACGACACATGCATCTTTACAACGTCCGTTACAACGTGTACGTGATGTATGAATTTGCTCATCCAAGTTACGCGCTGTAATTTCCGCACGAATTTTTTGTGTAATTTCTTCTCCCTCTTTACGCATGCAGCTACTACCATTACAAATTAATACGTGTGATTGCACACCATTCAAATTCCAAGTTGTCATCTCTAACATCCCCCTCGTATGTATCCGAACGATCCGCTTTTGCGCAAACAAAAAAACCTCTATTCGCCTAGAATAGAGGTTGAACATCCTAAAAATTGGCATAGTGAAATAAACGTAGCCCAACTACTAGTTTGTCCAAATCTCTTCCCACCGAAAAGTTTGTCCGATTTTAGAAGCAGGTTTCCTGACTCAAGTGTATCCGAACACAGTCCCTTCTCAGCAATTCGCCAATGGATCTGACTGTTTCGACACTTATACAGTAGCGGGGGCTGTAATGGCATCTCACCATTTTCCCTTTTAACCTAAAAAATAATAGGCACTCCTAAAATACAATCGTTATATGTAATTTCAAAATCTTGGTTATAATCATAACCATAATTTGTCTAACTTTCAAGACACTTTTCTGAAAATTCATTTTGATAAAATATTATTAAAGTTTATTCACCTTGAAAAAACACTGAAATCTCTGCATTTATCCAGTATTCTTACATAAAAAATTTTTGTTTAAAAAATACTTATTGTCAAAATTTAGCGTTTTATGATAAGCTTTTTTAGAAATATCAAATAATTTTAACGATTCGATGGTGTAAGTTTTTGATGAACTTACTTAAAAGGGAAATCGGTGTAAATCCGATGCTGTCCCGCAACTGTGAAGCGGAGTGTATGAACAATATGCCACTGTTCAATGAACGGGAAGGTGTTCATACATGATGAGGCGAAGCCAGGAGACCTGCCACCGAAGATTGATTTCACCCTACGAGGATAGGCGTATGAAAGACAGCTTTTTTTGCTATGTCTTTTTTAACCTATTCTATATTGTAGAATAGGTTTTTTTGTGCATATTCTCAAAGAAGAAGGAGGACGTTTGAACGTGTTGAAGAAATTATTAAAGCTAGTTTATTTTTTACCCTTTCTCTTAATCGTACCAAATCGTGCGAATGCGATGCACATTATGGAAGGCTTTTTACCGATTGAGTGGGCGATTTTCTGGTGGGCCATCTCCCTACCGTTTATCATTATGGGTATTCGTTCGATTCGAAAAACTGTAAAAGAACATCCTGAAACGAAGATGATGCTTGGATTATCTGGGGCTTTCGCTTTCGTCTTATCCGCGTTAAAAATCCCATCGGTTACAGGTAGTTGTTCACATCCAACAGGTGTCGGCTTAGGTACTGTATTATTCGGACCACTGGCGATGAGTGTTGTCGGTTCAATTGTGTTACTATTCCAAGCATTACTACTTGCACATGGCGGTCTTACAACACTTGGTGCGAATGCTTTTTCGATGGCAGTCGCTGGTCCAATTATCGCATGGTATGTATTCAAAGGCGCTCAAAAAGCAGGTTGGTCATTCTCCGTTGCTGTCTTTTTAGCCGCAATGCTTGGTGATCTCGGTACATATACAATTACATCATTCCAATTAGCACTTGCCTTCCCATCTGAAGCGGGCGGCATACTTGCTTCATTCGCAAAATTCGCAAGTATTTTCTCATTCACACAAATTCCACTTGCGATTAGTGAAGGTTTATTAACGGTCATTGTTATGAACTTCTTACGAAAATACAATGTGGCAGAGTTACGTATGTTAAATATTTTCACGAAGAAAAAGGAGGCAGCTGAATAATGAAAAAGAATCTATTCTTCCTTTTCATCGTCATCGCCCTTGCCATCTTCCCTTTATTTATTCAAAAGGGTGCTGAATTTGGCGGTGCGGATGGTGAAGCAGAAGCAGCCATTACCGAAATCGACAAAAGCTATGAACCATGGTTCTCGAGCATTTGGGAACCACCAAGTGGCGAAATCGAAAGTTTATTATTTGCACTACAAGCGGCCATTGGTGCAGGTTTTATCGGCTACTTCTTCGGTTTAATGCGTGGTCGTACGAAAAAAGAAAAGGTTTCGCATGATTCCAATTGATCAATATGCTTATACGAATCGTTTAAGCAACGTACATCCTTTAGAGAAGATGGTATTTGCACTGAGTTTTTTGCTATTCGCTGTCATCACAAAGGATGTACTTATTTCACTCATTACGTTTTTCGTAATGAGTACTTTTATTTTATTTGCCGCTAAAATACCATTATCACTCTATTGTAAATTACTTCTTTTGCCGGGTTTCTTTTTGCTGACAAGTATTTTTTCGATTCTTATTTCATTTACAACGGCCACACTTCCCCCTCACTATTGGAGTATGTCATTTGGAAGTGTTCAACTTTTTATCGGAAAAGCGAGTGTCGATACAGCGTTTCACCTTTTTTTCTCGGTGCTCGCAAGTATTAGTTGTCTTTACTTTATTGCACTCACAACGCCGATTAGTGCCATCACATATGCGATGCGTCAATTAAAAATACCGATTATTTTTATTGAACTATGTGAACTCACATATCGCTTTATTTTTGTCTTTTTACAAAGTATGCAGGCCATTTATGAAGCCCAGCAATCCCGTCTTGGCTATCAAAAAAAGCGCCGCTGGTTTCAATCTGTCGGTTATTTAGTGACGGCCATGTTTAAAGATGTTTTTCGACGTTCAAAACAACTTCATGAGGCGATGGCTTCTCGTTGCTACAACGAAGATATTTCAAGCCATTATGTAACGTACCAAACCGAACGCAGAAACTGGCTTGGTATTGGCGTTAGTTTATGCCTACTCGGCGCAGTTTATCTAGGAGGTTTTTATTTATGATTACATTTGACCATGTATCGTACCAATATCCTGACGGTACAATCGCATTACACGACCTATCATTCACGTTACCGCAAGGGAAAAAAATTGCACTACTTGGCAATAATGGTGCGGGAAAATCCACACTATTTAAACATCTGAATGGCTTATTTCAACCAACGACTGGGACAATTTTTATGCATGATATGCCCTATCAATATAACCGAAAAGGACTTCAAGCATTACGTGGACAGGTCGGTATCGTCTTTCAAGATCCAGACGCACAGCTCTTCTCTGGAACGGTTGAACAAGACATCGCATTTGGCCCGACCAACCTCGGCTGGTCTTCTGACAAAATACATGCACAGGTTGAACACATAATTACGCAACTTGAACTCGAATCATTACGAAAAAAGCCCATTCACTTTTTAAGTTTGGGACAGAAAAAACGCGTGGCGATTGCAGGTGTTCTCGCAATGGAACCCCATATTTTAATTTTAGATGAACCATCTGCAGGACTCGACCGCTACTATGCCACTCAAATTATGAAACATTTAAATGACTTTCATACGAAAGAACGGACGATTATTTTATCGACACACGACGTAGACTTCGCATATGAATGGGCTGACCTCGTACTCGTTATGCAAGACGGACAGATGACGTATATGGGGAATCCTGTCGCCCTCTTTGAAGAACAGGCGATTTTACAAGCAGCACACTTAGAACGCCCGCTACTCTTTGAAGTAGCGAAAGAACTAGGCATTCAGAACCTCGCCGATTACCCGCGTAGTCGTGTACAATTATGGGAGAAGATGAAACGACAAACCACGCTCGTGTAGGAGGTACAGGGAATGCAGATCCAAACATATGTCTATGATGAAGAAAATCAACCACAACTGCTTCATCAGGCGCATCATGTTCGTTTGCAAGGTGGCTTTTCAAATGCTGAAGGCTTTCTCACCATTCAAACAGCTACTAAACGCCTCTCAACCGAACATGCACCCGATGAATTACATACGCTCTGGCAATATATCGTAGATGGTTTTGCTGAATGTGTAGCACATGGCACAGCAGAAAGATATTTTCCAAATACACCGGTTATAATCAAGACGGAACAACATGTGCGTACGATTCGCTGCACGATCGACGAACAAACAGTGGAGGCAGAATTGAATGTATGGGTGGGCGCGTTATATGAAGCGGGCATCACTTGGTGCGACTGGCTAAATACACACACGCACAGCGCCATCGCAAGCAATCTCTATACACAGCTCGAACAACTCAAAAAAGCCACTACATGACGAGATGTAGTGGAGATGAAAAACTTCATATGAGTATGTAATAAACAAGCAGGTAAATCGTATTGATTTACCTGCTTGTTTTGGTGAAGCGGAAAGAATTACGTTAGTATGAGTGAATGATATATTTCAATCCGCTTACTCATAAAGAGTGAGACGTATCTTTTTTTAATTGCTCATATAGCTCTTGTTATTTCAATCCACTCACTCATAAAGAGTGAGACCAACGAATTGAATTCAATGTTCCATTTAACAAAATTTCAATCCACTCACTCATAAAGAGTGAGACATCAGATGGTACGCCAGGTACTAAACTCAACACATTTCAATCCACTCACTCATAAAGAGTGAGACTCGGAAATGTGCAATCTAGGGAGTTTTTTATTCATTTCAATCCACTCACTCATAAAGAGTGAGACTGATAGCAGAGTAAAGAGTTTACCTGTGGACGTATTTCAATCCACTCACTCATAAAGAGTGAGACGTCCAAGCTCGATAAAAAAGCGTTTGAGCTCGAGAAATTTCAATCCACTCACTCATAAAGAGTGAGACAGTCATTGATAATCAATTGACGCTAGATGTCGCTATTTCAATCCACTCACTCATAAAGAGTGAGACTTAACAACACCAAAGCAAGCGCATGAAGTGCTAATTTCAATCCACTCACTCATAAAGAGTGAGACCTAATCGTGCGAGTGATTTTACTTCATCACTCACATCGATTTCAATCCACTCACTCATAAAGAGTGAGACTTGGGATATGGTTGCAAGTGCTTCACGTATGCCATTTCAATCCACTCACTCATAAAGAGTGAGACACAATCCGTAATTGGTGCGAAAAAGGCGAACTCATTTCAATCCACTCACTCATAAAGAGTGAGACAAAATCATTTTAAATTACTTTTATTTCTGTATAATTTCAATCCACTCACTCATAAAGAGTGAGACACGTAATTTTTCCGGCATTATTTAACCCCTCCTTTATTTCAATCCACTCACTCATAAAGAGTGAGACGAAAAAAACGTAGCGACGAATCTTTTATCCACACATTTCAATCCACTCACTCATAAAGAGTGAGACAGAAAGCACAGAAAATCGGCGGAGCAAGAAATATATTTCAATCCACTCACTCATAAAGAGTGAGACTGGAAGGTAAAGAATCTTTATCACAATTACACATTATTTCAATCCACTCACTCATAAAGAGTGAGACACAAAATGACAGTGAACATTATGCTTTCACAATTATTTCAATCCACTCACTCATAAAGAGTGAGACGGTACTGTCGCTGGTCCAGTAGGTACAGCAGTTGGCGATTTCAATCCACTCACTCATAAAGAGTGAGACTTTTTACTAATTCATCTACCGTATCAATAGCAATATTTCAATCCACTCACTCATAAAGAGTGAGACGACTTCAAACTAGATTTACAAGGTAACAACGCACATTTCAATCCACTCACTCATAAAGAGTGAGACCGCACATATATCAAAGACTACAAAGAAACACCAATTTCAATCCACTCACTCATAAAGAGTGAGACTGTATATCCGCTCGTTTCGTGTCACGATTGTAACATTTCAATCCACTCACTCATAAAGAGTGAGACACGGATATCAACGGTACTTACACATCAGCAGTCGATTTCAATCCACTCACTCATAAAGAGTGAGACCGCTAAACTTGATAAGCAGGGTGTTTTTGTTTACATTTCAATCCACTCACTCATAAAGAGTGAGACCAGGATTGGGAGGACAGACAATTCTTGAATCTAATTTCAATCCACTCACTCATAAAGAGTGAGACGACACAATTGTTACGTTGATCATTTTGGCACAACAATTTCAATCCACTCACTCATAAAGAGTGAGACTTACCACTTAACTTCACTGCTTCACCGTTTACCTCATTTCAATCCACTCACTCATAAAGAGTGAGACTTGCTCATTGAACAACTTAAAACGAGCAATTTTATTTCAATCCACTCACTCATAAAGAGTGAGACGACGTAGCATGGATAACAACTTTTTGTAATAAAATTTCAATCCACTCACTCATAAAGAGTGAGACATACAAACGCAGCTAATAAGGATTGGGGTATCTCGATTTCAATCCACTCACTCATAAAGAGTGAGACCTTTAAGTTGCAGTGTAGATGATTTATACGAGTGATTTCAATCCACTCACTCATAAAGAGTGAGACATGTTATCGCTAGCAGTCGAGAATGTACTGATATTTCAATCCACTCACTCATAAAGAGTGAGACAGAAAGTCGTTCGGCAGTTTTAAGAGGTCTTGGAATTTCAATCCACTCACTCATAAAGAGTGAGACGATTCCAAACGTTCTTGCTCTTGCGCCACATCTCATTTCAATCCACTCACTCATAAAGAGTGAGACACGGACAAAGATGGTAACCCTAAAGCGCGACTAATTTCAATCCACTCACTCATAAAGAGTGAGACCAAGACTATACAGCGGACACATACACACCAAAAATTTCAATCCACTCACTCATAAAGAGTGAGACGAGCGAGTGTCATTGTCATTATGACGAGATGGCATATTTCAATCCACTCACTCATAAAGAGTGAGACTAAGACTGCGTAATCGTTAACAAATGATCATCACTATTTCAATCCACTCACTCATAAAGAGTGAGACTTCGACTTCAACGCGTAACTCTTTGTCCTGCTCTATTTCAATCCACTCACTCATAAAGAGTGAGACAATACGCGCTTGATCTGTAATGTTTTTCATGTTATTTCAATCCACTCACTCATAAAGAGTGAGACATCAAGTGAAGAAGATACAAAACAATTTGTCGCTATTTCAATCCACTCACTCATAAAGAGTGAGACGGCATCACGTCTTTGACGGTAATGACTTTGTGACAATTTCAATCCACTCACTCATAAAGAGTGAGACGGTAAGTTCATCTTTGTGCCATTTTCGGTGATTATTTCAATCCACTCACTCATAAAGAGTGAGACGATTAACAAATTCTTTCCCATTGATTTTGGTTAAATTTCAATCCACTCACTCATAAAGAGTGAGACCAAGACTATACAGCGGACACATATACACCAAAAATTTCAATCCACTCACTCATAAAGAGTGAGACCAAGCAAAGTGACACCAATCGGCACAATTACAACATTTCAATCCACTCACTCATAAAGAGTGAGACTTAAAAATTAAAGATGGTGATTTTGTTTTTGACATTTCAATCCACTCACTCATAAAGAGTGAGACTGGCGATGCAGCGGGTGTAGGCGCAGCGGATAAAATTTCAATCCACTCACTCATAAAGAGTGAGACGGGTATTCCGGCGCTTTTGCTGTCGTATCTTTACATTTCAATCCACTCACTCATAAAGAGTGAGACTTAAGGCAGCCGCACGATTTAACATCCCCAGCATTATTTCAATCCACTCACTCATAAAGAGTGAGACCCGTAATCCACCACGTAATTTTTCTTTTCTAATTATTTCAATCCACTCACTCATAAAGAGTGAGACGGCACTTAGTAGACTATATTTAATTTATGAAAAAATTTCAATCCACTCACTCATAAAGAGTGAGACCTGTATCGGACATACAAAGATTCGAGATATTACTATTTCAATCCACTCACTCATAAAGAGTGAGACAGCGATTTTGTGATAAAAAAAGATAAAATTCACCTTTTTTTATTAAATCGCACATTCATTTTACCATATTATGATTTATTTAGATTTATTTTCTTAAAAAATGTTAGTAATTTCAGTGCGAACCTCCCTGGGTTTTCATGTTCGCCTAAGGTTCGCACTTAGAAAATCAGTGGATCCTGAACATCAATTGCTTCTTTCGCTCCGATATGTTCTACTTTATTTTTATATTGATTACCAATGCTATAGAATCGTAAACTATCTGTTTTCAAATTAATAATTTTTGTTAGATCATGTTTTAATTGAACTAATTGGGTCGCATCTAATTGACATTCAAAGACTGAATTTTGTACACGTATTCCTCTAGCTTCACACTTTTTAGCAACTTGTCTTAGTCTCTTAGCGCCCCCAACCTCTGATGTTTTTACATCATACGTCACAACTACTAGCATATTAGTTGTCCCTCACTTCCATAAAAATGGTGGGTATTCTTCCGTATCTCCTCTTAAAAAACGTGCTAATAATAATGCTTGGGCATGAGGAACTAATCCCCATGAAATTTTTTCTTTTAGTCTTGGGTGCATGATTTGTTCTGTTTTACGTTGTTGCCATTTTTGAAGTAACAATTTTCTCGCATCATCTGTTAAGATAACTGCTCCATTTTCTTTTATTAAAAAATCATCCGTTTTTAATTCTTTTCGGTTAATCAATGAAATAACAAAACGATCTGCTAAAATAGGTCGAAGTTCTTCCATCATATCAAGTGCCAAAGAAGCTCTACCTGGTCGATCACGATGTAAAAATCCCACATACGCATCTAAACCACTAGATTCAAGAGCTGCTGCCAAGTCATTGGATAATAGTGTGTACATAAAGGACAGCAATGCATTTGTTCGATCTAATGGCGGTCTTCTTGAACGCCCTTTAAATTCAAAGCCTTCTTCATTCGTTAAGATTAATTCATTAAAGCATTTAAAATATTCATTCGCTGCTTGTCCCTCCAAACCGCGTAAACTTTCTAAATCCTCACACGTTAAAATTGAAGGAAGTGTATTTTTCATGCGCTGAATAGATTGCTGAATTTTTTCAACTTCCACGCGCATCGGATGGTCTCGTATGACGCGTTCTAATTGCCATCGCTGATTTGCAATTTTGGCAAAAATCATATTTCGCGCAATCTTCGCACTCTCTGTTTCATCTTCTGAAAGTGCATATTGCTTTTTCCTCAATAATACATTGCCTCTACTTTTACCAATTACGCGCGCTAAAAATCGACCATTCCTTTTTAAAAAAGTAATAGGTATATCATTTTCAGCACAATACCCCATTAAGGATGGACTTGCGCCTGCATATCCGAATGTACAAATTCCTTCTAAATTTAGTAGTGGCACCTGTCCTATTTTTTGTTGTTCTACTTGGATAACTACTGTTTCTCCTTGCAATGTTAAATATGCTTGGTCTTGTGTAATGTATAATGTATTTAATAGTTTTCTCATTATAAGTATTTCTCCATGTATTTTTTCACAGATTCTTGCGCCATTGTATTTGGTAAACAAATAGATTCAAGCGAACAACTTTTACAATGTTTTCCCATCTTTACTTTTGGCGTATATTGCTTTTGATAATACCCATACATCTCTTTAAATAAATCGCGTACTTCATTTTTCATTTCTTCTGTAATTTCCACCTGAACACGCTGCTTTGTTTCATTGTAAAAAAAGATACCTATTGGAACATCAATTAAAAACATTTCTTCTAAACATATCGTCTGTGCGACCAATTGAACAAGATCTTCTTTCCCTTTTTTCACTTTGCCTCGTTTGTACTCAACAGGAATAATACGATACTTTTTCTGTTCTTTTGGTAAAAATACACCCTGTTCATCTTCAATGAATTCAACAACATCGCAAATACCGGTTGTTTTTAATGTATGGGATTGAATTGGCATCGCTCGTACAATTAAATGGTTTTTTCTTTTTTCTCGTAATTCTGGTTGGTCTACTTTTTGGTGAATAATTTGCCCTTCGATTGTCTTCACATTTTCAACCCATTGTTGTTCAATATGAATTAAAGCCCATTGACGTCTGCAAAATTGAAAATGCTGAATACCTGATAGCATCAAGTATTCAGCTTCCTGATTAAACTTCATATACACTTTCTTTTAATTGACTTAAAATTTCACCTTTTTCAACTGTATAAGGTTGATCTTCATCTGTTGTTGGGATTACTTTTAAAGCGCGATGAACTTGAGCAGATGAGAATTGACCTAATTGACTATCATGTTCCCACCAATATACAGCACGTACTTCCATTGTACCTTCTGGGCGAGCAGATGATGCATCATTCTCAAACAATGTTTCTAACGCTTGTTTGATTAATCGCGCATCTTCATACGTAAAGCCTGTTTTTTCTGCTAGTTGTGTATTGATACTACCAGAGAATTTATAAACACCAAAGTCTACAACATGCTTCATACCCATCGTATCTGAACCTTTCTTATCACCGGGCTCTGAATTTACACTTTTAGTAATTTGAATACTGTTAATTGCGATGGGTTCTAATGTTTTGGCCATTTGAATAGAAACAGGTCCACGTACACCAACTGATAATCCACTTTTAAATGCAAATACTTGCCCAAAGGCACGAACGTCAAACCAAGCTTGACTCGCAATGCGTGCATATTCTTCACTATCTTTTTTGATTGCTTTTAATTCGCTATTTCCTTCTGCACGTTCTCGTAAGCTTTTAAACCCATCGTTTGTACGATCATTGGATTGTACAAAAATAGCCTGACCTAAATCTTGTAAACGATTACGTAATTTACGTTTGATTGCGACATCTGATACCTCTCCAAAACCTTCTAAATCTTGACGCGGACGATTACCGTTCAGTGGGTCACCATTCGGGTTCGCACCTTTAACAGTAAAAATTACAGTAAAATCAATTTTATTCACTAATGACATTTTCTTTTTCCTCCTTTTTTGTATACATATAATTACGTTGTGTGTAATAACCTAATACGTATTGTTCATCTAGCGGTTTATTTACAAAATCGCCTTCTTCAAACAACGCGATAATTTCGCCAATTTGCTTTTGTACAACATCGTTTTTTGTCATTGCTGAAAAGTTATTACTAACTGCTGCTTTACTGAAATACGGATCTAGTTGTTTTAAAATAGTCATCCATGTAGAAGCGGGTCTATTTACAAAAGTTGTTGTGTAGCGACGTGCATTCGTTGGACGGTTGACCCCGCTATCTTTTAACATGCCACTTTCAAATACATCAGCAATCGCTAATAATCGACCAAATAGATAGCTACGATTTTGATTTTTCGTTTGTAATTTCACTGTATATTGCTCCTCCCTAAAATAATCTTTGAATACACCACAACTTACTTGTAATAAACGCTCATATTCTGCTGACTCATAGGCTTGCGGCAGATTGCAACGATTAAACAGCAATCGAACCAAATCTCGCGGCACTTTACTACCGTTTAAAACACATTCATATAGACGTGTCGTTGCTTCTTTAACCATCTTTGCATCAGGTCTTGGACTGTATGCTGCATTCGCAATTTCGCGTAAACTAAATCCACTAAATACAGTACGCTTTTCTTTTGAATCTTTTACAGGAATTGTTTTATACCACATCGTACGTTCTTGCCATTGTAATAATTTTTTCAGATAATCGCCTAATTCCATATTTCGATAATTGATAATGGCGAGTCGACCAGGTGTTGCCGCATCAATTTCTGCAATATGAATCTGCTCTTTTTCAGCGTCACGTATTGTTTTATGTGTAAAACAACCTGTCAGTAATTTTTGATAATTATGCGCTAAATCTTCTTCCGTAAAATCGCCAACTTTTTTATTCTGTTCGATTTCAAAATCTTCTCCGAGCATGCTGTAATACCAATCATTTGAATTGGGGGACGGAATCGGTTCATCAACGTGACTTCCCCATAGTAAAAATACACGACCATCTACTTGGTAACCTTGTTTTTCAATCAACCACTTCAAAGCATTATGCATCTTTTGAGATGCTTCATAGCTAATCGTTAACGCTTCACCTGGTGTTGCAAAACGTCCTCGATACGTAAAACCTGATTTATCATTCGCAGAGATGATTTTAGCTTTATCTCCAGAATTACGTAATTTATTTGGATGTGACTGTGCAGTAGGTCGCACTTCTCCCGATATAAAACATACTTCTTCTGTACGAGCTTTTGATAGATAATACGTCGTATATTTTTCAAATAAAGATTGGTCTTGCCAAACATCTTGTATTACTTCATTTGGTACATGCACATTAAAACGAACAAATGCACTCGATTGGTCATTCGTCAATGTTTTGAAGATGAGTGGCTTATCACCGCGATGTTCTTCCCATTTTTTTAGTAGTTGTCCTTGTTCATCAACAAACAATACTTCGCGACTAACTAAATCTTCAATGAGATGACCTTTTGTAACGTAACGGTAAATTGCCTTGATTTTAGGATCTGAATACGGGGAGTCCACCCACTCCTTTAGTTGTTCACGATACTTAGAAAAAGCCTCTCCCTTTTCTTTCTCACCTGTATATTTTTCATAGTCACCTGCTGTATATACTAATTTGTCGTGTAGTACATGTGGTCGAAATACTTTACCAGCACGTGAGCCAGATTCTTCAGTGAATGGTAGTACCGTTGATTTTTTATCAATGGCATAGGCATCAATCAATTCACCATTTAAATCGACAATTACTTCAATATGTGCCGTTTGTGTCGTATGCGCAATCGGTAAAAGCATATATTCAACTGATTTTTCATTATAAAAAACCTTCGTCATTACTTTTCCAGCCATCTGTTCATTTGCATTATACGTATCGATTAAACTTTGAAAAATCGACATCTTAATCACCTCCTAATTTTGTAAATGTATCTTCTACCGACTCCATGTTTTGACCAATGATAAATTCTTTTAGTGCATAGTCTGCTACATGTTTTCGCTTTGTACAAGCAGACTGTGGAATACAAGAGATAACACCATTCTTCATTTGAGGCTCCCATAACAACGCCTCTAATTGATGTCGCCCACTCTGACTTGGATAACTTAAACTGTGTAGCATCGTAGAAAAATCTAAGTCAATTCCTTCATAATAGCTAGTTACCTCATCAAATTGACACGGCTCTACATATCCCTGACATTCTCGCGTTCCTAAGAAAATATCGCGACGCCCTCCTTTTTTTACACAACGTAAAGCGATTTGATGGTGTTTATGCTCGTTGAAATCTGATTTTAAATCTGGACGATTTTCGTTAAATTCAAAATGCGCTCGCACCGCATAGCAGACATCATCTAAATATGTATACTGCGCGAGCGTATTCCCTCCGCCATATTCAATTGGACGAATGGCTTTCATTTTCATCGAGATTTTATTAACAATTTTCACCTCATCAATTACCCAATTAATAGAAGGCTTCCAATAAATCGACTCTGTAATCCCAATCAATGCTGAGATTGTCGGAATTTGATAAGTCATTTTTTCTCCACCAATTTTAGTTGTCGGATCGGTGAAAAGTGCGTTATCTGCGTATAATAGATATTCAATTTGATTTCTTACTTTACTCATCTTTTTCCTCCTTTCAATACATTAAAAGTTCCAAACTATTCCCCTCAATATCAAGTCCATATTGTTCATTATATGCACCGTCTTTTAATGTTAAAATTTGTTGTTTTCCTAGTTCAATCACTTTTAACAAGCCATGATCTTCAAGTAATTTACGCTCATATGGAAAAATATTAATCGAATACTTTTGAACGCTTTGCATAAATCGTGTAAAATCTTCAATTTGCTCATAACCTTCTAGTTGATTAATTAATTCATTTCCGTCTTTAAATGGTACTAATATCGAAATCGCGGCACTTTCGATTACTTCATATCGTGTTGAAGCTAGTTGAATAGAGTTCGAATATTGATATACCCCTTCACGATCCATGCCATTGAAAAATAAATGATAAATACTTTTATATTCTTTAATTGGAAATTTCGTCTCATTTGCAAACTGTGTGTAAAGTTGTTTGAAATAATGTGTCATAGGATTCGTGCTAAGAGGGGAAATATCATCTTTTTGACAATCTCGTAAGATTAAATTGGAAATCTTCCCACCTTCTTCGATGGTCTTTAAATGTTTTAAACTTTCCTCTCGATGCTTAAATACATAGACATTCTTTACATCTGCTTCTCCATGTCGATTACATCTTCCTGCTGCTTGCGCAATCGAATCTAGTCCAGCGAGTGAGCGAATGACACAATCAAAACTAATATCTACACCTGCTTCAATTAATTGCGTACTAATACAAAGTGTTCTTGTATTTGGATTTTCTAAAGACTTTTTCATTTTTTCAAGCTGTTCTTCGCGATGTTTAGGACACATCGAGGTACTTAGATGGAAAACGTCGAAATTTTCCGAATCTATTTTTTGTAATAACTTTCTAACAACAGTTTTTGTATTTAAAATAACTAACACATTACCTTCTTGTTGTAATTTTTCAGTTGTGAAATCTGCTAATTCTTCTGTTGTCCAACCTTGATTAGATGGTAAATACTTAATTTGCGTACGTTTAAAAGCGTTTGTCACATCAGGAATATTTTGAATAATTTCTGTCACGTCAGAAGATTTATTATCTAAATGCGCTAGTGCTGGTTGTGTCGCTGTACATAGTACGACAGTTGTATGCTGCATTTTCGATAAAAAATTAATCGCTTCATTAAATAATGCTAACGATTTCATCGGTACTGCTTGCACTTCATCAAAGATAATCACAGCGTTCGTTAAATTGTGTAGACGTCTTGTGTTTCGGTTTTTTGCGTTATAAAAAATATTTAAGAATTGGACCATTGTCGTCACGATAATGGGCGCATCCCAATTGTCTTTCATCGCTTTAATTTGCTGTAGCTCTTGCTTATTACCTTCCACAGGTGATTCTTCAAATACATTACTATGATGTTCTAAGATAACTTCTTCTTCTCCATCATGCTGTAAAATTTTCCGCATCTCTTTTACATTTTGCTCGATAATAGTTGTGTAAGGAACTACATAAATAATTCGCTGTTGTTGATGCAGTTGAAGATGTTTAAGTGCAAAACGTAGACTAGCTAATGTTTTGCCGCCACCTGTAGGGATAGATAACGAATAGATGCCTACTTCCCCTAAAGCAGCTTCCAGACACTGATCGGACATTTCTTTTCGCAATACTGAAATATGATTTTTTTGTTCAAAAGAAGCTAGTTTTTCTTCTAATCGTTCTGCCCATAAAGACCACTTAGCTTCTACAAGTTCAACTGATTTCCCTTCGTCAAAAGCTTTAGCATCCAATTTATCTGCATCTAATAAACACGAATAAATATACTTTGTTAAAAAAACACTCACATGATTTGATACTTTTAAAGCAATGTTTCGATATTCTTCCCGATTAATTTCTTGTAAAATAATTTTTGCATATTTTCTTGAAAAAGCTTGAATCTCTGCCACTGCTTTTTGAATGTATTCTTTAAATGCACTTTCTGAAATATACTCATGAAAAAAACATTCTTTTATTTTCGTATAATCAGGAATTTCTTTTTGTAAACGCACTTTTAACTTAATTTCTTCTACTTGAGGATCAGCATAATCAAGTAATGTGCCATGATGCGTTAAAATCGCATTTACGATAGGGATTAACATGTTTAATTCTTGTTCGGATACAAACTCTTGTAATAACTGAGCTCCCGCAGTTGAATGATCGCCGCCTGTTCCTTCTACGGTTGAGGGATTTAGTTTAATTTTTTGCATATATTCTTGAAAAGCATCTCCATACTTTCCCACATCATGTAACATACCTGCTAAACCAGCCGCGTGACATAATCCTATTTTTGAGCCGAATTGTTCCGCCATCTTTTGAACATTAGTTAAGTGTTCTACGATTGTTTGTTCTCTGCCATTAAGACTATTTATATGTGCAATCACAGTATAAATCCCTCCTCTTTTTAAGAATATAATACCATTACATTCAAAATATACAAATTAAGGATTTTATTTTTTCAAAAGGAAATAAAGTATTTTTATGATTTTTTTAACTATATTTCAATCTATTTTGAAAAAATCCACTATTTTTATATGATAAATAATGTATTTTTAATATACATTATTTTATTCGACTATTTTTAGTGCTGTACCATAAGATGGATGATCAACGTATAGTGCGCTATGCATAACATATAGTTAGCGCTACGTAGATATTGATTTTGTAACATCAATTGCTCATACTGTTTTGACTTTTTGATTTTTTTCATATTTTCACCTCATAAAAATATAATAATTAGAACACTATATTTTATTAAATACCTTTTCACTCGAAAATGAAACACACTAAAA
>NZ_BJOB01000025.1 GCF_006539985.1 Kurthia gibsonii | reverse complement strand
CCCTTTTTTCTTTGTGTTGAAACGGTAATGAATTTATTTTTTTTACGTGATAAAATAATAAGGAGAAGTTTTAAACTCGCAATCCTTTGTATTGCTGAGCTGAGTAGAGTAATGGAGGCATTTGAATGAATGAGAGAAAAGGACAGTGGTCAACAAAGTTAGGCTTTATACTGTCATCAGCAGGAGCTGCGATTGGTTTAGGCGCAATTTGGAAACTACCGTATGTCACAGGGACGAGTGGAGGAGGAGCATTCTTCTTACTGTTTGTCTTGTTTACACTGGCGATTGGTTTACCGATGTTAATTGCGGAATTTATTATTGGACGTGGTACACAGAAAGAAGCAGTATCAGCATATAAAAAGCTGGCACCGCAGACAGCATGGACATGGATTGGGCGATTAGGTGTTGTTGGTTGTTTCTTGCTTTTATCCTTCTATAGCGTCATTGGTGGTTGGATTGCCGTTTATACAGGAAAAGCATTGGTCGGTCAAATCATCATGCCATCTTTAGATGCAAGTGCTTTATTTGGACAAGTAACGGGTTCACCGATGATGACAATTATCGGATTAATTATTTTTACATTGTTTAATGTACTTGTAGTAGGATTAGGGATTCAAAATGGTATTGAAAAAGCAAATAAAGTAATGATGCCATTACTATTTATTTTCTTTGTTATTTTAGTCGTACGTGCACTGACATTACCAGATGCGATAGAAGGTGTATCCTTCTTCTTAAAGCCTAATTTTTCAGCGATTACATTCCAGTCAGTTTTATATGCATTAGGGCAAGCTTTCTTTGCATTAGCAGTTGGATTTTCATGTATGGTGACATATAGTTCGTATTTAAAAAAGAATGAAAGTCTACCTTATGCAGCAGGTTCAGTTGTATTAATGAATATTTTTGTATCTTTATTAGCAGGTCTTGCCATTTTCCCAGTTGTTTTTTCTTTTGGATTAAAGGCATCTGAAGGACCAGGATTATTATTTGTTGTATTACCAACTGTTTTTCAACAGTTACCATTTGGTGAGATTTTCTTCGCACTATTTTTATTATTATTCTTGTTTGCGACACTAACATCATCGTTTAGTTTATATGAAATTATTGTTGCAGCTCTGCAAGAAAAGTATCCAAATGCACGCAAGAAAATTACATGGTTTTTAGGTGTTATTGTAATTGTAGCGGCAATTCCAGCTGCTTTATCATCAAGCACATTAGCTGATTTTCATGTTTTCGGTAAAACAGTCTTTGATGCCACTGACTTTTTAGTGAGTAATGTGTTATTACCATTAGGAAATCTCTGTATCGCACTATTTATCATGTATAAAGTAGACAAGAACTTTACAAAACGTGAATTTTTAGCAAGTAGTCAACTATCGACAGGTTGGTATACATTATGGCGCATATTGATGTATACAGTTGTACCAATTGTGATTATCATCGTCATGTTTTTCTTAATCAAATCATAATGAAACAGGTTGGACAAAATATTTTAATTCCCTTTTTAATATTTGCAACGAAAAACTGGAATCGTGCCACAGCGCGATTCCAGTTTTTTTATGCTCATTAAGGAATTAGATTATTTGAAAGGGACAAAATCGCGCGTGAAAGGGAATCGGCGCGGTTGAAAGGGACAAAATCGCGCGCGAAAGGGAATCATCGCCATTGAAAGGGACAAATCCGTGCGTGAAAGGGAATTGCCGCATTTGAAAGGGACAAAACTGCGCACGAAAGGGAAATATCGCTGATGAAAGGGACAAAATCGCGCGCGAAAGGGAATCGCCGACGATGAAAGGGACAAATCCGCGCGCGAAAGGGAATCACCGCCTCCGAAAGGGACACAGGGCATTATTAGCTTTCCGTTTAGAGAAGCGTGCGTGCTGTTAACTCGTACAACAAGATCTTCCTTTTTTCTTAGAAAAAAGGTTGGATAACATTTACAACAAAAAACTGAAGCCACACTACAGTGCGATTCCAGTTTTTATGCTCATACGAAAGGTTGTTCTTACACGGATGTCCCATTCTATTTGTATTAATTCATCTCTAATTGATTTAATAGATTCGTTAATTTATTTAAACTTTGCTTTAGTTCTTCGCGTTGTTTTGGTCGTTTATTCGTCGCAACATCGACAACTGCTTCAATTTTTTCGTTATTTTTCAAATAAATTTGGTATGTGACATATCCAACATGATTTTTGAATAATTTTTCGATTTTTTCTGCATCGAGTTGTACATGATCGCGTGTTTTTTCAAATACGATGGTTTCATCTGCTGTTGCTTCAATGCGTTCAACGTCTTGTAGGTTGAATTGATGATGATGAATACGACTAATAAATTCATTATCTGTTGTGACATAAAAATCAAGGTTTCCATTTTGATGATAAAAAGCTAATTTAATATTTGATACCGGTTTTGCTGTTTGATCTGCACGTTTAATAATGAAGAACACAAGTAAAATAAGCAAAATTAAAGCCGAAAGAGCAGAAATGAATATGTACATAGAAAAAACCTCCATTATTCGTAATCTTTTACTTAGTATATAATAAAAAGAGAAAGAGATGTACAAAAAAATGCACAAACTACATGATAAACTAAATAAAAATAAAAAAAGGAGTGTTTTCTTTGAAAATTTTACACACAGCTGATTGGCATTTAGGTAAAACTGTGCAAGGAACATCCATGTTAGAAGATCAAAAATATATCTTACAACAATTCCTTCAAGTAGTTGATGAACAACACCCCAATGCGATTATAATCGCAGGAGATTTATATGACCGTTCCGTACCGCCTGTAATAGCAGTTCAACTATTAGATGATGTCTTTGAGGAGATTGTAAAGAATCGTGAAATTCCTCTTTTAGCTATCGCAGGAAATCACGATAGTACGAGTCGTATCGATTTTGGCTCGACTTTATTTAAAGAAAGTGGCTTATATGTAAAAGGAAAACTAGCAAAAGAAATGACACCCATTCGTTTAGAAGATGAACATGGAGCTGTTGATTTTTATCTGATTCCATTTGCTGACCCACAAGAAGTTCGCTATGTATTTGAAAAAGAGGATGTACATACGAATCAGCAAGCAATGGAAACAATTATGGAAGCAATTCAGCCTACAACAAATCGTTCAGTTTGCATCGCCCATGCTTTCGTTACAAAGAATGGTGAACAACAGGAGAATCCAGATGAAGGAGAGCGCCCATTATCAATTGGTGGTTCAGAATGTATTGATGCGAGTTTATTTGAAAAATTCAACTATACGGCACTGGGTCACTTACATCAAGCGCATTTTGTTGCCCATGAAAAAATACGCTATAGTGGTTCACCGCTTAAATATAGTGTATCTGAAGCAACCCATCAAAAAGGTGTTCTCATGCTGGAGTTAGACGCTAAAGGGAATGTAACGATTGAAAAAATTCCTTTAAAACCGATTCGTGACTTACGACGAATCGAAGGATTTATGGAAGATTTATTAAAGTTACCTGCAAGTGAAGATTATGTGTATGTGACATTACTAGATGAAGCACCAATTCTTTCACCAATGGAGAAAATTCGTACGGTCTTTCCGAATGCGATGCATATTGAGCGCCCTATTATAAAAGGGACATTAGAAGTAGCACCTGTTGAAAATAAGCGAGCGATGGATACGGAAACTTTATTCCATTCCTTCTATACTGAAATTACAGGTTCAGAACCGAATGAAGCGATGACTCAGTTATTTCAAGAATTAGTAGAAGAAGAACTGCGTAAAGAAAGAGAGGCAGAATAATGAAGCCAATTCATTTAAGTATGACTGCATTTGGTCCATATAAAGAGAAAGAAACTATTGATTTTACGAAACTACAAGGTAATCAAATTTTCGTCATTTCAGGTGCGACAGGCGCAGGGAAAACAACGATTTTTGATGGGATTTGTTTTGCACTCTATGGTAGCGTGAGCGGTGAAGAGCGTGAAAATGCGAAAACACATCGTAGTAATTTTGCGACAGATGATACGCATACAGCGATTGAATTAGTGTTTGAAATGAAGGGAAAAACGTATCGTATTTTACGCCAATTAGCCCATGTAAAAGCAGGAAATAAGACAGCTACAGGTGAGAAAACGGAATTTGTTGAGATAACAGATGAGGGTGAGATTCCTGTACTTGATTCGCATCGTGTACGTGATTTGAACGATCGTTTAGAAGAGATTATCGGCTTAACAAAAGAACAATTTAAACAGATTGTTATGTTGCCACAAGGGGAGTTTCGTAAGCTATTAACATCCGATTCACGTAATAAGGAACAAATTCTGCGTAAAATCTTTAAAACAGAACATTTTGAAGAAATGACAAAACGCTTAAAAGATAAAAAAACAGAAGCCGAAAAGCAGTTACTTGCGTTAGAAACAGAGCGTGCAACATTTATTCGTCAAATAAAAGAAACATTACCGGAAGCGGATCGTCCGCTATTTCATGTATTTGCAAAAGAGTATCAATCACCTGTACAAATCATTGAAGGGTTACAACATGAACAAGTGTACTATGAGGCAGAAGAAAAGAAAGTACAAACAGTTTATGCAGAGAAACAACAGCTATTTACAGAGAAACAACAGATGGTGCATGCGGCAGAGCAGTTTAACTTAACATTAGAGGAATATCAAAAAGTAGCAGCGAAGTATAAAGAGCTTTTACAACGCGAAGCGGAAATAGAATCGATTCAACAGCAGTTGAAACAAGCGGAGCGAGCAGAGCATATTATTCCGTATGAGCAAGCTTTTCGTGAACAACGAAAACGAACGGAACAATTAACAGAGCGTGTTGCGTTTGCAAAACAACAATTACAACAAGCGATTGAAAAAAGAAATGTAGCAAAAGAAGCACAGGCGAATATAGAACAGCAATTGCCTCTTTATGAAAAACAAAAAGAACAATTACGTGAATGGCAACGTATTTTACCATTTTACGAAGCGGTTAATCAATTAGAACAGCAGTATAAAGAACAGCAACATCAATTAGCGAAAGCAACAACAAACAAAGAACAATACGATACCCAATTGCAACAAGCAATAACGCGAGTAAAGCAAGCAGAAGAACAGTATGATGTACTGATGAAGCAGTTAATTGACGAAACAGCTTACTACGAACAGTTAACACAGCTAAAGCAAGTAGAACAACTATTATCTGCACAGCGAGAGCAACGCCATAAACTAAAAGAGTTAACAACACAACATGATATGGCGTGTACGCAGTTACAAGAGCAAAATACAAAACTACATCAAGTAGAAGAACAATGGCTTGCTAATCAAGCGTATGTCTTAGCAGAACAACTAGTTGTAGGCGAAATCTGTCCCGTATGTGGAAATACAGTGAAAGAAAAGATGCAACAAACACAAACAGTGAAAATCACGAAAGAAATCGTTGAACAAGCTAAAATAGCACAACAACAAGCAGAGCAAAAAGCACGTCAGATTCAAACACAAGTAGACATTTTAAATAGCGATATGCAAAAAACAGCGGAGGCATTACAACAAGTAACGGTTGCATATGATGAAGCAACAAATGCTGAAACGATTCAAACACTTGAACAAACTCTTAATAAGAATAACCAACAAAAAATACAAGCGCAGGAATTACAACAACAGTTAACGCAATTCCGCAAACAAGTCGAGCAATTACGTGAACAACAGCAAGTATGTTTACAACAAGTAAATCAATTCCAAATGACCGTTCATACAACAGAGCTACAATTACAGGACAAAAAGCAACAATTACCCGTGGCATTTGCGACGAAACAACAAGTTGATGAAGCGATTCATGAAATTACACAGCAAGTAGCGCTATATGAGCAACAAACAAAACAAGTTAATGAAGCATGTGAAGTAGCGATGCAACAACATACAACGCAAGAAGCAAATGTGCAAAATATGAAGCAACAACATGCAGAAGCACAGGAGCAGCTGTCACAATTGCAACAACAGCTACAAGAAAAAGTATTAGCAGCAGGCTTCCGAGATGGAAAAGAATACACAGCCGCACGTTTAGAAACAGCTCAAATGAATACACTTCAAGAACGAATTACACAATATGAAAAAGAACGCTACGCGACGGAAGAATATTTAGAAAAACAACAACATTTAGCACAGGCAGAGAAGAAGAATGTTGAGGTGCTAAAAGAAGAACTACTTACGATAAAAGAACAAGTCGATCTATACGTGAAGCAACTTCATCAAATTGAAAGCTATCGCCAATCTATTACTCGCTTTATTCGTTATTTAGAACAGGCGCAAGAGAAGTCAGCGCAATTAGAAGAACGAGCGAGTCAGATTATTCAACTATATGACTTAATGGCGGGGAAAAATGCACAAAAAATTTCGTTTGAGCGCTATTTGCAAATTGAATATTTAGAGCAAATTATACAAGCGGCGAATGAACGATTAGTGCCATTAACCAATGGACAGTATCGCTTGCTTCGTAGTGAGCGCGTCGATTCGAATGGTAAGCAATCTGGTTTGAGTTTAGATGTGTATGATGCTTATACAGGGCAAGAACGTGATGTTAAAACATTATCAGGTGGCGAACAATTTAACGCATCTCTTTGTTTAGCATTAGGTATGAGTGATATCATTCAAAGTTTCCGAGGAAATGTCCAAATGGATACGATGTTTGTAGATGAAGGCTTTGGTACATTAGATGAAGAAGCACTTTCAAAAGCAATTGATACATTAGTCGATTTACAAAAAACGGGGCGTATGATTGGGATTATTTCGCACGTTGCAGAATTAAAAGAAACGGTTCCAGCCACACTTGAAGTTCGTAAGACAAAAGAAGGATACAGTCATACAACGTGGAATATAAAATAGCCATTTAATATACTGTATACAAAAAGAATCGCTCAATGACTGGGCGATTCTTTTGTATTAAGCATCAAATATATTGTTTGGTTGTACTACTTCACGTGCAATGGCAATCGCGCCATTTTTACGTAAATGAAGAATCGCTTCATCACTTGCATTTAAAATCTTATCGATGTAGTAATCTTGTTTCGCAGGATCGATGCCCATTCCTTTAAACTCATCTCGAAATGCATACGTATAGACACTTTTTTCTTGTTCTGTTAATTGAATATCGTTCTTTGAACCTTCCATAATCTAACATCCTTTTGTATAATAGAGTTAGTTTTATTATAACGTGTTCTGAATCATAGTGAAACTTAATTGCGAGTCGTTCGTATAAAATAGAAAAAGGGTGTGATTCAATATGATGTGGGTAATGATTATTATCGTAGCTTGTGTAGCAATCGGTAGCGATGTCTATGTCAAGCGTTTAAAATTTAAAGAACGCACAATGAAAATAGAGCAGCAAATGCTTGATAAACAGTTAAAACTGGAGCATGTAAAGAATGAAAACTTTAAACTTGAAACAGAGCGTTTACGTTTAGAGTTACAACAAGATTTACAAAAATCACCGTCAAAAACAGAACTACTTGGTTTAAAAGAAGATTGAATTTTCATGAGAAAGAGACTGTAAGTGTAAAAATATAGTATGAGAAAAACTGGAATCGCGCTGTGGCGTGGTTCCAGTTTTTTCGTTGCTAAAAAAGTTTTGTTTATTTAAATTGTTGCATCGCTTCACTCATAAATTGTGTTAACCCTTCACCATACACATCAATCTGTGACTTAAAACGAGGATCTTGTACATACAGCTGACCTAAACCGCGAAAGGCCTCTTTTGAATAGTTCCCAAAATATTGATTTAAAAAGTAATAGAACTCTTTCATCGCTTGTTGAACAGTCGGAGAGTCAACAGCTTCATGGCGAATCGCTGCTAGGCGCGTCCATTGTTGTTGCCACTTTTCTTGTAAGGCTTCATCATCGAACTGTGCAATCTTTTCTTTGGATTGATTGACTACTTCGTCTCCCCATTTTTCACGTGCTTCTTGTTCATATGGATTCTTTTTAAAATCTAATCCATTAAATTTTTCTTCATTTGTCATGTGAATACCTCCTTCTTTTGCTTCAATCGTTTGCTGAATGGTTTGCGCCATACATTCAAACTGTTTTATTTTTTCATCTACTAATTGTTTTTGAAAATACAAAGCTTCGAGCTGATTGTACGCGTCTTGTGTCATCATCTGTTGAATTTGTTTGAGTGAAAATCCAAGTGTTCGAAAAAATAAAATTTGTTGTAATCGATCAACAGCTTCATCGTTATAAAGTCGATAACCTGCATTATTTTCAGTTGTAGGTGGCAATAAACCAATTGCGTCGTAGTGATGAAGAGTACGAACAGATACACCGACTAAATCAGCTAATTGTTTGATTTTATAAATTATTATCATCTCCTTTCTAAAACCACTATAAAGTCTAACGTAAAAGTCAATATATATCGAAAGTAACGTGTATTTTTGGTATGAAAGGGTATAAAAGGAGAGAGTTGTAAGAATACTCGGTTAATATAAAAAGCGAGGAGAGATTAGAGTGGAAAATATTGTTGTTAGTTATAATAAGGTAGAGAGTGAAGCATATCAAACATTTACACAATTAAAGCGACGTGAAGGGGTGATTGGGAGTACAACGATTTCCAATGCAATTTTAATTAAGCGAAATGGTGCACAGCTTCAAACATTAGATGAGTATATGACATCGAATGAGAATGCATTAAAAGGTAGCTTGATTGGGGCCTTGATTGGTATTTTAGGAGGTCCAATTGGCATGTTGCTCGGTTTAGGAGTAGGTGCGATTGTTGGCTCGATTTCAGAAATAGAGGAGATAGAAACGGACTCATCATTAATTAGGGCGATGGCATCACGTTTAGAAGATGGAGATGTAGCCATTATCGCGCTCGTACAAGAAACAGATGAAAAGTTCTTAGATGAACTACTAAATGAGCATGAAACACGTATTGTTCGATATGATGCAGCTTTAATAATGGAAGAAGTTGAACATGCACAACAATTACAAAAAGATATGGAAAAGCAAACACGTCAAAAAATATCAGCAGAGCGTTCTGAAGAGCGTAAAGCAAAAGTAGCTGCGTATAAAGAAAAAATTAAGAGTCAATTTGAAAATTTAAAGAAAAATAAAAAACATAAAGACGATTCACAGTCAGAAGCATAAAAGAAAAGCAAGTGTCGTTAATTTTCATGACACTTGCTTTTCTTTATGAAAATTTTGGTGTTTTGACTTCAAATACTTGTTGAATTTGTCCATGTTCATCGAGTAACACACCATTCAACTGTCCACCGAATACAGCGCCACCGTCAATCCCTATGTAGCTTTTTTGTTCATTCATCCAAATAGAATGCTTTTCAGCCTCATGTATGTAATGCGTTGGTGTATGGCCAAATACATTCACATAGGGCGTTTGATTTTGCTTGTTAAAATGTTCTCGAATCCAGATGAATTCATCTTCTGTTGTATGATGTAAATCTGCAAAGTCACTATTAAAGCCTGCATGCGTGAATAACACTTTTCCAAATATAAGAAAGTAGCGACTATTTCGTAAAAATGTAATCTCTTTTGCATAATGTTCTTTTAAGTAATCGGCAATCTGCGCACGCGACCAATTTGTAAAATCGACTGAAATAAGTGATTGTAATGTCACATCGCCGCCATTACGTAAAAAGCGTTCGGGCTTTTCTTTTAAATCAATATAATCTAAAAACATCTGATCATGATTTCCTCGAATAAGACGTACATCATATTGTGTTGAAAGTTCACATGCTCTTTCTAACACACGACGCGAACCCATACTACGGTCCATTAAATCCCCTAAAAGAATGAGTGGCATTTCGTGATCCCATTTTTTAAGTAGTGTTTCAAAAGCATCATCCATCCCATGAATATCACTCATTACAAAATATGTATTCAATTCTGTCATCCCCCTTTGCGAAAATAGAAGAAAGTGAGGCTACAAGAACCTCATTTTCATAATTGTTTATTTTTTCTTTGGAATCGATTGAGTTTGCCAATCTTCCTGTAATTGCATTTTTGCAACATACATCATTTGAGCGATATGCCCAGCATAATGCACAAGTTGTGTCATTAAAGCAGCCATCGCGGGTGTTTCTTTCCCTTTTACTGAAACCATTTGGAGTAAGTCTTCTTGTGAAAGTGCATGAACAGTTTCGTAAAAAATCGCCCATGCGTCTTCCCACTCTTGCATAAGTTCTTCTTTTGAAAGTGTGTGTGGAGTAAATTCTGCATCCCGATCACGCGACGGTTTTTCACCGTCTGTTGTGAGGAAATCAGTACTACGTGAGCGCATATTACCAACGATATGTTGAACGAGTACAGCGATACTGTTTGATTCTGAATCAGGTGCGAAATACAATTGTTCTTCAGTTAATTGCACAAGTGTACCGTCACCTTGTTTTTTAATTTTATCCATTTCTTGTAACATTGCTTTTAAAAAAATACTCATGTTGACCAGCTCCTTATGATGTCAGTATAACAAAAATTCCGTTTATTTGAAAAAGTAATCATATGTATTTTTAGCTAATAATACGACGGTTACAATAATGAAAAGAACACGAACATAGCCAGAGCCTTGACGAATAGCAAATCGAGAACCAACAATCGCACCGAATACTTGAGCAATCGCCATTGGAATACCGTAAGCATAATTAATTTGACCGAGAAAAGCGAACATGAACAGTGCAGCAAGGTTACTACCAAAGTTCATCAGTTTTGCATTACCCGCAGCTTTTAAGAAGTCATGCCCCATCGTTAAGAAGGCGAAGATTAAGAAAGAACCAGTCCCAGGACCTAAGAAACCATCATAGTAACCAATTAAAAATAAGATGATGACGAATGTAAACATTTTTTGTTTGGAATGTTGCGCGATTTTTTCCATCGTGCCCCAATCTTTTTTGAAAATGGTGTAAACAAGAACGAGCGCCAACATAATGAGCATTAAAGGTTTTAAAAGTTCAGGATTCATTAAGTGGACGGAGAAAGCACCGAGTAGTCCGCCAAAGAATGTAAGAGGGAAGTATTTTAATCCGGCTTTAATGTCGAGCTTCCCAGAACGATAGAATGTAATGGTAGAAGTTAGAGAACCGACCATGCCAGCGAGTTTATTCGTCGCGACAGAAGTAGCAGGACTTAATCCTAAATACATGAGAGCAGGTAAACCGATTAAACCACCACCGCCAACAACTGAGTCGATAAAGGCAGCGGCGAAACCTGCGATGAGTAGCATAAGTAGTAGTTGTGGATCTAAATCAAATGGCATAAGAATAAGTCCTTTCATTAGTTACTATCACAATAGTAACTAATTGTGGTATACTTGTAAATAAAGAATTCAGAAAAAAGAGAGGAGTGGCAATATGCAGAGAATTATTGAGATTTTAAAGCAAAGAGGTTATACAGAATACGAATCGAAAGCGTATTTAGCACTCATTCAAAATGGCGATGTGACGGCGTATCAAATTAGTAAAGATTCAGGAATTCCACGCGCGCGTATTTATGATGTGTTGAATAGCCTTATTGAAAAAGGAATTGTGTCAAAACAAGAAGCAACGGATAAAGTCCGTTATCAAGCATTGCCTGTCGAGGTGTTTTTACAAAAGACAGCAACAAGTTGGCAACATGAATTTACACAACTATCGGATACATTAAAAGAATTGGAGGAAAAAAAGCAACAAGAAAAACCGACCGTTCTTCATTTACAAGAAGAAGAAGCGATTCTCAGTTACTGTCGTACGTTAATTGGACAAGCAAAGGAGAAAATTTTAATTTCGGTGTGGGATGATGTTTACGAGTTATTACGTCCTGTATTAGAAGAAGCAGCGAAAAAAGTAACGGTGCATGGCATTACGCTACATGTAGAGAATGGTTTACCGACAGTTGACCGTCACCGCGCAACCTATTTTACAGAGAAGCCAACAGCGAGTCGCTGGTTTATCGTGTCGGTTGATAGTACACATATGATTTATGGCCCTTCACTAAAAGAACGACCACTTGCCTTTTATACAGATGACCCTATACACATTCGTTTATTAGAAGATTATATATGGCATGATGTCCTCGTAAACCGTTTAGTACACCGTAGTCAAGATACACTAGAAGATTGGGTGAAAGAACAGCGCGCAGCATTTTTCCTACAAGGATACTGAACACGTAGAAAATTTGCCTCTATACAAAAAATGGTATATTAATAACAAAAATACCTATTAATGGTATTTTAGTAAGGATATTAAAATACGCGTTCTTTTTGAAAGGGGATTGCCATCCATGAAGGGTACATATGGTAAAAAATCGTGTTCAAAGATTCTTTTGTTACTTTCTATTTTGAGTGTTTTCATGATATTAAGTGCTTGTAGTAATAAGCTAGGTGAAGTAAAACAAGTCGATGTGTATAAAATGGAGAGTTTTGATCAAGTTCAAAAAAATTCTGTCGTTACGTTTAAATCAGATGAAGAAATAAAAGCGTTTGAACAGGCTTTTACGCATTTACAAAAGCAAAAGGGAAAAGTCGATATAATGGACCCTGAATATAAAGTAGAGCTAGGAGATAAAAGCTACTTTATGTGGTTAAATCAAGAGAAAGTAGCTGTTATGGATACAGAAGATACAGAGACTTTATATCTTTTAACAGAGGATTATTCAAAGCGTATAAAGAAGATTATGGATTCAACTAAATAATGTGCTTGTCCCTTTTATTTTAAAAATAAGAGGGCTTTTTTGCGAAAATAGAAAAAAAGAGCCTGAAAAGACTCTTTTTATAGGCTAGATGTCCATATTAAACTTACGTAACATCTCCATTAATTTTTCTTTTTCTTTTAAATATTGTTCTTCTGTAACAGTTTTGTCTTCTAGCATTTTTGCTAATTCTGCTAGCTTGCGCATAAGCATCATGCGATCTAATTCATTCATTTGTGCCATCTATGCCGACTCCTTTAAACATAATCCTCTACAGTGTACTATTTAAAGGGCTTGTCGCACAACATTTTTATAATACTGTGTCGTTAAAAGGGCGAAAATGGAATAGAGTAAAATATAAATTCCCATCGTCACAAAGAGTGGTGTATAAAGTTCTGTACCAAAGAACATCCATCCGGATTTGACCGCAAAGTAACTGTGCAATAAACCAATTACGAGCGGAATACCAAAATTAAATAGTTGCTTCATAAAGATGCCACGCATAATCTCTTGTTCAGAGAAGCCGATTTTTCGCATCGTTGTAAACGAAGTTCGTTCTTCATCTGCTTCTGACATTTGTTTAAAGTATAAAATACTACCAGATGTAAATAAGAAAGCAAGACCGATAAAACCAGCGATAAAAATAACAAGCCCCATCTGTTCTTGTAGTGCCTTAATTAAAATGGCTTTTGGTTTTGGATGCAGTTCTTGTTTTTTCGATTTGAATGCGCCATCATTTGTAGTTTTAAAGTAAAGCTCTGTAGCCTGTTTGATGTCCTGATCTGGAACTGTATAGCCTGTGAATGAATGCCAAGCTGTCATTTTTTGAACTTTTTTATTTTCTTGTAGTTGTTTAAATAACGCATCTGAAACAACGACTGCTGGAACGCCCGATGTTAAATACGAAGGAACAATCGCCTGTTTTTCAATAGTTTTGACTTCTAAATTTTTTGTAAGACCTGGGAGTAACACTTGAATGGTACGCCCGCTTTCAAGTGGAATAATACTCGCCATCATTTGACTGTAGCCTGTTAAGTAAGCTTCATCATCTGTTATGTTAATGGAAGGGAATACTTTTTTAGCGTCAGAGAATGCGACAACTTGTGTTTTGTTTGAAATGTTTTCAAGTGCATCATCTGTAGGTTTTTCCTTCAATAAATTTTGTGTGTCGATATCGGCACTTACAATCTGGAACGTTTGCTTTTTAAAATCAATCTGTTCCTTTTTTAATTGCTGTTCAAAAGAACCTTGGTTATTGAATGTAACAAAGTCATATGATGAATTTTGATTCGCTGTAGCATGTACGCCATAATAAGCGATTGAGCCGAGTGACAAAATGCCAAGTGCAAGTGCGGTTAAAATCGTAATAAGTGATAGCGAAAGTGAGCTTGAACGAATCCGGTGAATAATGGGTGTTACTGCTACAACATCTGTAATATTGAGATGTCCTTTTTTACTCGAGCGGATGACGTTGAATAGAAAAGAAACAGAGTAACGGAAAAATAAAAATGTTCCAACGATAACAGAGAATAAAATAATTGCCATCGCAATAAATAAGTCATTCAATGTAATCGTATTTTTTACTTCGAATAAAATGCTCGAACGGTAATAGCCGAAAGCAATCAATATAATGCCAAGTAGTCCAAGAACGAGCTGATAAGGCGCGATTTTTTTGACTTGCTGTTCGGACTTACTTTCAGCTTGGAAAAGATCTAATAGCTTTGAACGGGCGATAAGCCACATTGTTTGTAATAAGATAAAACCAAAAATAATCGCAAAAACAACAAGTGTTTGTACTAGTGCATCTGTCGAAAAGTACATCTCCACAAAATCATCGCTACCGATGACTTTTAAAAAGGCCATTGTGAAAAAACGTGAGAAGAAATAGCCAATTAACACGCCAAGACTAACTGCGGATGTGAAAAGAATAAAGTTTTCAATACAAATCATGCTATTAATTTTTGATTTTGGCATACCAATGAGTTGATATAAGCCAATTTCACGACTGCGACGCTTCATAAATAGGTGGTTGGCATAAAAAACAAAGACAGCCACAATGATGATTAAAATAATCGAACCTACTTGGAAAGCAGCTCCCGCTTTTAAATCGGCGTTTCGCATATGTGTGACATCATCATTTGACGAAATCGTTGTGAATGAAAAGTAGAGTGTAGCACTAAAAATTAAAGCGAAGAAATAAAGATAATAGTGACGAATATTTTTTCGCATACTTCGAAAGACAAGCGTATTAAAGCTCATGTAAATCACCGCCTAATACAGCTTGTGTATTCATAATCTGTGCAAAAAACTGTTTATGTGTTTGATCCCCTTTATATAATTCCGTATAAATTGAACCATCTTTTAAAAAGAGTACGCGATTACAATAGCTTGCAGCTACAGGATCATGTGTGACCATCATAATTGTTACACGATAAGCTTTGTTTAATGCTTCCAAACTTTCAAGTAGAGATGTTGCAGATTTTGAATCAAGTGCGCCTGTTGGTTCATCTCCAAAAATAATCGATGGTTTCATAATTAATGCACGTGCAGCAGCTGTTCTTTGTTTTTGACCACCTGAAATTTCATTCGGGTATTTATTTTTTAACTCTTCAATCCCAAGTTGCTTCATCAGTGTCACACAGCGAGACTCTGCTTCGTCTTTTTTAATTTTATTCACAGCGAGTGGTAGTAGAATATTTTCTTTAACCGTCAATGTGTCTAAGAGGTTGTAATCTTGAAAGATAAACCCCATCTCTGTTCGACGCAATTGTGCTAATTTTTTCGACGATTGCTCATGTAACGCATGTCCATTAATTTCGACAATGCCGCTAGTCGGTGTATCAATCGAGCATAAAACATTTAATAATGTCGTTTTGCCAGACCCCGACGCACCCATAATCCCCACAAACTCACCAGCTTGTACATCTAAATCAATCCCTTTTAATACTTGTTGTACGTTTTGTTTTTTACCATAACTTTTTGTTAGTTTACGTGCTTTTACAAGATCCATTGTATATTGCCTCCTTCAAGTCTTATATTCATCTTAAAGCGAATCGATGTGACAATCGTTCGTTTTACGTGACATTTTTGTCATATTGCTTGAAGGTCGACAAATGTATTCGGGTGAGGGAAGTATAAGCGAACGGTTGCCCCTTGTTCGACAGTAGAATCTACTTGTAATTGGATTTTTAGTTTACGCGCGATGTTCTGTGCTAAATAAAGACCCATCCCTGTAGCCGCCTGCTGTTTACGTCCGTAACCTCCTGTGAAGCCACGTTGAAAAACACGTGGTAAATCATGTTGTTCAATCCCGACACCTGTATCTTGAATGGCTAAAAATGTATGCCCATCTTGTGATGTCCCACTGTAAATATGAATGGATTGACCAACGTGACTATATTTAATCGCATTCGATAAAATTTGACGCAAAATAAAGCGTAACCATTTTGCATCACTGTAGATGGAAGTAGAGAAGTCGTCTAAATCAATTTCAAGCTCTTTTTCTAAAAACCAGCTTCGGAGCTGGTTGATTTCTTCTATTACAAGTGGACGGAGAGAGACCTCTTGTAAAATTAAATCTTGTTCTAGGCTTTCCATGCGTAATGTATGTAATGTCTGATCTAATAAAAAATGCAAGCGATGCCACTCTAAATCAATTTGCTGTTTTGCAGGGGACGGGGGGAGTGCATCAATCATGAGCTTTTGCGCAGTTAACGGTGTTTTCATCTCATGAATCCAACGTATTTGTTCATCAGCCTGTTCTTGAAACTTCGTGAATAATTGATTTTCAGCTTGTTTTAATTCTACACGTAACCGCTCATATTCTTTTTCATAAAGCCCCATAACAGAAGAAGCGTGATAAGAAGAAAAGGCCTGTTTTTTTAATTGTTTTCGCCACCATAGGGCATAAATACTTACAACCACTACTACAATAAATAATGATGTCCCATTCAAATAAATAACAGAAACAGTCTGTAAGCCTGTATCCAATACAAATAAAAGATTCATCCAAAGAAATAAAACAAATAATAATAAAAACCAGATGAGATGATCTTTAAAAAATAGTTTCATCATGTTGCCAGGTTTCCTTTCGTCACTGCTACATACCCTAATCCTTTTTTCGTTTCAATGACATTATCTAAACCGATGTCACTTAATTTATGGCGTAAACGGTTCACGTTTACGGTTAAGGTATTGTCATTGACGAAACGCTCATCATCCCATAATCGACGCATTAAATCGTCTCTTGAAACAATTTCATCCGGTTTTTCTAGTAATACTTTTAAAATGAATTGCTCATTTTTCGTCAGTTCGACTTGTCGGTGATTGCGTAGGAGAACGCTTCTTGCATAATCAATTTGAATGCCATTCCATTGATGTACCGTTTCTTTTTCAACTTGTGTATACTCATAAGTTCTTCTTAAAAGTGCTTGGATTTTAGAGAGTAATACATCCATGTGAAAAGGTTTTTGTACATAATCATCTGCTCCTAATTGCATCGCCATAATGGAATCCATTGGTTGGTCGCGCGAAGATAAAAAGATAATTGGAATTTTCGACTCTGCGCGTATTTCTCGACACCAATGAAAGCCATCGTATGCGGGTAATTGAATATCAATAATAACGAGAGCTGGATCTACACTACGCACCTCCTTCATAATTTGTTGAAAATCGTTTGCGATAGTGGTCTGTAAATCCCAATGCTGAAAATGCTGTTGAATTTGTCTGGCGATGGCTTCATCGTCTTCAATTAAAAAAATGCGTTTCATCTCTTTACTCGCTCCTTTCATCTACATGAATCATACGATAACCTACACGAATATGCGTTTGAATTAACTTAACATGTGGGTTCTCCAATTTTTTTCGAAGTGTTGTCATAAATACACGAAGATTTGGTAAATCTGTTTCTAAAGCATCCTGCCAAATGGACTTTAACAGAAAATTGTGTGTGAGAACTTTTCCAACATGCTTACTGAAGGTCTCTAATAAAATATATTCATTAGGCGTTAAATGAATTTCTTCCTCATATAAAAAGACGCGATTAGCATCATAATGAATGGTTAATGGGCCATTTTGAAAAGTCGGCTGTTCTTGTACATGTAGCGGATGTTGTACTCGGCGAAGTGCTACACGAATACGCGCTAATAATTCATCCATACTAAATGGTTTTGTCACATAATCATCTGCTCCAGCATCCAATGCTTGGATTTTATCGTGTTCTTCCCCTCTAGCACTAACAACGATGATGGGAATAGAAGACCATTGACGCGTTTTAGTGATAATTTCCTGTCCGTCCATGTCAGGAAGCCCTAAATCTAAAATCATCAATATGGGCTTTGATGTAAGTAGTTTTTCATAAGCTTCTTTACCAGAGCGCGCATGTTCAAAAGGGTAGTGCTGTAATTCAAGTGCCATTTGTATAAAATGCGTAATAGCAGGATCGTCTTCTACGATTAAAATAGGTTGTGTCATCATATATCGCTTCCTTTCTCTAAAGAAAATGTGAAAATAGCGCCATGTGGGATCGCATCTTTTACGTGTAATTCACTCTGATGAATCTGTAAAATATTTTGACAAAGTGATAAACCAATCCCTAAACCACGTTTTGCATCATGTTGTTTTAAGTGGTAAAAAGTAGTGGGATGGAAAAGAGCCTCTTTTATATTGGGAGAAATCCCTTGTCCATTATCACGTACTTCAATCCAAATCAATCCGTTTTCTTCATAAGCTTTTAAGCAAATATGACAATGTGGCTCAGTATGTTGAATGGCATTATCAAGTAAATTATAAATCACTTGTCTAATCAGGCGGACGTCCATTTTCGCACTTAAGTTTGGCTCTTGTATTTCAACCTGAATAGGTCGCTCTGAATGTTTCGCAATTTGCTCTAAACAATCTTGAAAGATATCTTCAATTAATTCTTCATGTATATGCAATGATAACTGTCCATTTGAAATTTTAGAAGCCGCTAATAAATTTTCAACTAATTGAATGAGTCGATTCGCATTATAATCTAAATCTTCGTATAGAGTATATTTTTGTTCGTTTGTTAATTGTGTCCCAGCTGTTTTTAATAAAGAAGCATGCCCAGAAATACTAGTGAGTGGTGTTCTTAAATCATGTGAAATAGAACGTAATAAGTTCGACTGAATTTGTTCCAGTTCTTTTTCTTTTGCTACTACCATATTTTCTTCTAGTAAATAGAACTGTTCGTATGAAAGCGTAAGTTCATTTAAAATAGCATACATAATTTGTTTTTCAAACTTTGAAAAAGGTTGTTGTTGTTTAAATGTAATCGCTAGTACTATCTGCACTTCATCATGAAAAGAGAAGGGAACATAATATGCAAAAGCGTCTTTAAAAATATTCGTTGTCTGACCAGCAGCTTTTTGATTATAGATACACCACTGTACAATTGCTTGTTCATTTGAATTCGCTAACTTTTTTTTCGCATGCTCATTTTGTTGTGTCGTTAAATGTGCGCAAGGGAAATAAGCTGCACTTTGTATCTTTTTTTGTTCAATTGTATAAAGCATAATGGGTGCTTGCGTATTTTTAATCATTTCTTGACATCCAATGTTCATCAGTTCGTCCACATTTTTGGCACTTTGTAATGTACGGTTGGCATCTAATAATGTTTCGATTCGGTAACTATTATAAATCGCTGTTTGCTCTTGTTTGCGAATCTTTTTAGCTAAGCTACTTGTTAGAAGCCCTGCTAAAAACATAATAAAAAATGTCATGGGATAGTCTTTATGATAAGCTTCAAATGAAAAAATAGGTTGTGTAAAAAGAAAGTTGAATTCTAAAACAGCAATAGCAGAACTAATAATGTTCATAAGCCAACTAGTAGTCCAAATTGCTACGATTAATACACCTAAAATAAAGATGGTAATAATGTTAGATTCACTTAATCCGAGGTACTGAAAAAACATGCCGAGTAAAGCGACGCATGTAAAGATACAAATCATTTTAAGAAAGTCCAGCCATTGTAAGGAAAGATCAATTTCTTTTCTTTTTGACTTTTTTTGCGCATTTTCATAATCAGGTACAATGTATAAATCAATTGATGGTATGAAAGCATTGACAGCATCTGTTAATTTTCGTCTTGTAAACCATGTTGTTTTACCCATTGTTTTACCTAGAACGACTTTGGTTACACCACTTATTTTTGCATAATTCGCGATTGCAGCAGATGGATTATTTTCTCGTAATATAATGACTGTGCCTCCTAATTGTTCAGCTAATTCGATATTTTTCTGTAGTCGTTCTTGATCCTCTGCTTCAAGTTCATTCGAGTCATCCATTACATACACACAAGAAAATTCAGCATGCAGTGATTGAACAAGACGAGCTGCTGTGCGAATAACCTTTGCATTCGTAGGTGAGCTACTAATACCGACAAGAATATGTTCTTTTGCATGTTCGAGTGGATTCCTTTTATGCACACTATCAGCGATTCTGCGCAGTGCGATTTCACGTAATGCAATTAAGTGTGGTAAGGTGAAGAAATTTTGTAATGCTTGTTTAGCTCGCTCAGGCGCATATATTTTTCCATCCTTTAGTCGTTGAATAAGTACACTTGGTTCTAAATCAACTAGTTGAATTTCATCGGCGCGGTCAATAATCCAATCGGGTACACGCTCATTTACAGGAATTCCTGTAATACTTTCGACTAGGTCATGCAAACTTTCAATATGTTGAATATTGATGGTTGTATATACGTCAACCCCACGATTTAATAATTCCTCTATATCTCCAAAACGCTTTTCATGGCGTAATCCAGGTGTATTAGAATGAGCTAATTCATCAATGACGACACATTCTGGCATCCTTTCAATAATTGCATTCAAATGAAGTTCTTGAAATACGCGACCTTTATAATGAACATCAATTGTTTTGATACATTCCAAACCATCTATCAATCTCTTTGTTTCAGGTCGGTCATGCGGTTCTATATAACCAACAACAATGTCTTTTCCAAGTGCAAGTTGTTCATGTGTTTCTTTGAGCATGGCATATGTTTTTCCTACACCTGCTGCGTATCCTAAAAAAATCTTTAATTTCCCTCTTTTTTTATTCATTCGAATAACACCACCTTTTCCTCATTATAACCATTTTTTATGAAAAAAAAGCGAGCTCTTTACATCTTAATGCCATCTTAATATTTCTTGGCGAATCTAAATGTCACCTTAATTTTTTTTATTTTATAGTAGTTTTACACAAGAAAGAAGGTGACGGATATGTTAGAACTTTTCATGATTGCTCTAGTTTTCAGTAGTTTCGGCGTGTTATTTGCTTTTACACAATGGTGTAATCATAAGTCGAAAAATCAATAGGAGGAATAATATGCTAGAGTTGTTTATTGTATGTCTGTGTATATTTGTCTATTTATTTTATGCACTATTGTATCCAGAAAGATAGGGAGGATTTATGATGTTACAGATTGTGTTCGTTTTAATCATCTACATACCGCTCGTATTACTTGTCGGGCGGTATGTATATCAAGTAACAATGAATCAAAAAACAGTTTTTAATTCTTTTTTTCAGAAAATTGAAAATATACTTTATAAAATAACAGGTGTGAAGCAGCAAGAGATGACAGGGAAGCAATATGTCATTGCTTTACTATTAAGTAATGCTTGCATGATTATAGTGAGTTATCTCATACTTCGTCTTCAAAAATATGTATTTTTAAATCCGAACCAAATTGAGAATATGGAACCGACGCTTGCATTCAACACAGTCATTTCGTTTATGACGAATACGAATTTACAGCATTATAGTGGTGAATCAGCGATGAGTTATTTTGCACAAATGATTGTTATTACCTTCATGATGTTCACCTCTGCAGCTTCGGGCTACGCAGTATGTATGGCATTTTGTCGTCGCTTTATTGCAAAAACAGATCGAATCGGTAATTTTTACAAAGATTTCACACGAATTATCGTCCGTATTTTATTACCTTTTTCATTCGTTGTTGCACTTGCACTCGTATGGCAGGGCGTTCCGCAAACATTAGCACAAAACCAGACGATTACAACATTGGAAGGCAAGTCACAGGATCTCGCGTTAGGACCGATTGCTTCGATGGAATCTATTAAACATTTAGGTACGAATGGCGGTGGTTTTAATGGAGCTAATTCTTCTACACCATTTGAAAATCCAACAGCTCTAACGAACGTAATCGAAATATTATCGATGATGTTATTACCAGGTGCATGCGTTGTAGCATTTGGTTTGATGATTGCCTATCGAAAGCAACCACATAAGCACGTTGTCATTGGAAAGCAGGGCGCGGTGTTATTCACTGTAATGGGTGCTCTATTCTTAATTGGACTTACTGCAATTTATATAAGCGAAAAGACAGGTAATCCACTCATTACAGCACTTGGCATCGATCAATCAAATGGCAGTATGGAAGGAAAAGAGATTCGTTTTGGAATTGAACAATCTGCATTGTTTACAGAAGTCACAACAGCATTTACAACAGGGACGATTAATAATATGCATGATACATTAACGCCAATAGGAGGCATGGTTCCGCTATTTAATATGATGTTAAATGTCGTATTTGGTGGAAAAGGCGTGGGTCTTATGAATATGATGATGTACGTCCTATTAGCTATCTTCCTTGCTTGTTTAATGATTGGGCGTACACCGCAATTTTTAGGAAGAAAAATTGAAGCAAAGGAAATGAAGTTTATTGCCTTATGTATTTTAATTCATCCATTTATTATTTTAGGATTTTCTGCACTTGCTGTTTCAGTAGCAGGAGGTGTTGAAGGGATTACCAATCCAGGTGCGCATGGTTTATCACAAATTTTATATGAATATGCTTCATCAGCAGCAAATAATGGATCAGGATTTGAAGGGTTAGCAGATAATACGACATTTTGGAATGTCACGACTGGCTTAGCAATGTTCTTCGGACGGTATACGTCGATTATTTTACAGTTAGCCATTGCGACACTAATCGCCAGAAAGCCTGAACAACCAGATTCAGTTGGTACTTTACAAACAGATACACCACTTTTCGGAACATTCTTATTCACAATTGTTCTTGTAGTAGGTGCATTAACATTCTTACCCGCACTAACATTAGGGCCCATTCAAGAGTTTTTAACGATACGTTAAGGAGTGAAGAAAATGACAACTATGCAAAAAGAACAGATTTTTTCTAAAAAATTTGTTTTGTCGGCTTGTTGGCAAGCATGCTTAAAGTTTAACCCCATGTACATGGTGAAGAATCCAGTGATGTTTGTAGTAGAGATTGGCTTTTTCGCAACAATTCTATTTACGCTGTTTCCACAAATGTTACATGATGATTCGCCGCGTCTATATAATGCAATCATCGCTATTATTTTAGGAATCACCATCTGGTTTGCGAATTTTGCAGAAGCGATGACACAAGGACGCGGAAAAGCGCAAGTCGAAACGTTAAAGAAAACCAAAACGTCGATGCGAGCGCGAATTATAAAAGAAGGAAAAGAACAATGGGTTGAAGCTTCTACATTGATGAAGGGAGACCGAGTGATTGTTCGGGCAGGAGAAGTCATTCCAAACGACGGAGAAGTGATTGAAGGTGTAGCAACAGTTGATGAATCAGCTATTACAGGTGAATCAGCACCTGTAGTAAAAGAAAGAGGAGGCGACTTTTCTTCGGTAACAGGTGGAACGATTGTCACAAGTGATGAAATTATAATTGAAATTACTTCACTTCCAGGTGCTTCTTTTTTAGATCAAATGATTGCGTTAATTGAAGGGGCAAAAAGACAAAAGACACCAAATGAGATTGCTTTAAGTACATTATTAGTTAGTTTAACAATCATCTTTTTGCTTGTCGTCGTAACATTAAAGCCAATGGCAGATTACTTCGACTTAATGATTCCACTAGCGACTTTGATTGCATTAATGGTTTGTTTGATTCCAACGACAATAGGTGGCTTATTATCTGCGATTGGCATTGCAGGAATGGACCGTGTCACACAATTTAATGTGATTGCGAAAGACGGGCGAGCTGTAGAAGCCTGTGGTGATGTGGATGTCTTAATTTTAGATAAGACTGGAACGATTACATACGGCAATCGTATGGCTACATCTTTTCATACAGCGCAGACAGTAGAGTTACAAGATTTAATGGAAGCAGCTTATTATAGTTCACTAGCTGATGATACCCCAGAAGGTAAATCTATTTTAACGTTAATTGAACAAAAAGGTGTAGATATAACACGAACAACTCAAACTTTTGAGGAAGTACCATTTACTGCACAAACACGTATGAGTGGAATCAATTTAGAGGACGGGACAACCTATCGAAAAGGCGCATTTGACACTGTGAAAAAATATGTAGGATCTTGTCCGAATGAGGTAGAAGCAGCTGTTCAAATGATTTCAAATAAGGGTGGAACACCACTTGTTGTTACAAAGAATAAAGAAATTTTAGGTGCTATCTATTTAAAAGATGTTGTAAAAGAGGGGCTAAAGGAGCGTTTTCAACTCTTACGAAAGATGGGCATTCAAACGATTATGTGTACAGGTGATAATCCATTGACGGCTGCTGCTATTGCAGAAGAAGCAGGTGTAGATTCATTCATTGCGGAAAGTAAGCCTGAAGATAAACTCGAAGTGATTCGAAAAGCACAGCGCGAAGGTAAAGTAGTCGCGATGACAGGCGATGGAACAAATGATGCACCAGCCCTTGCACAAGCCAATGTAGGTGTGGCGATGAATTCAGGAACAAATGCTGCAAAAGAAGCAGCAAACATGGTGGATTTAGATTCAAACCCTACGAAAATCATTGAAATTGTACAAATTGGGAAACAGTTATTAATGACAAGAGGTGCTTTGACAACATTTAGTATTGCAAATGACGTAGCTAAGTACTTTGCGATTATTCCAGCTATCTTTTTAATAGGAATTCCAGGGATGCAAATGTTTAATTTAATGCATCTATCTTCACCGATAAGTGCTGTTTTATCTGCTCTATTATTCAATGCACTTATCATCCCATTACTGATTCCAATCGCAATGAAAGGTGTTCCGTATCGTCCGATGAGTGCAAACCGATTATTACGCAAGAATTTACTTATTTATGGAGTAGGGGGATTAGTTATCCCATTCATTGGTATCAAACTAATTGACGTAATCATTACACCTATTTTAAAAAGTTTAGGGTTATCATAGGAGGGCATGTCGATGTGGCAACAATTGAAAGTTGCATTACTTATTACAATCGTATGGATGGGGATTTGTGGCTTGGCATATCCACTTATAACGACAGGAGTCGCACAGATCGTCTTTAAAAATCAAGCGAACGGCAGTTTAATAGAAGAAAAGGGACAAGTAATTGGCTCAGCTTTAATCGGTCAAACATTTGAACAAGATCAATATTTTCAATCAAGACCGTCAGCTATTGCATATAATATCTATGAAAAAAATACAGAAAATAAAGAGGGCGTTCGCTCAGGTAGTGCAAACTATGCACCTTCCAACCCTGAATTGATGAAACGTATCGAACAAGATGTAGCGCAGTTTTTACAACAGCACCCAACCGTCGAAAAACAACAGATCCCTGCAGATTTACTGACTGCATCAGGATCTGGATTAGATCCACATATTTCGCTTAAAGCGGCGAAAATTCAATTAGATCGCTTGCATGAAACAACAGGCTTATCAATAGATGATTTGAAAAAAATTATCGAACAAGCTACGGATTCACGTTCATTAGGTATCTTTGGAGAAGAAAAAATGAATGTTTTAAAAGCTAATCAACAAATCTACCGTCAACTTAATTCTTAAATAGACATCATGAAAAATTGAGAGAATTCAAATTCGAAATAAAAAGACAGCAATCGCGTCACGATGCGATTGCTGCTTTTTTTATATTTGAATCTTATTTTATAACTTAAATTGACGTACTATTTGATTTAATTGTTGTGCCATTGTTGCTAACTCATCAGCATTTGAAGAGATTTGTTCCATTGAACTTGTTGTTTGTTGAATCGTAGCTGTTGTTTCTTCTACCCCTGCAGCAGATTCTTCTGAGACCGATGAAATTTCATCGACTGCTACTTGAATTGTACGTGAAGATTGTTCAATATCTTGTAAATCATTCGAGATGCTTTTAACTCCTGTAGCCATTGAAGTCACAGCTTTATGGATTGTTTCGAATGTTTCACTCGTTGTTTGAATCTGTTCTGTGCCACGTACAACTTCGCCATAACCATGTTCTAAAGAAGTGGACACTAATGTTGTATTCGCTTGAATTTTTTCAACGATATTTGAAATATCCGTTACTGAACTTGATACTTGCTCTGCTAATTTTCTCACTTCATCTGCCACAACGGCAAATCCTTTACCAGCTTCACCTGCACGTGCCGCTTCAATTGCAGCATTGAGCGCAAGTAAGTTTGTTTGATCTGCAACCCCATTAATCACTTTCACAAGCATGGAAATTTGTTTCGATTCCTGATTTAATTCTTGCATATTTTCAACTGCATGATTCATAATTTGATCAATTGTTTTCATTTGGTCTGTTGATTTTTCCATCAATTCAGCACCATTTGATGTGAAATCAAGTACTTGTGTAGAGTGATTATAAATTTCGTTTCCTTTGTCACTTGCAGTACGAATCACTTGTACGAAAGCATCTGTAGAAGAAGAGAGTTCTCCTGCATGCGATGCTTGTTCTTCTGTACCTTCAGCTAATTCTTGCATCGTTATAGAGATTTGATTTGAACCTTGTTTAATTTCATCGGCTGACTGTGCTAATGAATCACTATGACCTGCCACATTTTGTGCCACATCTTGCATAGAAGCAATGGTATGTTGTAATTTTTCTGTTAAGTCGTTTGAAGCATAACCTAATTGACCAATTTCATCACGGCGTGTAACAGATACTGTCTTTTCAGTTAAATCTCCAGAAGCAATCTTTTTCAGACGAGCAGTAATCGTAATGATTGGTTGTGAAATAACACGAGCAGAAAGCATAGAGATAACAATGGTTAAGAGAATAATAATAACTGCTAGAATAAATGTATATACTTCACCTTTTTTAGCGATTTTATAAAGTTCCTCACCATTTTTTGCCATAGCATCTGAACGTAAATCAGCTAATTCTTCAAAACCTTTTCGGATTTCTGTACCAGCTTCATCAACAGAAGTTAAATTTTTTGCAGCAGTTTTGACATCACCTTTTTCATATACAGCAAATACTTCATCTTGAATATATGTATACCAACTGTCTGTTTTGTCTACTAAGTCCTTTGCAATTTCTTTATCGCTAATTTGATTGATTGTGTGTTCATTCTCCATTCGCGACTTATTGTATTCTTCGAAAATATCTTTATATTTCGGATCATCAGACAAAATATAGCCGCGTGCAGCTGCAATTTGCACAGAGAAATCCGATGCAACGCGTTGATTTGCAATTTGTAGTTTTAAATCTTTTGATACCATAACATTCATACCATCTTGGACATTCTTAATTACAGTTAGGCTATAATACCCATAGCCTAAAAATAGAACTAAAACAATCGCAAAACTAAATAAAATGCGCATTTTGATTGTTTTAAAATTTAATAGCTTTTTCATTGTGGTTCCTCCTGATTGTTTATAAAAATAGTATAAAGGAATCATAAAAGTAATTCTATTGTTTTTTGATAATATGAATAAAGTTTCAACATAGCTTTATTGAAAGTGTGACTATTTTCTTTTGAATTAAATTGTTGACAATACCTGTCGGGGTATACTATAGTGTAACTAGGAAATCGGTTATGCGTTATCGCAAACCTATTTTTTTAGAAAGAAAAATACCCATAGTGGTATAGGGAGGCAGAGAAATGAGAACAGATCATCAACTCGATGTACAAGGTTTAGCTTGTCCAATGCCCATCGTTAAAACAAAAAAAACGATGAATACAATGGAGGTTGGCGAAACAGTAGAAGTAATTGCTACGGATGCGGGCTCCAAAGCGGACTTACAAGCTTGGGCAGCTTCAACAGGACATCAGTACATTGGTTTAGTTGAAGAAGGTTCTGTGTTAAAACATTACCTACGTAAATGTAATGAAGCAGAAGAACGTGAAAAAACATTTGAACAAACTGTTTCACTTGAAGAAGTGCAGAATATTTCGAATGATTCAATCGTATTAGATGTTCGTGAAGAAGTTGAATATGCCTTTGGACATATAAAAGGTGCAACATCAATTCCTTTTGGAGAATTATTTGATAATATGGAGAAATTAGACAAAACAAAAACATACTATGTAATCTGCAGAACAGGTACAAGAAGTGATTTAGCGTGCCAACAATTAGCAGAACATGGATTTAAACATGTATATAATGTTTTACCTGGTATGACAGCATACACAGGTGAATTAGAAAAAACTATTTAATTATTGGAGGAAAACAATTATGTCAAACAAAGTAGCAATTATCGCAAGTAACGGTGGTCTTTTCGACGCTTATAAAGTATTCAATATCGCAACTGCAGCAGCAGCAACAGAAAAAGAAGTAGCTATTTTCTTCACATTCGAAGGTTTAAATTTAATCCATAAACAAGGTATGCACCACTTAGCAGCACCAGCAGGTAGTGAGCAAGTAGCAGCAGGTTTTACGAATGCAAACGTACCATCAATTCCTGAATTAGTAGAGATGGCACAAGATCTAGGTGTAACATTCATCGCTTGTCAAATGACAATGGACGTTATGAATATTCAAAAAGAAGATTTAATTGACGGAATCGATGTAGGTGGTGCTGTAACATTCTTAGAATTTGCAAAAGATGCCGCACCATCATTAAGCTTCTAATTACAAGACAAACAGGGTTTTGTCTACCCTAGATAGACATCCCTTTTATTTACGAAAAAATAATACCTATGGGGGGAATCTAAAATGGAAAAATGGACAGCTCAAAAAGTAGCAAACTATGTCATTCATAAAAAACAATTATTTATTTTAGATGTACGTAATCAAGATGCATTTGCAGATTGGAAAATTGACGGTGAAAACTTCGAATATATGAATATTCCTTACTTCGATTTACTAGATGGTGTCGAAAAATTAGTACCTCAATTGCCAAAAGACAAAGAGATTTTAGTTGTATGTGCAAAAGAAGGTTCATCTGTCATGGTAACTGAAATGTTAGATGAAGCAGGCGTAAAAGCAGGTTATTTAGAAGGCGGTATGAAAGCTTGGAGTAGCTATTTAGAGCCTTTAAAAGTAGCTGATTTAGAAAAGGGTGGCGAATTGTATCAATTCGTTCGTCTAGGTAAAGGCTGTCTGTCTTATATGGTAATTTCAGAAGGGGAAGCAGCAGTAATTGATGCTGTACGTTTTGCAGATGTATTTGAAAACTTTGCAAAAGAAAAAAATGCTGTTATTCGTTACGTATTCGATACGCATTTACATGCAGACCATATTTCAGGAGGTCGCTTACTAGCAGAAAAAACGGGTGCAACATACTACTTACCGCCAAAAGATGCAGAAGAAGTTGTGTTCGATTATGTACCACTTGAAGATGCAACAACTGTAAAAATCGGTCAAGCTAAAATCGATATTCAAGCGATTTATTCACCAGGACATACAATTGGTTCTACATCATTCATTATTGATGAAAAATATTTCTTAACAGGTGATATTTTATTCATTGATTCAATTGGTCGTCCAGACTTAGCTGGTTTAGCAGAAGATTGGGTGGGTGATTTACGTGCAACACTTTACAATCATTATCGCCAATTAAGTACGGATTTATACGTGTTACCAGCGCACTTTATGATTATTGAAGAATTAAATGAAGATGGTACAGTAGGTAAACGTTTTGGTGACTTATTAGCAGAAAATCATGGTTTGAATATCGAAGATGAAGAAGAATTCCGTAAAACAGTAACAGATCACTTACCACCACAACCAAATGCTTATACACAAATTCGCCATGTGAATATGGGACGTTTAACGCCATCAGCTGATGAACAAACAGAGATGGAAATCGGACCGAACCGCTGTGCAGTAAGATAAGTATTTGAGGGTTAATAACTAGTTCTATATAATTAAAATGAAAAGAGGATATAAAAATGAAAATTGATTTACAACTAGATGCAAAAGGTTTATCTTGTCCAATGCCAATCGTACGTACGAAGAAAGCAATGGACCAATTAGAATCAGGTCAAGTGTTAGAAGTAACTGTAACAGATAAAGGTGCATTAGCAGATATTCCAGCATGGGCAAATGCAAGTGGCAACAAGATTGTGAAACAACAAGAAAATGGAGATGAATACGTATTTATCTTACAAAAAGCATAAATACCTTCATCTAGAAAGAAGGGACTCCCGTGGATATAGCATGGATCTTAACCATATTTGGGATTGGATTAATTGGGAGCTTCATTTCAGGTATGCTTGGTATTGGCGGGGCGATTATTAAGTTCCCATTATTACTGTATGTACCACCACTATTTGGTTTTGCAGCATTTACATCACATCAAGTATCAGGTATTAGCGCAGTGGAAGTTATGTTTGCTTCCGTTGCGGGCGTACTTGCTTATCGTGGTAGTAATTTACTGCATAAACCACTCATTTTAACGATGGGTACAGGAATTGTACTTGGTAGTTTTGTCGGGAGCTTCGGTTCAAGTTACTTTAATGAAGAAAGTGTCAACATGGTATATGGTATACTCGCAATATTAGCTGCTGTTATGATGTTTATACCAAAGAAAAAAGTTGAACAACAAGGTGACATTGTTTTTAATAAGGGATTAGCTTTCTTTTTAGCTATTCTAGTTGGTGTCGCATCAGGGATCGTTGGAGCAGGTGGAGGATTCATCCTCGTACCGATTATGTTAGTCGTATTAGGAATTCCAACACGTATTACGATTGCCTCTAGTCTTGCCATTACGTTTATTGCGTCTATTGGTGGCTCCATCGGCAAGATTACAACAGGGCAAGTGGACTGGATTCCCGCGATTATTATGATTGTAGCAAGTCTAATTGCAGCACCTATTGGAACAAAAGTAAGTAAAAAAATGAATATTAAAGCATTACAAATTTTCCTAGCTATTCTGATTTTAGCAACAGCCGCAAAAATTTGGTTTGATATTTTAATGTAAGGAGGGGAACAATATGGTTTGGATCATTATAGCTGCTGTCGTTGTATTATTTTTTGTCCTACGTATGAAAGGGACGAAGGGCTTAAACCAAATGACGACAGCTGACTTAAAAGAACAATTGAAAAAGAAACCTGCAAATACGATTTATTTAGATGTTCGAACACCAGTAGAATATAAGAGTCGTCATATTAAAGAATTTAAAAATATGCCACTTGGATCGAATTATAGTACGCTTGATTCATCGAAGAAAGTCGTTGTGATTTGTCAGAGTGGTATGCGCAGTATGCAGGCATGTAAACAATTAAAAAAACTAGGCTTTTCAGACATCACAAATGTACGAGGTGGTATGAGTGCCTGGAGATAGGGGTACATCATGAAAATTGAAGTTTTTACAGATTATACGTGTCCTTTTTGCTATATAGGCAAGCAAAAACTCATGCAAGCAATTGAAAAAACGAATCTTCAAGAACCAATCGAAATTCAATATAAAAATTACGAAGTACATCCAGAAATTCAAGGCGCCGTTCAACAACCTTATAAAGACTATTTGCTTGAAAGTATGGATGGACGAGCTGAAAAAGTGGATACATTTTTAGCAGAATTACAACAACATGCGAAAGAAGTCGGATTAACGTATCATTTTGATACGATGATTCCAGCCAATACAGCAGATGCACATCGCCTTGCAAAATGGATGGCAAAAGAGCAAAAAGAGCATGAATGGACAGAAAGATTAATGCAAGGGCACTTTGTTGAAGGAAAAGATCTTTCAGATCGAGCATATTTATTTGCCTTAATTGAAGAACTTGGCTATTCAAAAGAGGAAGCAAAACGAATTTTAGATGACCAAGACTACCAACAAGAACTTGACCAAGATGCATATGATGCACAACAAATTGGTGTAGACCGTGCACCATTCTTTGTGTTTGATAATCGCTTTGGTATTATCGGTGCGGAACCAGAAGAAGTCTTCATTCGTACGTTAAAACAAACAGCTGATGAAAATTAACAAAAATTGTACGATTTCTTGTCATCTATGAAATCCCACTAGGAGTTACTATGTGTTTCATGGTATGCTATCTAGTGGAATTTTTTACGATTTAAAAAAGGAGTGTTACTATGTCACGCGCATTTTCACGAGCATCGTTCTTTTTTGTATTTGTTGGTTTATTTTTATTAGTGCCACCATTTACAGATCAAGCAATTGATTTTTTATCAAGTAATGTATTTATTTTTCTAGGTTTCTTCTTATATATGATTGGTGCAATTTTAACTGCAGTTAGTGTGTATAAAGGAGAAAGAAATGTATTAGTCGTTGTAAATATTCTAGGTATTCTTGGGGGTATTTTCTTTATCTTTATGCTATCTACAGCACTTGGTGTTTAAAATCATAGCGCAAAGGAAGAAAAAGTTAACAATAAAATGAAAGAGGCTACGATAAAGTAGCTTCTTTTTTTTGTTAGAAGAGCCAAAAAAACCAAGTAGTCACTTGTCCGTCAAGTCACTGCTTGGTTTTTTTCGTTATGGTAGGTATGTTTGAAATGTATCACCATTTTTAGTTTTTCATGTTGTAAATCATAAATGCAGCTGGTACATAAGAAATAACGAAGATTGCAGCGTACCAACCTAACATACGTGGTAGAGAAAATGAAACTTTTTTACCTTTACTATAAGAGAAGTCTAACCAGATTGCACAAACGACGGGAATTGAAATCAAACCTGCGGCAATTAAAATAATGTCATAGATGTTCATGATGATTTCCTCCTTTTGTATGAAGCATTCCGTAAACTGTGTCAACTTTGTGAATTAATCATATATCTAATCGTTAGAATTGTCAATTAATTTAGTTTTTTTATTTGACAAAACATATAAAAAAGGGTAAACAACTTTCGGTATGAAAATTGTTTACCCTTTTGTAGTGGAAAACAATTATATTGTTTTCTTTGGTACAAATGGTAATGCACGATAAACTGTAACAATAAAGTTAGCAAGTGGTTCAACTAAAAATGCCAGTTTATTTATAGTATAGGCGACTAATAAACCGATTACGATACCTACTACTACATCACCAGGATAATGGTTTCCAACATACATGCGAGAAAAGCCTGTTATAAGTGCAAATACCATCATGACAATACCGATTCGTTTGTTGCGTAGTGCAATCGCAAAAGCAAGTGCAATTGCACCTGTCGTATGGTCACTTGGGAATGAAGCGTCTCTTGCGTGATCTACTAATACATTTAAGTCATCATGTGTCACAAATGGGCGTGGCTCAAAATAAATTTTACTAATTAGTACATTTATTAAAATGCCAAGAACACCTGAAAGAGCGGAGTAAACAACGGTTTTTTTCATATACTCTTTTCCAAAGAACCACATCATTAGTAAGACGGTTGCAAAAACAGGAACTGCGTAGTTTGTTGCGAAAATCATGATTGCATCTACAACAGAAGATTTTCCAGCCAAATCATTAATGGCTTTTAGTAATTCATAATTCAATGATGTCACTCTTTTCCTTTAAATTTCAATAGCTATTGTAGCATAGTTTATAGCCAATCTCTTTACATAGACTATAAAATTTGAGAAAGGTTCCATTCTTGTAAAAAAGGTTAAGATAAAAAAATATCGGGTATGTAAACAAGTGGAATGATACATTATTTGTAAAAAAAGGTGGTATTTTAATTGCATAGAAAAAAAGGTTGTCTAGCTTGATATTATCGGTCAGTATTTTAGCTGTACCATTAACGACTTCATCTTTATACGCGCAAGCTACTCCAAAGCAAAGTCTCTCATCAATATCTACAAGTCATCCATTCATCAATCAAATCTCACCTGAGGTTGTCAGATTAAGTAATCAATATGGTATTTATGCTTCTGTTATGTTGGCACAAACTATTTTAGAAAGTAATTATGGCAATAGTAGGTTAAGCCAAGCACCGATTTATAATCTTTTTGGTATGAAAGGAAAATACAATGGTCAAGGTACAAACTTCCAAACGAAAGAGTATAAAGATAGCGGCACATATCAAATACGTTCTACATTCAAAAAATATACATCCTATACGGAATCTCTAGAAGACTATGCAAAACTAATTCGAAATGGGTTAACGCATAACCCGAGATACTATGCAGGAGCTTGGAAGGAGAATACAAAAAGTTACAGAGATGCGACAGCTATTTTAGCAGGAAGATACGCGAGTGATTTAAGCTATAGTAAAAAGCTGAATCAAATTATTGAACGTTATGATTTAACAAAATTTGATCATTTAAAATCGACTACTGTAGCTGGTGAAACAGAAACTACAGCGAATGTGAAACCAGAAAGTATTTTAGAAAATGTAGGAAAGCAAAATGGACAACAAGTTTTAGTAGGTGTATCTACTCAAAAGATTGTTTATACACCGACTAAATACTATCGAGTAAAAAAAGGTGATTCATTAACAAGTATTGCTGCACGGCACGGTATTACGACAGCATATTTAAAGAAATGGAATGGTTTAACGCATGCGACCATTCAAATTAAACAAAAATTAGTTGTTGATGTAAGAGGGAATAAGAAAAATCTAGCACAAAAGAATACACCATTACGTTATGTGATTCAGCAAGGTGATTCGTTATCGAGTATCGCGGCAAAGTATCAAACAACAGAACAAAACTTGTTAATTTTGAATCAGTTAGACTCTTCTTTTGTATATGAAGGGCAAATCATCTATTTACAATCCTTAAAATAATGTATGTACATGAATATGTTTATGCCAATTATTCATTTAAGTGGATAATATTAGTGTATAAACGTATTCTTTTTTGTTTTTTTGTCGAAAAAAGTTGAAATAGTATTGTATAAAAAATTTTTTGAATGTATAATTATGACTGCATTTAAAAACAATTTATATCATAAATATTCAATCAATCGTTAGGAGTTATACATCAAGATGTTTAAGAGAGATAAAGCAAAAAAAGGAGCAGCACAAGGGATTAATGCATATGTATTAATTTTTAGTTTAATTGTGATTTCAGCTATTTTAACTTATTTTGTGCCTGCTGGTCAGTTTGATAAGGTAGAGAAGGATGGACGTGAAATATTAGTAGCCGATTCCTTTCAATTTGTGGACAATACACCTGTTGGATTTCTAGATATTTTTACAAGTATTCATGCAGGTATGGTAAATGGTGCAGGAACAATCTTCTTCGTACTAATTATCGGTGGTGTTTTCGGTATTATGAACGCAACAGGTGCGCTTGATACCTTTGTTGTGACATTTGCTGAAAAAATGAAGCGTAAAGAAAAATTGATGATCCCTGTATTCGTACTATTCTTTGCGATTTGTGGTGCAACAATGGGGATGAGTGATGAAGTTGCCGTTTATGTAGCACTCATCGTTCCTTTGACCATTGCACTTGGTTTTGATGCAGTGACTGGTTTTGCAATTGTTGTAATGGGTGCATGGATGGGCTTCACAGCCGGGTTTTTAAATCCATTCTCAACCGCAGTTGCACAAGGCATTGCAGAACTTCCAACCTTCTCAGGTATGGGACTTCGTATTGTCGTATTTATTATTTTTGTATTAATGGCGAGCTTTTTCATTTATCGTCATGCTTCAAAAGTCCAAAAAAATCCAGAACTCGGTATTTACGGTAAGTTCGGTCAGTTTAGTCCAAAAGATAAAGACAAGACGTTAAAAATGACATTACGTCATAAATTAGTATTAACCGTATTCATGCTAAACTTTGTTGTACTTATTTTAGGTGTCAAACTGTATGAGTGGTTTATTCCTGAATTAGCAGGTCTATTCTTATTGACAGGTATTATTATGGGGATTGTTGGTGGTTTAATTCCATCAGAAATCGCGAACAGCTTTGTAAAAGGTGCCAGTGAACTACTTGGTGGTGCATTGATTATCGGTTTAGCACAGGCAGTCCTTGTTATCTTCCAATCAGGCGGTTTATTAGACACAATCCTTCATTATATGAGCAATATGTTATCAGGTGTCCCATCTGCTTTAACAGCAGTTGCGATGATGTTTATTCAAATGGTGATTAATTTCTTAATTCCATCACAAAGTGGACAAGCAGCTTTAACAATGCCAATTATGGCGCCGCTTGCTGATTTAGTGAATGTTACGCGTCAAACGGCAGTTCTCGCTTTCCAATTAGGCGATGGGATTGCAGCCTTATTGTTCCCGACAAATGGTGCATTAATCGCTGCACTTGCAGTTGCGGGAATCCAGTGGAATAAGTGGGTAAGATGGTATATGCCATTCTTTATCGCACAAGTGATTGTCAGCATTATTATTTTAATTGTGGCACATGCGATGAATTACGGTCCGTTTTAACCAACATATAATAGTAGAAACTCAAATAATGTAGAAAAGAGGTGAAGGGATTTTCCTTTCATCTTTTTTTATATGTACTGAAATAGAAGCTGTTTTTGTCATATAAGAGTCCGTTATGTATAAAAAATACGATAAAATTTTATGAAATCTCGATTATTTTATAAAAAAATAAATAAAAAAGTAGTTTTATTTTTGAATGAAAAGAATGTCAAAGTAAAAAAATGGATGTTTAAAATGTTGATTCTATACGGTTTTTAGTGAAAATACAGCAATCTAAGGTTTTTACATCCAAATTATACCACTATGTGTAATGTTGTTGTAACATGCGTGAGAA
>NZ_BJOB01000024.1 GCF_006539985.1 Kurthia gibsonii | reverse complement strand
CCATTTATCAGATCAGATTGGCTTATTAAAACAAGCGATTAATCAATTTAAAATTGATTAGCATACAAAAAAGAGGTGGGGAATTTTCCCTACCTCTTTCTTTATACTACTTTTTTACTTTCCTTACCGAAAATTAATGCGATGAAGAATACGGATAATATAAGTCCTGCAATTAATAAGAGGAAGCTTGCATTCACATATTGTACATACGCACCACCTAAGAATGGTCCTGCTAAACTACCAACACTGAAGAAAATACTACATAGTAAGTTCCCTGTTGGTAATAGCTCTTTCGGTGTTAAATCAGTCATATATGAGATACCGAGAGAGAATACAGAACCACAGAACATGCCAGCTAGTAAAAAGCTAATTAAAATAATCCACTCAGATGATTCGAAAAAGCTACCGAATAAAAACATTAAACCGCCACCGCCAAGTGCAATGAGCGATACTTTTCTTCTACCAATGCGATCACCAAGTGTTCCAAGTGGTATTTGGGTTAGAATGCCCCCTACTGAAAATGCAGATAGCGTAAAGGCAAGCATCGATAAATCAAAGTGATTTCTTACTGCATAGACTGGGAAGATGGCATTTAATGAAGATTCTAAAAAGCCATAAACAAGTGGTGGTAAAAATGCAACCCACGCATATTTCATCGCACGTTTATAACGTACGAATGTGTTCCCATGTTGATTCACTTGAATTGGTTCTGGTTTTTCATTTTTTAAGAAGAAAATCAGTGACCAAGCTGCTAAACATAGTAATGAAGAAACAATGAATGGTAATGCTTCATTAATTTCAACTAATGGAACGAATTGAGGCCCAACTGCGAAACCAAGACCGAATGATAAACCGTAAATCGCGACATTCTTCCCTAATTTTTCAGGCGGTGCTGTCGTTGTAATCCATGTTTGTGTTGCGTAATGAAGCGCATGATCTCCAATTCCGATAACTAACCGTAAGATGAACCAAAATAATACGCTTTTCCATAAAGGAAATAAAAATAATGAAGCAAATACGAGTGCCCCACCTGTAACGATGACAGGCTTGTAGCCAAAACGACGTAAAGGTTGTTCAACGAATGGTGCAATGAGTAATGTTCCTATATATAAACCTGTGGCATTTAAACCATTGAGTGAGGAAGCAACACCGTCTTTTTCAAAAATGATTGAAATAAGCGGCAATAACATTCCTTGAGAAAAACCCGAAATCGACACGATGATGACTAATATCCAAAAACGTTTTTTTGCAATATCGTTATTTTTCACCAAGTTTCTTCCTTTCTACAGATAAATTTGCTTATAAATTGAAAGCCGAAACATATCGTATCATATTTTAGTCCTAGTAAATATACATTCATGTATAAACGGAAAATTCTGATAATAACGAATTCTGTTTGGATTTGCTAAAATGTTATAAATCCGTTATTCTAGCAATGAAACGAGGTGTACTGATGGGTAAATCAATTACAAATAAAGATCAGCAAGTAAGCTATTTAAAAGAACGTCTGCAAATTTTCATGGAAGTACTAGACGCAATCGACCCTGAAACGACTGAGTTAGAAGATATCGATCGTTTAATTGCCATGGTAGATGATATCGAAGTAAAAATGGATACATTTAAAAAACGCACTGATTCAGAAGAAAAAGAATAGATAAACGAAACAAGGACAATCGATTACAGTCGAATTGTTCTTTTTTTGTTCATACTTTTCCTGTCTATGTTGCATACAATTTTCTGAAAAAATCACTGCATTTCTATATATTCTCTTTTTCTCCCAACTCAGACACGTTATAATATAAAATGATTCACATAAAACCTTTTGAGGGGGACTTTTTATTATGAATTTACAAAACCTTGAGAATAGCATTTATAAGTTAGTAACAGAAACATCTACTAACTTACCAAAAGACGTTCGTCGTGCTATTAAAAAAGCGAAAGAAGCTGAAAATGCTGGAACTCGCGCTGCAATGAGTTTAGATACAATCGCAAACAATATTTTCATGGCTGATGATAATGTATCTCCAATTTGCCAAGATACAGGTCTACCAACATTTAAAATTAAAACACCTGTTGGCGTAAACCAAATCGAAATCAAAGAAATGATTAAAAAAGCAATTGCACAAACAACTGCTGACGCAAAACTACGTCCAAACGCCGTTGATTCATTAACAGGCGCAAATAGCGGTGACAACCTTGGCGAAGGTGTTCCAGTTATCAAGTTTGAACAGTGGGAAAAAGATTACATCGAAATGAAGTTAATCTTAAAAGGCGGCGGCTGTGAGAATAAAAATATTCAATATAGCTTACCAACTGAATTAGAAGGTTTAGGTCGTGCTGGTCGTGACCTAGACGGTATCCGTAAATGTATCTTACACTCAGTTTACCAAGCACAAGGTCAAGGCTGTTCAGCAGGCTTCATCGGTGTTGGAATCGGTGGCGATCGTTCATCTGGATACGATTTAGCTAAAGAACAATTATTCCGTCACGTAGATGATGTGAATCCAAATGAAGATCTTGCAAAATTAGAAGAGTACGTTGTCAAAACAGCGAACACATTCGGTATCGGTACAATGGGCTTCGGCGGTGAAGCAACATTACTTGGTTGTAAAATCGGCGTTATGCACCGTATCCCTGCTTCATTCTTCGTATCAGTAGCATACAACTGTTGGGCATATCGTCGTATGGCTGTTAACATTAACGCTGAAACTGGCGAAATTATGGAATGGCACTACCAAGACGGCGAAAAAATCAGCTTTGAAGAAGAAGCAAAAGCTGAAACAAAACAACAAGGCGAAGTTGTAAAATTAACTGCACCAATTACAGAAGAAAAAATCCGTTCATTAAAAGTTGGAGATGTTGTTCAAATTTCTGGTCGTATGTACACAGGACGCGACGCAATCCACCACCACTTAATGAGCCACGATGCACCAGTTGATTTAGATGGTCAAATCATCTATCACTGTGGTCCTGTAATGGCTAAAGATGAAGATGGTAACTGGACTGTAAAAGCAGCTGGACCAACAACTTCTATTCGTGAAGAACCATACCAAGGCGACATCATGAAAAAATTCGGTATTCGCGCAGTAATGGGTAAAGGCGGCATGGGTCCAAAAACACTTGCAGCATTAAAAGAACATGGCGGCGTATACTTAAATGCAATCGGCGGTGCTGCTCAGTACTATGCTGACTGTATTAAATCAGTAGATGGTGTTGATTTACTTGAATTTGGTATCCCTGAAGCAATGTGGCACTTAGGTGTTGAAGACTTCACAGCGGTAGTTACAATGGATTCTCACGGTAACTCATTACATGCAGATGTTCAAAAATCATCACTTGAAAAATTAGCAGATCACGCTGAACGCGTATTCTAATAAACAAATCGAAGTCGTAACGATTCATTTCGTTACGGCTTTTTTATATTATTATCTAATCATTAACGATAATCATTCTAATTTAAATCCTCTATATAATTGATAATCAATGTCATTTTCTCATTTAGTTGACTTTTAACCTCCCTTTATTTATAATAATTATAAATTAATAAAAAGAAATAAATCAAACTAAAATCATTGATATTTAAGCTTTTTATTGATTTTATATCCGTTTCGATAATGATATCCATTCTCAAGGAGGTAGGAAGAATGACAAAAACAAATGAATCGTTAATTGAGAAAATGAAAATACACCATGAAATGATTGCAGCCCTATTATCAGGTGTACTTATTTTAGTGGCATGGATTCTAAGCAAAAATATTGGCGAGACTACATTAGTAGTTGTTTTATACTTAGCTGCATTCATTATTGGTGGCTTTGCAAAAGCAAAAGAAGGTATTGAGGAGACCATTAAAGAAAAAACCTTGAACGTCGAATTATTGATGATTTTAGCTGCAATTGGCTCAGCAATTATCGGTTATTGGACAGAGGGTGCCATCTTAATCTTCATCTTCGCAGTAAGTGGTGCAATGGAAACTTATGCGATGAACAAAAGCCATAAAGAGATTTCAGCACTAATGGACTTACAACCTGAAGTCGCAAACTTACTATTAGAAGATGGTACAACAAAGCGTGTACAAGTTTCTGAATTACAAGTTGGGGATCGTCTATTCATTAAACCAGGCGAACGTGTGCCAACAGATGGTGTAGTCGTTGAAGGGATTTCAACAATTGATGAATCAGCGATTACAGGTGAATCAATTCCTGTAACAAAACAAATTCAAAACGAAGTATTCTCTGGTACAGTAAACTTAACAAGTACATTAATTGTCGAAATGACAAAACCAAATACAGATTCACTTTTCTCAAAAATTATTGAATTAGTACAGTCAGCTCAAAGTGAAAAATCACCTTCTGAACAATTCATCGAACGTTTTGAAGGAACGTATGTCAAAATTGTTTTAGCCGTTGTAGGTCTTATGCTCTTCCTTCCCCACTATTTATTAGATTGGGACTGGAACACAACATTTTATCGCGCGATGGTATTACTAGTTGTTGCTTCTCCATGTGCGCTTGTTGCAGCGATTACACCTGCAACACTATCAGCAATTTCAAGTGGCGCTCGTAGTGGTGTTTTATTCAAAGGTGGTCTACACATCGAACATTTAAGTGCATTACGCGCTATTGCTTTTGATAAAACAGGAACATTAACACGAGGTAAACCAGTTGTAACAGATTTCGTCACTGCAGATGGATTAGACGAAAAAGAATTGCTTGCGATGTTAGCAGGGATTGAATCACAATCTAATCACCCACTTGCAATCGCAATTACAACGTACGCAGAAGAACAAAATGTATCTACTTTCCGTAAAGCGCAAATTGAAGACATGCCTGGTTGGGGATTAAAAGGAACAATTGATGGCACAGTGTATCAAGTTGGTAAACCTGAATTCGTCGGTTTTGAGCGTGTTCGTGCATTTAAAAACAATCTAGCAGATCAATTAACAAACGAAGGTAAAACAGTCATCTTCATGGCAAATGATGAAGGGATTGTAGCATTAGTTGCACTAAAAGATACTGTACGTGAACAGTCAAAACTTGCGATTCAACAGTTGAATGAAATGGGTATTCACACAGTTATGCTAACAGGTGATAACCATAATACAGCTAACGTCATTGCAAAAGAAGCTGGCGTTGAACAAGCGATTGCGGAATGTCTACCGGATACAAAAGTAAAACATGTAAAAGAATTAATGGAAGAATATAAATTCGTTGGTATGGTTGGTGATGGCATTAACGATGCGCCTGCTCTTGCAACAGCAACAACAGGAATTGCGATGGGTGAAGGAACAGATGTAGCACTTGAAACAGCAGATGTCGTACTGATGAAAAATGATCTATCAAAAATTCCGCATGCCATTAAACTAGCACGTAAAATGCAACGAATCGTGAAACAAAATATTATCTTTTCTATTTCTATTATTATGTTATTAGTCATCTCTAACTTCTTGCAAATTGTTAACTTACCACTCGGCGTTATCGGACATGAAGGTAGTACGATTCTAGTTATTCTAAATGGTTTGCGTATGTTACGCACAAAAATTTAATAAAAAAAAGAACAACCTCTTTATTTTAGAGGTTGTTCTTTTTACGTTAAATTGAAGATACTTTTGTTGAAATTTTACCTTTTTCTTCTTGCTTAGATACTTGATCCATTCTTCGCATCTTCTGTTCAGTTCTTCTTTGTGTCACTACGTTTAGCTGTCCACCAATCACTAATACAATACCAATAATATAAAGCCATAACATTAAAATAATAATTCCCCCAATACTACCATATGTTTTGGAATAGTTGGCAAAATTACTAATATAGAATGAAAAACCGTATGACACAGCAATCCAAGCAGCAGTGGCAAAAATAACTCCTGGAAAGACACTTTTTAAATATAACGGCATATTTGGTGCCACCCAATAAACAATTATTAATACACTCGCTATTAAAATAGGTGGTAAAATAATTCGAACGTATTGCCAAATTATTAAAAAGTTATCTCCTAATCCAATTTCATTAAACAAAGTTTTTCCAATAGTTTGACCAAATACAGGTAAGACTAAAGCTACAATAATTAACACAATAAACATCAAGGTTAAAATAAGTGACATTCCTCTAGCAATTAAAAAAGGTCTTGTTTCTTCAATTCCATAAGAGCGATTTAAACTCTTGATAAGCGCATTTACTCCATTGGATGCAGACCATAAAGTCGCAATAATACCAATTGATAATAAACTCCCACTGCGCGTATCCAAAACTTCTCTCAATGTGGAACTGATCAGATTATAGGTTTCAGACGGTAACGCTGTTTCTAAAAATATAAAAACTTGTTCTGGACGCAAATTTAGAAATGGAACAAGCGTTAAAATAAAAATAAGTAATGGAAATAATGATAGAAGGAAGAAATAGGCCAGTTGTGCTCCTGAACTTGATACATCTGCTTTTTTTATACCTTCTATTAGACCTTTTATATACCCTTTACGCGTTGTATAATCGAGTTCATCTACTTCAATGTCGCGTTGTCTCTTTTTAACTTGCATCATTTTTAAACGCTCGAACATTTCAGATGAATGTTTAACTTTTGCTTTCCTCGCCATATAAACCTCCCCCTTCTTAAAGTTTATAGGTGAATGACATCTTCAGCTTTTTTAACATCGTCTACACCTTGATTCGTTACCTCTTTCGCAATTTTTACTTCCTCAGTTAATTTAGGTGTTTCTCTAAATTCAGCAATTTTTTCCAAATAATAATCTTTATTCTCCATCACCATTTCTACAATGCCTTGTAATTTGCTAAATTTCTCTGTTGCTTTTTGTTTTAGCTCATCACGATTGTAATAGTAATATTGTGTATCTGTTTTTAAGTTCGTTACTTTTTGTACTGCTTTTTCTCGTGTTTCGCGATTCATTAAGCTTACTGCTGCTCCAATTGCTGCTCCTGCTAAAATACCATACACTAATTTTTTTCCCATAGTTATCTCCTCCGGTTTTTTATGTATTTCCTAATCCCAATTATAGTACCCTTCTCCTTCGTGAGTAAACCGTTATGCTAGCATACATTATATCATAACAAATAGTTATAATATAAATTCATTTTAGGTATTGACAATTTAACAGAATTTTATGAAAATAGTTGTATGCTTTAATTTTTCCATTTTAAAGAAAAATTACATTTTTAGGGGGTAATTCAATGGGGGCTTTGGGAGATAAGTTAAATGCATTTTTAGGCGAGGTTTCAGGCGTGTTATGGGGGATACCGCTAATCGTCTTAATTTTAGGGACAGGGATTTACTTAACAATTCGTATTGGTTTTTTACAAATTCGTTTGTTACCAACTGCTTTAAAATTAGTATTTTCAAAAAACCATGCCAAATCGGCTGAAGGGGATATTTCACAATTCCAAGCATTGACGACAGCTTTAGCTGCGACAGTGGGAACAGGTAATATTGTCGGGGTAGCCACTGCTGTTATTCTAGGGGGACCAGGAGCAATTTTCTGGATGTGGGTAGCTGCAATATTAGGTATGGCAACAAAATACGGTGAAGCACTATTAGCCGTAAAATATCGCGTGAAAGATGAAAAAGGACAAATGGCTGGTGGACCGATGTACTACTTAGAGCGTGGTCTAAAGCAAAAATGGTTAGCAGTTCTATTCGCTTTCTTCGGTGTTATCGCATCATTTGGTATCGGTAATGGTACACAATCGAACTCAGTTGCTGGTGTTGTAAGTAACACGTTCAATGTTGCGCCTTGGATTACAGGTATTGTATTAACCGTTGTTGTAGGGTTAGTTATTTTAGGTGGTATTTCATCAATCGGTAGCGTAACAGCTGTATTTGTACCGGTTATGGCAATCTTCTATTTACTTGCTGGTTTAATTGTAATCTTTACGAACATTACAGATGTACCTGCTGCTTTTGGTATTATTTTTAAAGATGCATTTTCATTCTCTGCTGCTGGTGGTGGTGCTGTCGGTGCTGCGATTCGTTACGGGGTTGCACGTGGGATTTTCTCAAACGAAGCTGGTCTTGGTTCTGCACCAATCGCTGCTGCTGCTGCAAAAACAGACTTACCAGGTCGTCAAGCTTTAATCTCGATGACACAAGTATTCTTAGATACCATCTTAATCTGTTCAATTACAGGTTTAACAATCGTTATGTCAGGTGTTTATACAAATAAAGATATGGCAGCGAACGAATTAACAACTGCTGCATTTGATACATTCCTAGGCGCATGGGGTCCATATGTTGTAGCAATCGGTCTTGTATTCTTTGCTTCTTCAACAATTATGGGTTGGGCTTACTATGGTGAAAAGTGTCTACAATATCTTGTAAAGACACCAATCGCTGGGACAATCTATCGTATCATCTTCGTATTATTTGTTTATGTAGGTGCAACATCATCTCTTGATCTTGTATGGACATTCTCGGATGTAGCGAACGGCTTAATGGCGATTCCTAACTTAATCGGTCTTGTCGGTTTATCAGGTGTTATTGTAGCTGAAACACGTATTATTCAAAAAACATTAAAAGAAGAAAAATTAGCATTACGTGCTAGTAAATCTTAAATCAAATTGTCATTGACAATTGGCTGTATGAATGGAATTATAAAAGGTAACCAACTTTGAAAGGTAGGGGTTCCTTTTGGATTTAACAACGCCATCTACAGAAAATATTCACTTCATGATTGAAGCGATTAAAGAAAAATTACGCATGGTCAATGCAGATGCCATGAAACCTGAAAACTTCGACACGGAGAGTTACGAAGATCTTGTGTACTTATATGAATTAGTACATAAGCGCGATGCTTTTAGTCCAAGTGAAATGCAAGCAATCGTAGCAGAACTTGGTTCACTGCGTAAATAAGTAAAAGAAGTGCTTTGGGATTTTCCCATTGTACTTCTTTTTTATGTACTATATCTAAACAATAAAAAGAGGCTGGATTTTACTCCACCCTCTTTTTCTATTTACTATTTGTTTGTTCATATGATGAACCATCTTCTTTTACTAAAGGCTGCACAAGAACCTCTACACGACGGTTTTTAGCTTTTCCCTCTGCTGTATCATTCGATGCGACAGGATTGTTCTCACCATATCCTTTGGCGCTGAAATAAGCAGGATCTAGTTCTTTATTCGAATTTATAAGTAAGGTTAAAAAGTTTACTGCACGAATTGCACTCAACTCCCAGTTTGAAGAAAACTGACTACCCGTAGTTGGTACTGTATCTGTATAACCCGACACGACAACCGAACGTTTTGGTTTTAAATTAAGTACTTTCGCCAAATCTTTTGCAATATATTCATATTTAGATGAGATGACGGCCTGACCAGGGTCAAATAGAACACTTGCTTTAATCGTAATGAGTAGACCATCTTCTGTCATCTTTGTATCGAATTTCCCTTCTAATTCTTTACTTGCGATATATTGTTCTACATCTGTCTCAATTTCTTTTAACTGACGTTGATCTTCTTGATACGCACTTAATGTTTCGCTACTCGGTATATCTGTTTCGACTGGTGATGGATTATCCATAACGCCTGAACCACCATCAAATACTGTACTAAATACAGCGGATAATTGTGATAACTTCTTCACATCAACAGATGAAGATGCAAACAATACAATAAAGAGTGCTAGTAATAGCGTTAAAATATCTGCATATGGAATTAGCCAAGACTCTGGAATATGTTCCTCATGTTTTTTATGTTTTTTAGCTTTCTTTGCCAAGGCCATCCGCCCCGCTTTCGCCAATTATTTTAGCACGTTCACTTTTCGGTAAGTATGATGCCAATTTTTGTTCGATTACGCGAGGAGCCTCCCCTTCTAATACTGAAAGGATACCTTCTATAATCATCATCTTCTGTTTTACTTCAACAGCTGACTTTCGCTTTAATTTATTTGCGAATGGATGCCATAATACGTAACCTGTAAAAATACCGAGTAATGTTGCAACGAAGGCTGCTGAAATCGCTAAACCTAACTTTTCAACATCATCTAATTCTTTTAACGCTGCAATCAGACCAATTACAGCTCCTAATACACCTAATGTGGGCGCGTAAGTACCCGCTTGTGTAAAAATTTGCGCCCCCGCACTATGACGTTCTTCCATTGATTCTACTTCTTCTGTTAACACATCGCGTATGTAATCTGCATTTTGACCATCAATTGCTAATGTTAAACCATTTTTAAGGAATGAATCGTCTACTTCATCCACTTTACTCTCTAAGGCAAGCAAACCTTCTCGACGAGCTAAATCTGCCCAACTTGAGAATAATTGAATAATTTCTAAATCACTTACTAATTTTTTATCCTTAAATAAAACACCAAATAATTTTGGTATGCGCTTTAGCTCACTCATTGGGAAGGCAATTACAACAGTAGCAATCGTTCCTAAAATGATAATAAAAAGCGCCGCTGGATTAAGTAAGGCATCCGGTGTTACACCTTTAAAGAACATCCCTACAATAAGAGAGACAAGTCCAAGTATAATCCCTATAACTGATGATATATCCATTTCAGAACCTCCAAAGTCGTCATTCTTCTTTATATTTCGGTGTAAATTCTTAAATCTTAATAAACATCTACTACATTCATTGGATATTTCATGAAAATTTCTATGTACAAACGTTCACTGCCAAATTACATATAATAGAGTGTTTAGTACCAGTTGTTATTATTCTTTTGATTTTATATGTTTAACTTGATTCGTTAACCGAAATAGTTGAAAATAGAATAGAAGTTTCTATTAATTCTATATTAACAAAGGATGGGTTTTAATGTTACGTTTTCAAGAAAAATTAGAAAATTATGCAGAACTTTTAATTCGTGTAGGATCAAATCTTCAACCAGATCAATATTTATTTATTGACGTGACAGTTGAGAATTCAGAACTTGCAAAAGCATTAGCTAAAAAGGCATATGAAGCTGGAGCAAAACAAGTATTTGTACATTATGATGATGATGTTATTAGTCGTTTACATTTTGAACATGCACCACTTGAAGAATTCAACCACTTTCCTATTTGGCAAACAGTTGAAAAAGAATGGCTAGCTGAACATGGGGCTGCTTTTATTAAAGTAAAATCATCTAGCCCTGACTTATTAAAAGGGATTATGCCAGAAAAAATTGCAGCATTCCAAAAAGCTGCAGGTCAAGGTTTAGAAAAATATCGTCAAGCTTCACAAGCAAACAAAATTAGCTGGACTGTCGCTGCAGCCCCTTCAAAAGACTGGGCTGCTATGATGTTTGCCGACTTACCAACTGAAGAACAAGTTCCTGCTCTATGGGAAGCTATTTTTAAAGCGACACGCGCTGACTTAGAACAACCTATTAAAGCTTGGAAAGTACATGATGAGCAGCTTAGTACAAAAGTAGATGAATTGAATCGTTATCACTTCCTCAAATTACATTACACAGCACCTGGTACTGACTTAACAATCGAATTACCTGAACACCATATTTGGAGTGGTGGTGGTAGTAAGAATGAAGCTGGGTTTGATTTTATGGCGAATATCCCAACTGAAGAAGTTTTCACAGCACCTTTTAAGGATGGTGTAGATGGTTATGTAAGCAGTACAAAACCATTAAGCTACGGTGGAACAATCATCGACAACTTTAAAATCACGTTTGAAAAAGGCCGCATTGTAGATGTATCCGCTGAACAAGGTGAACAAGTATTAAAGGATTTAGTTGCAACAGATGAAGGATCTCACTTCTTAGGTGAAGTAGCACTTGTACCACATGATTCACCTATTTCAAACTCTGGTCTCCTTTACTACAACACACTATTCGATGAGAATGCTTCAAACCATTTAGCGATTGGTAGTGCCTATGCTTTTTGTGTAGAAAATGGAACAGAAATGTCACAAGAAGAACTTGCAAAAGCAGGATTAAATCGCAGTATGACACACGTCGACTTTATGATTGGCTCTGGTGATATGCAGATTGATGGTATTACAAAAGATGGTGAACGTATTCCTGTATTCCGTAACGGGAATTGGGCATTTTAATCTCTAGTGGAAACATTTAAAAGAACGTTTCGTCTTTAAGACGAGGCGTTGTTTTATATGACATCATAAAAAAGCGATTTTTTATTAAAATGTAGGATAAATTTTTTTTCTTCTTCTAACACATTTAGCGCATTTAAAAAAATTAAATAGTAGACTTTTATCCTAATAAAAGCCGTTACATATTGATATATCAACAACTCTATTTTTATTCCCTTTTTTATCCTTCATATTTAAACTATCATTCCCTTTTTTCTTCATTTATACTATTAAAACGACTGATTTGTTATTTTTTTATCATATTAGATATTTATACAAAGCTAGAGGAGGCGTTGTTTGATGTTTACATCTTCAGCTCTTGGAATTGATTTAGGTACAGCGAACACATTAGTGTACGTAAAAAATAAAGGTATTATTTTGAATGAGCCATCTGTCGTGGCTGTCAATACAACAACAAAGCAAGTAATTGCGATTGGTCATGAAGCCAAAGCAATGATTGGAAAAACACCACCGAATATTACAGTATGTCACCCACTTAAAGATGGTGTCATTGCAGATTTTGATATGGCAACTACTCTTTTAAAAACGATTTTGGATCGCGTCTTTAAAGACAAAGGACGATTTAAAAAACCGAACATCGTTATTTGTGCACCTTCTGGGGCAACATCGATTGAGCGTTTAGCTATTCAGGATGCTGCACGCCAATGTGGAGCTAAAGAGGTATTTTTAATTGATGAACCTGTTGCTGCAGCTATTGGAGCAGAATTACCTGTAAACGAACCTACAGCGAGCGCAATTGTTGATTTAGGCGGTGGTACAACTGAAGTTGGCATCATCTCATTAGGTGGCATTGTAACAACGGCAACTGCCAAAATTGGTGGCGACTCAATTAATGATGATATCATTCACTATCTACGCAAAGAATTCAATTTATTAATTGGTGCTAAAACTGCTGAAGAAATCAAAATTGAGATTGGTCATGCACCAATTGAACATGCAGTAGCGCAAATGACCGTAACAGGACGTGACTTAGTCACAGGATTACCACGTAGTATTACAATTGATTCGATGCAGCTACAAGATTGCTTATCTGAAACATTCCAAGCGATTTTAGAACTGATTCGTCGTACTCTAGAATCTTGTCCACCAGAACTTGCTGGTGATATTGTGGAGCGTGGTATCGTTCTTGCTGGCGGGACATCTTTACTACAAGGATTAGATGAATGGTTAGCAAATGAACTATTTATTCCAGTTTACAGAGCACAATCTCCTCTTGAAGCGGTTGCGATTGGTACAGGTCTCTCAACAGAAACACTACATTACCTTAAATAATCGTTCTTTTTATGCATTTTTACCATAAACATTTAATTTTTTATTTTTTTTAGATAAAATTAAATGTGGGAGGGGAGTTTGTAATGAGAAAATTAGATGAGATTTTAGAGTTTAACAAAAAATTTGTAGAAAACCAAGATTATGTATCATATGTATCGGATGTAGTGCCGAATAAAAAGTTAGCGATTGTAACTTGTATGGATGCGCGCTTAATTGAATTATTACAAAAAGCAATCAACATTAAAAATGGTGATGCGAAAATGATCAAAACAGCAGGGGCACAAATTAACAATCCATTCGGCAGTATCATGCGAAGTGTTTTGGTTGCAGTGTATGCTTTAAAAGCAGAGGAAGTACTTGTAGTTGGACACAAAAACTGTGGTATGAATTCAATGGATCCGTCAAAAGTCATCAACGAAATTAAATCACGTGGGGTAGATGATAAGACATTTGAAATTATCTCGCATACAGGAATCGACGTTGAGGATTGGTTAAAAGGTTTCACTGATTTAGAAGAAGAAGTGAAACGTAGCGTAAACGTTGTACGTAACCATCCTTTAATCACAAAAGATGTACCTGTACATGGTTTAATCATTGATCCAAAAACAGGCGAACTTGAACTTGTAACAAACGGCTACGACCTATAATAATAAAAAGAACCGCTGTCTTGGTGAGACGGCGGTTCTTTTTTAAAACTTCTTTTTAAATTGTCTTTTCCACTTATACCAAAGTGTCTTACCTTTTCAATGTTCCTCTGCAAGCTTCGCATATAGATAATGATCTACCCATACACCATTAATATAAAGTAATTGTTTTAACAACCCTTCACGTTGATAACCGACTTTTTCTAGCACACGATAAGACCCTTCATTCGCTGGCGATACATAGGCTTCAATTCTATGTAAATCCAAATTTTCAAAGGCGAATTTTGTAATACATTCCACCGCTTCTGTTGTAATTCCTTTACGAGTAAAGCGCTCATCTAAGGAATAACCGATGAACGCACTCGAAAAAGGCAAGCGCTTAATGGAATAAATCGATATATGACCAATTAACTCTTTCGTATTTTTAAGGAAGATTCCAAAACTATACTCTCGACGCATATTCATTTGATGCATCGAATCGTTAATTCGCTTCAATTGAAAATTCTTCGTATAATATTCAGGGCTATGAAGTGGCTCATGGATGGACCAAAATCGCTTGTTTTGTACAACTAGGTTTGTTAATGCTTCCGCATCTTCTTCAATTAATACCCGATATATACAGCGTTCGCTCTCTAAGTAAAGCATGCCACATCATCTCTCTCTACACAATTTCATGAGCTTTTAACTAAAAAACTATTTCTCATCTGGGTAATCAATCTCAATTCCCATACTTTTAATTTTCGATTCACAATGCTTAATTGTTTCTTTTAATACTTTGATTCTTGCATATTTTTTATCATTACCTGCAACTAAAATCCATGGTGCATTCGGATGATCTGTTTTAGCAAACATATCATTTGCTGCTTGAACATACTGAGGCCATTTTTTACGATTGCGCCAATCTTCATCTGTTAGCTTCCAAGATTTATATGGATCCTTCTCACGTGCATTAAAACGATTCAATTGTTCTTCCTCTGTGATTTGTAGCCAGAACTTCAAAATAATATAGTGATCATCTGTCAGTACACGCTCGAACTCATTAATCTCACGGTAAGCACGTGTCCATTCAGCTTCCGTTGCAAAACCTTCAATTCGCTCTACTAATACACGACCATACCAACTACGGTCAAAAATACCTATACTTCCTCTAAACGGTAGCTTACGCCAGAAACGTTGTAAGTAGTTGTGACGTAATTCGTGTGGCTTTGGAGCTGAAATTGGATGTACAACATAACCACGTGGATCTAATCGTTCAATCAAGCGCTTAATCGCGCCACCTTTTCCAGCTGCGTCCATTCCTTCAAAGGCTATAATTAAACCGATATTATTACGATGCAACGTCTGTTGTAACGTTAACATTTTTAGCTGTAATTTTTTTAATTCTTTTTTATACGACTTCTTACTATTGAACTTCTTATCCATATTTAATTCTTCTAAAGATTGAGTCATGTAAACACTCCTTTTCCTGAATCTGATTATATATACCCTTTTTTTATGAAACGTTCACCAAATTGAAAATGATTGCACTATGAAAGACGTGTATAATGATAGTTAGTATTTTTAAATACGAAAAATCTTGATGAGGAGGAGATCTTTTGGGCAGACTATTGTTAATGACAATCAGTTTTTTAGCAATGATGATTGTCAGCGTATCTGCTGCCATTCTTCCATTCAATGGTCAAACGACAGTGGATGTTGCAAATAGCTATACCATTCTAGCTTATCCATCCGACTATGTCTTTTATGTAGTGGCACTCATCTATCTCTCTATATTATATTGGATTTACAAACAATGGCAAATGTTTGCAAAGAAACAATTTGCGATTACACATGTACAAAGTTTTTTATTTACAATTAGTATGGTCCTTTCAATCGTTTGGATTTATTACTGGCAAAATAGTCAGTTCATCATCGCATGTATGATACTCGTATTCAGTACACTTGCACTTGCAGGTATGTATTTATTACTACCTGAAAAGAATACGATGACCACACGCCTACCTATATCACTTTATTTAGCATGGCTCGTATTACTTATTATGTTCAATTTAGCAATCTTACTTGTTGCAGCACGTTGGGATGGTTTTGGATTAAGTCAACCGCTATGGGCCGTCATCTTATTGACTGTCTTTGTAGCCATTGCACTTCACATCCGCTTTCATCATTACGATCCTTACTTCCCGATTCTATTCATCTGGTTCTATTTAGGAATTGCTGTACAAAATAACTTTGAGGAATTATTAGTAACAACAGCTGCATTATTTTTAAGTGGTGTATTACTTGCTGGTATTCTATTTATGCGTAAAAAGCCAAGAACAATCTATTAACATGTTTTACACTATAGAAAAGAGGAGAACGAAAAAATCGTTCTCCTCTTTTTATTAATCAATTTTTGTTGTTAAAATCGGGCCATTTTTTGTCACGATTACTGTATGTTCTAGTTGTGCTACAAATGATTTATCTGGTGTTAAAAACGCCCAACCATCTGTACCTTCAATAATATTTTCAGCTGCTTGTGAGATGAATGGTTCTACTGCGAAAACCATACCTTCTTTCATTAAAGTAGCGTCCCATGCATCATAATAGTTCAATACATATTGTGGTTCTTCATGTAATGAGTGTCCTACACCATGACCTGTTAGGTTCATAATTACTTTTAAACCATTATCATGCGCTTCACGTTCTACAGCTTTACCAATTTGATTCAATTTAGAACCTGGTTTAACCTTTGTCATAGCACGATCAAAAGCTGACTGTGCTACATCACATAATTTTTGTAATTCTGGCTTTTCAGCATCACCTACGATAAATGAAATACCTGTATCTGCATAAAAACCATCCACATGACCCGATACATCAATATTAATCATATCGCCTTCTTTTAGAGGTGTATCGTTTGGAATACCATGTGCTACGACCTCGTTTACACTAATGCATGTGAAACCTGGGAAGTCATATTCTGCTTTTGGTCCAGATACTGCACCTTTTTCTTCAAATAGTTTACCAGCTAATTCATCTAGCTCTTTTGTTGTAACGCCTGGTTTTGTCACAGCTTTCATTGCCTCGCGAATTTCTGCCATGGCACGACCCGCTTTTAATAACGCATCGATTTCTTGTTGAGTTGTTGCAATCATGTATAACGGTCCCTTCTATATAAAATTCTACTCTTAACTATATCATAATTTTTGTAGATACATATAAAAAGTCTATGCATTCTTTCATACATTCAGTAAAAGTTTTTATTTAGGTGGATATATATATAATAAAAAACGTAACGATTTCTTAGTCGCTACGTTTTTATTCTTAATACGTCTTTTGAACGAATAACTTAGGTGCTGCTCTAAACAATAGATAAATCACGACAGCTGTTAAAATAATAGCTGGAATCATATACGAGCTATTATAAACAACAGAATAAATCCACGGGTTTTGGTCGCCCGCATAACTTGCGAAGAATACTGCGCCTGCTACTGTATGTGAAATCAGTCGTAGGATTCCACCAATTGCTGTACCCACTAAAATCCAGCCAAGCATTGCGCCATCTTTTTTCTGTTTTGAAGCACGAATAACCATCGGACGGAAAACTCCAGCAATCCCGACAATTGTGAACGCAAAGAAGTAATCTAAAAATCCTTGTAATGGGGTTAAAATACTTGCACCTGTTAAAACTTGTAGTACCCCTACAATAAGACCTGTCGCAAGCCCTGGTAATGTTCCCCAACGCATCGCCATCAATACGATTGGTACCATAACTAAACTAATGGAACCACCCTGTGCCCAAATCGAAAACGATAGTTTGTCTAAAATAAAACCAATCGCCGCAAAAATGGCCACCTCAATCATCATTAATAATCTTTGTTTGTTCATCTTTATGAACCTCCATTGATTTGATGTCTTACACAATTCCTGTGGTAATCTAGATAAAAAAAACGACATCAGGACAGAGCCTGACATCGTTATATGTCGGTTTCTATCCACATTCCTACGCAAGTGTTAACTTACAGGTTCGAAGGGTTGGAGTCGAAACTCTCTCTCAGCACGTATGCACCCCTTGTGGTTTACATCATTATTTTTGAACACTCTCATTCTACTGAATTTAACGAAATATAGCAATAGCATGAAACGATTTCCATTTTTATACGTATATAAGTTATTATGAACAAAAGGGAGGGTTATCATGGAACAGAATAATCGTATTTTATCATCACTTTGTTACTTCAGTATTTTCTTTGCAGGCTTTATTTTACCGCTGATTGTTATGCTTGTTGTAAAAGATCGTGATGTAAAAAAACACGCAACACATGCACTTATTTCTCACTTGTTACTTTATGTTCCTGCAGTTATTTTCTTTATTATTTTAGCAACAATGGGTATCTTTGCATCAGCTGAAATGAGTGATTCAACAGGTGCTGCACTTGGTATAGGTGTCATTATTTTCATCATTTTCATGGCTCTATTCTCATTGGCGATTGTCATTTGGAATATCGTTCGCGGCATTCAAGTATTAAACCAAAAAAGTACAACTATGTAAGAAAAAGAAGCAGCTGAGATCATTCTCATACTGCTTCTTTTGTTATTTACTGAGTGTATTTGTAATGTCGTAGTCTGCCATTTTCTCTGTTAACCAACTTGAATATTGTGCGCTAATTTGCGCTTCAATATACGCTTCTTTTACTTTGTCTTTGACCTCTTCATACTTTGCTGTTTTTGCATCGACTGTACCTGTTACTTTGATAATATGGTAACCATAATCTGTTTTGATTGGGTCACTAATATCACCTTTTTTCATGTTGAAAGCTTGTGTCGCAAATTCTTCCACCATTTCTGATTTCGTAAAGTAGCCTAAGTCGCCACCTTTACTTTTCGTGGCAGTATCAGTTGAATATTTCTTCGCCAATTTTGCAAAGTCATCACCTGCATCTAACTCTTTTTTGATTTTTGTCGCAGTTGCTTTTTTCTCTACAAGAATGTGACTTGCCTTCACTTGCGCTGCTGTATCGAATGTAGATTGATTTTCTTTTAGATAAGCTTTTAATGTTTCGTCAGATGTATCTAAATCCTTCTCAATCATTTTAGATGCGAGTACATACGTTTTTAAATTCGCTTTAAAATCAGATTTCGACATGTTATTTGATTCAAGTGCTGATTCAAGTGCATCTGCTCCGCCGTATTGTGTTTCAACTTTTTTATATTGTGCATCTACTTCTGCATCACTTGCTGTTACTTTTTGTTTTTCTGCTTCAAGTATAATTACTTGGTCTTGAATTAATGTTTCAAGCGCTGCACTACCATATTGTTTATTTAAAACATTATTCAGTTGCTGTTGTGTGATTTTCGTATCGCCTACTTTTGCGACATATCCTGTTTTGGCTGTTGCATAATATACACCACTTCCAACAACTAAAACAAAGATGATAGCGATTGCCCAGATCATTCTCTTTTTCATCTATTTGACACTCCTTATTTTTGAACTATCTTCACTATAAAGAAGGAATGTGTCAACGAGATGTCATGCTTCATTTCTTTTCAGTTCAATCACAAAACACGTACCTTGTTCATCGCTATGCACTAAACGTAAGTCACCTTGCATCGACTGAGCCATCATTTTACTAAGTGGTAATCCCAACCCTAATCCACGAATTGCATATTTTTTATTTTCTCCTCGATAAAAGCGGTCAAAAATAAATGGTTGTTCTTCTTTTGGAATACCACTTCCCTCGTCTTGAACAAAAATACGCACTTTTTCTTTATCTGCTTGTAGACGAATATGAATCTGACCTTGTTCATGCATTGCTTGTGCTGCATTCGTCCATAAATTCGTACAAATCTGTTGGAAACGTATAGGATCAATTGAGAGGTGAATTGGTTCTACATGTTCATCTAATGTAATCTGAACTTCTTCAAACTCTTGTGTCGTTTGCCATTGTTTCATTGTATTTTCTACATACGAATTGATTTCTTTTGTTTCAAATTTAAGTGGGATGGCATTGACTGCAAATGAGTTAAAGGCAAGTAAATCACCTACCATCGTTTTCATTTTCTTCGTTTCGACCATTGCCATCTGTACAAATTCACGTGCTTCCTCTCCAGTCACAACACCGTCTTTTAATGCTTGAAGTAAGCCGTCAATTGCTGTTACAGGCGTTTTTAATTCATGCGTTACACCTGCTAAAAGCTCTGTACGCATCGCTTCAAGTTGTTCAAGACGATTCGCCATCTCAGTAAATGATGTGACAAGTTCATATACTTCTCGTTCCTTTGGATGATCTGGCAGAGAGATAGCATAATTCCCTTCTTGAATTTGCTTGGCTGCTACAGCTACCTCCCGAATTGGACGAACTAATCGAGAAGTTAAATAATAGATAGCTCCAAGTCCAATGAGTGCAAGTGCTCCAATCATTAGTGCTAGTTGACCATATGCTTGATTCGAGCGCGTCATCATTTTTTCATCTTCCATAACAACAACCCAGCCTACATGCTTCTCATCCATTTCTACTTTTTTCTTCACCATATAGTAGGTTTGCGATATACCATCTAAGTCTTTTAGTGTCTGTTTTTCATCTGAAGAAGTTAGTACCTCTTTTGGAATTTTGGTAATTTTTGGTCCCATAGCACGTTCATTTAGTACATCCCCGTCTGTATTTGTTATATAGACTTTTGGTTTTATATCTTGTCTTGGGAACTTCTCAGGATCGCCAATAAAGCGATTCGGCACATCATTTGTTGGATTCTCTACATCTGTTAATTGGTTTGTTATTTGTTCTGCTAGTACTTCCATTGTATCCATGCGATACGATACGTTTGTATGACGAATCCATATGGCTGAAATAAGTGCCACAATCGCTAATCCAATGAGTAATACGAGTAAATAGCGCGTCATCCAATACGTTTGTAGTGAGATGCGTTTACGATTTTTGAACACGTAGTTGATACCCCAATCCTCGCAGTGTACGGATTTCACCCTCATCAGCTGCCCACGCTTGTAACGCCTTACGCAGTCTTTTGATTGATAGGTCGACTGCTCTGTCACTTCCATCGTAGTTCCAGCCCCACACATGCTCTAATAATTGATCACGTGTGAATGTTTGATTTGGATGTTCTGCTAAAAATAATAGTACGGATAAGTCACGTGGCGTGAGTGTCACTTCTTCTCCATGCAGGTGAATTTGATGCGCTGTTGCATCAATTTGTAAAGCTCCAAACTGCTTCACTGCATGTTGTGGTTGATTCACGCGTCTTAACACGGCTTTAATCCGCGCTACCACTTCCTCTGCTTCAAAAGGCTTGGCAATGTAGTCATCTGCGCCACCATTTAAGCCATCTAATTTAAAATGTGTGTCACCAAGTGCAGTCAACATAATCACAGGTGTTTGTGACTGCTCACGAATTTCTTTTAAAATTGTCCAACCATCTTTTCCTGGTAACATCACATCGAGTAATACAAGGTCTGGTTGAAAACGTTCAAATATAAAAAAGGCTTCACTACCTGTAAAGACTTGTTCTGTTTCAAAACCTGCTTTACGTAAATAAACCTTTAACACTTGGCTAATGGCTTGTTCATCTTCAACAATTAATACTTTCATGTTCATTCGCTCCTCATTTATTCACGTATGCTTATTTTACCCTATTTATACGTCAACTAGATGTCTACGAATAGATAAAACATTTCGCTTCTTTTTAGAGTGCGCAACGAAAAACTGGAACCGCGCCACAACACGATTCCAGTTTTTCTTATACTCATATCAAATGGTGTTTTTACACCTATAACCTAAGCTATTGTTTCTATTTATTTAAAATGCCCAATTTCCTTTACGGAAGATTGGTTCAACTGTACCATCTGCCAAAATACCATCAATATCCATCTCGCCGCTGCCAATCATGAAATCTTCATGTGTAATCGATGAGTTAATACCATGTGCGTCTAGTTCAGCCTCAGATAATTCGCTTCCACCTTCATAGCATGTTGGATATGCTGCACCAACAGCTAAATGATTTGAAGCATTCTCATCGAATAATGTATTGTAATATAAAATATTCGATGCAGAAATAGGTGATTCATGCGGTACAAGTGCTACTTCACCAAGATATTTTGAACCTTCATCTGAAGAAATCATCTCTTGTAATAAGTCTTGTCCAATCTCTGCTTCTGCTTTGACAATGACACCATCTTCAAATGCCAGTGTAAATTTATCAATAATATTTCCTTGATATACAAGTGGTTTTGTATTCGATACATAGCCATTCACACCATACTTAGAAGGTAATGTATAGACTTCTTCTGTTGGCATATTCGCTACAAATTCTGTTTTTTCTGGTGTACGACTTGAACCAGTTTGCCAAATATGTTTTTCAGGTAATTCAATCCATAAATCTGTTCCTGGTGCTGTATAGTGTAATTTTGTATAGCGTTTGGCATTTAATAAATCTGCACGTGCATGTAATTTAATCAGATGTTCTTCCCAATTTAGTACTGCATCACCTTCACCAATTCGAACTGTTTTGAAGATGGCCTCCCAAAGTGCTGGGACTTGCTCTTCTTCTGGTAAGTGAGGGAATACTTTTTTCGCCCAAGCTTTTGAAGGAATGGCGATAATTGACCATGCAATTTTGTCGTTCATTACAGCATCACGATAGTTTTCAAGTGCCTTACCTGCTGCTTTTTGATGTGTTGATAATTTATTCACAGGAACACCTGTTAATAAGTCTGGATCAGCTGCATCAATCCACAGTAATGCACCTTTACGCTCGATTAATTCATCGCGTTGTTCTGCAATCCAGCGTGGATATTTTTCAAATTCTTCTTCAGGCGCATAATCAAATAATGCGCGATCAATTGCTTCATCTGAAAAATTAACAGTTACACGTGCTGCTCCTGCTTCATATGCTTTTTTCACAACCATACGTGTAAACTCAACTGTATCTGTTGAAGTATTAATTAAAAGTGTTTGCCCCTTTTGAACGTTTGCGCCTACTTTTACAGCTAATTCTGCAAATTGCGCTAATTTTTCTTCAAAACTCATCTCATCATACCCCTTTATTTACTTATTTTTTCTTGCTTGAAAATTTTCTTCCACCTTGATTATACGGTTTTTTTGAACCATTTGCTTGTTTGGAATCACGATTGCCACCATTACCACCACGACGGTTCTGTTGTTTACGACGTAATTCTTCTGGTTTACGTGAAGCATGTGGATATTCACCCTTACCATCCATCAGCTGTCCACCTTTTAAAATACGTTCAGTCGGACGGTCTTCTAGTTCACGTGTATATTGTTTATATTCTTTTTCTTCGAATGAAGTAAGGAGTGTTAACACTTCACCACTCTTACCTGCACGACCTGTACGGCCTGAACGGTGTAAATATTGTTCACGGTTATGTGGCACATCCACATGAATTACATGTGATAAGCCCATAATATCTAAACCACGTGCCGCCACATCTGTTGCAATTAGAATACGGATTTTTCCTTTACGGAATGCTTCAAGCGCCTGTTTACGCTCTTCTTTTTTCATCTCTGCATGCAGTACAGCAATCGGTGCATTTAAATATTGTAACTTTGTTTCTTTCATTAGTAATTGGTCTAAGTTATTCACAAATGCAAGACCACGTAATCCTTCAATATGAGATAGTTTACGTAGTAATTCTGTTTTTTCACGTACGCTTACTTTCATATATGAATGAATGACTTTCCCTTGGTCTGGAATGTCTTCTGGACGTACTTTAAAGCGCTTCGGTTCAGACATTAGACGTTCGCCTACTAATTCAATCTCATCTGTAATTGTAGCTGATACAAGAGCCACTTGACGGTCATGATTTGCGCCATCAATGAATGATTTCACAATCACACGTGATTCACGTCCAAGTAATTGGTCACCTTCATCTAATACGATGTAACGCAGTTCATGTAATTTTAATTTTTTCGCACGTACTAATTCGTTTAGTCGCCCTGGTGTTCCCACTGCAATTGTTGGTTTTTTCTTCAACTTTTCGATTTGGCGCGCTGTATTTGCACCACCAATTAACGGTACAACTGTAATCGGTGTTCCAGCCGTCCAGTCACGAATAACATCTGTAATTTGCATACAAAGTTCTTGTGACGGTGCAACGATTAACGCCTGTGTATTTTTCTTTGTACCATCTACTTGTTGAAGGATTGGCAAGACATACGCTAATGTTTTCCCTGTTCCTGTTGGCGATTCAGCAATTACGTCATGTCCAGCTAACATCGCTGGAATCATCTCATCTTGAATCGGCATTGTTTTTTCAAATTTCCATTTTGCTTGTAAATCTTCATTTAATTGTGTTAAAAAAGTCATTTTAACGCCACCTTCTTTCATCTTCTTTAATTAAAACATAAATTTTCGCTATGTGAGCATCTGTTTTATACAAAATTCCTACGTTTCCATGAATTCAAGTTGCAAGAAGAAGGAGAAACCACATATACACTGTGATTCCTCCCTCTCTGATGCTTATTTATACATGTTCATATCCACATACTTCAATCGCACGATCTGCTAATGTTACCATCGCATCCACGTAACGTGAATCTTGGTCCAATGCAAAATCACGATTGACAATGGATAATTCAGTGCATCCTAATACAATATGGTCACAGCCCTCTGCAAACATTGCATCTTCAATACGCTGCCACATCTCTCTCGAAATGCTGCGCCCAGCCTTTATATACTCATAAATAATTTCCATTAATACATCTTGTAACGCATCATTTGGAACGATTGGCTCAATCCCTTGTTCGCGTAAAGCATTTTGATATAAATTCGTTGAAAGTGTTCCTTTTGTTCCAAGGACACCTACTTTTTTTGCACCGAGATTTTTCACTTTTTGTGCAGTTTCACGAATCATATGCAAAATCGGTACGGCTGTGTCTTTTGCTAAATCGTCATAAAAATAATGTGCTGTATTACAAGGAATGCAGATTACATCTACACCCATTCCGACTAATTTCCCCGCATCTTGTACCATGACAGGAAGCGGGTTGGGTTTTGTATGATCTAAAATATAAGCTGTACGATCAGGTATTCTCGTATCATTATCAATGATACAATGCATATGCTCTTGGTCTGTCGAAGCTTTCGTTCTTCGGACAATCATCTCCCCTAACAACATCGTTGCTAATGGACCTACACCACCAATAATACCTAATGTTTTCTTAGTCATAGATTAAGACAAGCCCTTCTTATTAAAGTATTTTTTATATTTGCGGTAATAGTTCAGACTGTTTAATGTCAGTTTTGCGTAGCGTGTTACATTCATATCTTCCTTATAGAATAATGAATTCGTTACTTTACCTTCTTTAATGAGTTGACGTGCTTTTGCTTTCAACTCTGGGTTTTGTGCATATTTGAATAATACCCCGTTCGGAATAACCGTCCATAAATGCTCATTATCTGCATAGACTAAATCTTGTTTTTTACCAAGCATGTAGTCATCTGCTACATATTGCATTAAGTTATAGCCAGCTGCTGTCACATAGTAACTTGAGCGACCATTTCGTAAGTTAATTTCGAATAATTTATATTTACCATCGCGGTAATCATATTTCATATCGAAGTTGGCAATACCTTCAAAACCGATATCTTCTAAGAAGAACTTCACTTGATCCATTAACTCTTTATCATATGTTGTAATAATTGCTGCGTAACTACCGATTCCTTCAGGTGAATGTTCCTCAAGAATTGGATTACCTAAACACATTAATTTCGCTTTACCATCTGTTCCAATATACGCATTTAATACACGCATATATGAGTCGTCACCAGGAATGAATTCTTGTACAATCATCGCATCTTGGTAAGACGATGCATAGATTGCTTTTAAAATCGCAGTTTTTTCAGCCTCATCTTGTGCAACGAATACTTTTTTCTTACCTGGGAAAGAACAAGCCCAGTATTCCACTGAATTCGATGCTTTTAAAATGATTGGATATTGAATATCTGGCGAGAAGTTCTCGTAGTTTTCAGCTGTAACGATATCTGTCTTCGGATAGCTGAAATTATACTTTTCACACATCTCGTAGAAATTCTCTTTTAAGAGAATTTGATCCATTAATTCTTCATTAATGTAAGGCACCGTAAAGTCTTTTACAAGCTCATCTTTATTTTTAATAATGAGTTTTACATAATCATCACCGCAACCCATTAATAATAAATTTTGCCCTGCAAATTTCTTCGCAGTACGTTGCATAATTGCTAAAAAGTCTTCTTTTAACTTTGGTTCTTCGTAGAAGTCTAAAATACGACTATTTTGTGTTGGTGTTAAATGTGCACGTCCAATAACGACGGATTTAATTCCATATGCTTCGTAAAAAGCACGTGCCATTCCATAGGCATTCATGTCGGAACCTATTAAAATGGGTAAAAATGATTGCTCTGCCACTTGTTCATCATCTGCCTTATCTTTATTTTTCAAGCACAATTGCTTGTGATTTCATCTCTTTAAAACTTTTAAAAAAGTCTTCTTCATTATGGACGACATATCCTTTTAATGGATCCATTACAATTACTTTTCCATCTTGATAGCCTGTCACAACAACAACATGTAAATTACGATACATTTCGATGCGATGATCTGTTCCTTTAATCGTCCACCCTTGTTTCATTTGCGGTGGTGTTAAATCAAGTGTCACCCATGTAATGACCGGAATTCCTTTATTTACTTTATCCAAAATTTGTTCTTTTGAAGCACCTGTCATGTTACGAACTTTTAATGCTGTTTTTGTTTGCTTAATGTAATTTTGTGCTGCTTTTTCAATTACAGGCGCAAAAGCATACATACCGTCCGTCTCGCTTGCAGGGTTTCCAGCATATTTTTTCGCTGGATCAGGACCAATCCAAACACCATTTGCTCGCACAAGTGGCCCTTTTGGTAAATATTTTTTCTCCATGACTTCTTTTGTCACATTGGCTCCGTAAAATTGTAGAACTGCTGTTAATGCTGTAATTTCACAACCATGTGGAAAAACAGGCTTTTGCAAAACAACAGGTACATTGGCTCCTTTGTGATTACGTACATAGTACGTTTCTAAACGAATATAACTTGTTGATTCTTCTACTTTGACAAGTTGAGCAATCCCTTCGCTCTCACTCTCATAAATAGAAGACGGTGTAAAGAGATACTTCTTACCGTCTTTTAAACCATAGATATCCACTTCTCCATTGGCATCTGCTGTTTTTTCCATAACCAACTCATTCGTATTCGCGTCACGAATGTTCACTTTCATATTAGGGATAGGCGTCCCGCTTCCGAACTCCACAATCAATATTTTAATCGCTTTTTCTGATTGCTCATCTTTTGCAGGAAAAATGCTCGTACATCCACCTAATAATGCACTAAGTAATAAAATGCAAAAGAGGAGCAAAGACAAACTGACTTTACTTCTCTTAAACAATGTCATTAGCTCCCTCAATCAGATTATCCGAAATATTGGTTATACCATACAAGGAATACATAGATTGACCAAATTTTGCGTTGGTTTTTCGCTTTTCCTTCATAATGATCTGTTAACAATTGTACAATCGCTTTTTGATCGAAGAATTTCGCTGCTGTATCTGATTCGAATGTTGCTTTAATTTGGTTATAGTATTTTTCCTCTTGCATCCATAGACGAATTGGCACTGGGAAACCAATCTTTTTACGTTTTGCCCACTCTTGTGGTAACGCACGTTCAGATGCTTTACGGAATGCGTATTTTGTATTTTCTTCATTGATACGGTAACGTGCAGGTACTTTTGAAGCGACACGCATAATTTCGCGATCTAAGAATGGTACACGTAGCTCAATTGAATGTGCCATTGACATTTTATCTGCTTTTAATAGAATGTCATCCACTAGCCATAAGTTTAAGTCTAGTAATTGTTTTTTCGTTAAATCATCTTCGTTTGGATTTTTACGATAAACAGGCATAACGATTTCTTCAACTGTTGGCGCATCTAAGAATTCTGGTTTTAAGATTGCTGCTGACTCATCTTCTTCGAAAATGTGTGCTTGTCCGATGAATGTTTTTTCAACAGGTAAGCCACCCTTCATTAAGAAGTGTTTACCGCGTACTTCTGGTAATGCTTCTGCTACTTTACCAATTGGTTTACGGATGAATCCTGGTACTTTTTTATATTTACGCATCGTTGGTGAATCATCGTATTCTTCGTAACCACCGAATAATTCATCTGCTCCTTCACCTGAAAGAACAACTGTCACATGTTTACGCGCTAGTTCTGCTAAGAAATAAAGTGGTACGATTGATGGGTTTGAATGTGGTTCATCCATCATGTACTGAATATCACCAATTTTATTGAAGCATTCTTCTGGATCTAATACTTCACTTACGTTTTCAATGCCTAATTCATCAGATAATGCTTTTGCGTTGTCTACTTCTGAGAATTTTTTCGCTGCGAAACCGACTGAGAATGTTTTATCTGGTTTTAAAACAGATGCTACATAACTAGAGTCTACGCCTGAAGATAGGAATGAACCTACTTTTACGCTCTTATCTGAGAATTCGTGTGCCTTAATGGATTCACGTACTGTATCATCAATCTCACTTACGATTTCATCTAGTGGACGCTCTTCTGGATTGAATTTTGGTTCCCAGTAGCGTGTAATTTCAACTTTACCGTTCTCATATGTCATATAATGAGCTGCTGGCATTTTGAATACGCCTTTAAAGAATGTTTCGTTTAATACAGGGAATTGGAATGTTAAGTATGGTTTTAACGCTTTTTCATTTAATGCTTTTTCGAAATGAGGGTGTGGTAAGAAACTTTTGATTTCTGAACCAAACATTAATGTACCGTTCATTTGCGCATAATAAAGTGGTTTAATACCAAACATATCACGTGCCGCAAATAATTTTTTGTTATTTTTATCCCAAATAACAAACGCAAACATGCCACGTAGTTTTTGTACTAATTTTGTACCGTATTCTTCATAACCATGAATTAATACTTCACTATCTGTATGTGTTGTAAATGTATGTCCTTTTGCAATTAAGTCTTCACGAATTGATTCAAAATTGTAAATTTCACCGTTGAAAATCAATACAAGTGAACGATCTTCGTTGTAAATTGGTTGGCTACCATGCTCTACGTCAATAATACTTAAACGACGGAAACCAAGTGCCGCCTCACCATCTGTATAAGCCCCTGCTGAGTCTGGACCACGATGAATAATTTGGTTCATCATATTTTCTAAAACTACATCTGAGTTTGCTACTTCGCCTACGAATCCTGTAAATCCACACATATATTTATATTCTCCTATCTATTACAATCAATGTCCTATTTCAATCTCTTCATTTTAACATTTTTTCTTGTATTCTTCTCGCTTTTTTTCAATTAACTTACGTGTTTTCTATACTCCTGAACAAGGATATGTAATGGAACTTGATATAGTTGTAAGTCTTTGATTTTATATACGCCAATCGCCATTAGTTGATCGATTACATCATCTTTTAATGTCTGTTTTTGTCGCTCTTGTTGTGCCATACGATCGTACTCCTTCTTCTTCAATGCTACACAATCCATACCCTCTCATCGTCTTTTCAAACGATTAAAGTCATTGAGGTTCTACCACTTGTTCGGTTTCTACGCTAATAGGACCTCAAAAAACGAAAGAAGTTGCATAAATCATGATTTTTCAGAAGAAAAAAGGCGAGATATCGTACGTTTTCATTTTATGCCTAAGTTCCCTTTCACACAACCGTTTCCCATCATTTTCTACCAATTGATTTGACGCATTTTATTTTTGTTTGAATAGTTCATTCAGATTATTAAATGCCATCACCATTTTCCCATTCACAAAGCCAATTCCTTCTGGTTCTCGCTTTGTCTGCAATGCTACTCGTTTTAGATTACCTTTCGCATCAACCACACCATATTGACCATCTGACAAAGTATAATAAAGCCCTTTTTCATACGTAAAGCCTTGAACTGGTTTTTTAACTGTTGTTCCAACTAATCCTTTTACAACGATTCTTTTCTTCGTATCCAGTACAGCTTGCTTACCTGTTAATGTAATACGATTGATATGATAACCCTCTGTTACTTTCGATACGACAGAAGCTTCACGTTCATTATGCATGTAGAGTACGTTCGGGTGAATATTAGATGGCAGTATCCATGACTGCTTCACACGCAATGTTTTTTCATCGATTTTGTACATTTGATAGTTTTTCTTACCTGAAATATCTGCAACGACATAAATTGAACCTTTATAATTAGAAATCGCTTGTCCATGTCCTATCACAAGACGCGTACTTTTCTTTACTAGTTTTCCTGTTGAATAATAGTGATAAATATAGCCATATGTTGTTTTGTCATCTGTCGCATAGCTCACATAAATATCCTTTTTCGCATTGATTGTAAAACCTTGTAGACTACGAATCGCATTTGGCGCAACCTTCCCTGCTGGATCTCGATAAGGATAAAACCAAGTTTTCATCACTTGTTTATTCGAAAAAGTAATGGTGTTTGTTTTAACTGTTACGTTCTTTTCAAATGCGACCGTAAGGCAGCTTAAAAATAAAAGTAGAATAAGTATGTATTTTTTCATGTTGTAGCTCCTAGTTGTTTTTTATAATATCGACAACATGAATAGAAAATAGATAAAAAAACACCAAAACCCAATTGCGTTTTGGTGTCATCATTTATGCTTTTGTATCTTCGCGGTATTGCATTGTCAAACCACGTAAAAAGTTACGGGCGAAACGGTCGCCACAAGCTTTATAGTTACGATGTGTTGGATTACGTAAAATCGCACCTAACTCACCTTTTGATACACTTACGCCACCATCATATAGTGTGTCGAGTACATCTTCACTTGTCATCGATAATGCGATTTTCACTTTTTTAATTAGCATATTATTCGCATGATCTTTCACTGCTTCTACTTTTGGCTTTTCTTGACCTGGCTTTGGCTTTTGTGGTCCACGTTTGAATGTAATTAAGCCATTTAAAAAGGCTTCTAACATATCATTCGTTACCTCAATATAACCTGCTGGTGGTGCTTCATCTTCTTGCACCTTTTTCAGCATATTTAAGATGTCATCCTTCGTGTACTTCATACCGCCTAAGCGGAACATCTCTACTACATCTGTATTTTTAATATCTAACGCATAACGTAGACGAATTAAAATATCGTTATTTGTCATGTTAAACCTCCTACAATCTTTACTTCAATAGTTTAACATTGAACGACGAGAAAGGCGAATAGACATTAGTGTTGTTTACGATTTTGGATTAGTTCATTTAATTCATTAATTTTTCTTTTTGTACTCATATAAATAAAAAACCAAGTGACTAAATAAATAGTGCCTACTTTCCCAATTAATACAAACCAACTTTTCGATTCTGAAGGATTGTACCATCCTGCAAAATAGCCACTAATAGATACACATAAAATTACAAAAAGAAAATGGCTCGTGAATTGATAAAAAAGAGGAATTTTTTCAACTTGAAAAATAGTAGCAGCAAAACCAATCACTATCCCCATAGTTCCAGAGACCATCATTTGATTAAACAATTCGTGTCCTGCAATTGCTTCATCCACCTGTGAAATACTTAAAGCAACCATAAAATAAGAAATACTTAAGCCGATTAACATACCTAACAAACCATTTTGAATCATTCTCATACCATATTCCCTCCAATACCTAACCGATCTTTTAACTCACGTAAATATTTGCGACTGATTGGGTAACAGACTTCGTTCTCTAAATAAAGATTTGTAGTTCCTAATAAACCAACGCGTATACATTGAATATACTGTAAATTGACTAGAGTAGATTTATTAACTCTGACAAACTCTTTATATAGTAGACTTTCAAACTCATATAACTTCTTTTTAACTTGATAATCTTCTAACTCAGTTTGTACATAGACTTTTCCATCCTCTGTAAAAATAGAAAAAATATCTTCTATTTTTAACATATGCACTTCTTGTTCTCTATAACCCGCTATCATTTTCATCTTAGGTGTTTTTAAAGATTCTACTAGCTTTTCTACTTCTTCTGAATAATTAGCTGCATGGATATGCACTTCTATATCTTCAATTTTTTCATCAATTGTTACCACAAACTTCACCACCACTTCCCCCCTTACTATTTCAACAATACCATGTGATGAATCGATTCCTTTATCTTTTACTCTAACAGGTTAATTTCGAATCGTAACTAGTTATATTTCGCAATTATGTTGTATAAAAAAAGAACCTCACAATGGAGATTCTTCTTTCAAAACGTATTTCTCCAACAGATGTTTCGGGATATGGCAGTAGTCATCTGGACAACGCGCAAGGCGGTCTTGGTGTTCTTCTGCACTGCGCACATAATTCGTCAGTGGCTTCACTTCTACTGCGATTTTTGCATGGTCCAAACGTGCATCAATGAATGCTCTCGCTTCTTCCAAATGCTTCGCCTCTGTACTATATAATCCTGTACGATACTTTTCACCAACGTCGATTCCTTGTTTATTGACGCTATACGGATCAATCACTTCGAATAAATATCCCATCAATTGTGTGACTGTCACTACCTGTTCATCAAATGTAACACGTACACATTCTGCATAACCGTCATATGCACCTTCTAATGTCGAGTTTGTGCCATTTGCACGCCCTGCTTCTGTCTCAAATACACCCGGTAATGTTTTAAAAAATGCTTGGACACCCCATAGACATCCACCAGCTACATAAACTGTTTCCATCTCACCACAACCCCTCTATGTAAAAAGGCTAGGAAAAGTCCCAGCCACTAAATTATTTTTCTAATGCGATTTGAATATGCGCTAAATGATGTTCTTCATGCCATGCCAACTTCGCCATCTTCGTTGAGACGAGAATCTCACCATTTTGTTCATGGATAAATGAACGATTCAGTTGATCTTCTGTAAGTGTTTGACCTAATGCGATAATACGCCCATTAATTCCTTCTAACATGCGAATCGAATATTCCACAGGTACTTCTGTATCTGGTGTAATCGCCCATTCTTCTTCTAAAAAGGCTGGAACTGTCGGACAATCATCTGTCAGTGCCAACTTTAGACGTTGATACATATTTAATTGTGAATCTGCAATGTGATGAACAAGTTGACGGACATTCCATGCACCCTCACGATACGTTTTTTCAAGTTCTTCATCACTTAATCCGTCTACTACATTTCGTAGACGGTCTGTGTACGTATCCATCTGTTCAAGCCACCCTTGGACATCTTCAAACGTTACTTTTTCTGGTACTTGTAATTGACCAATTGGATATTTTACATCCATATGCCATCTCTCCTTTGATGTATAAAACTACTTTATCACATCATACCTACTTTTGATTTTGGAGTACAAATTATACGTGCATGAAATCAGAGAAATTTAGAATCAACCAACATTTTTTCGTCTTTTTTTCGATAAAAAACGAACAAAATAACCCTTTTGCACTAAATTAGGCTTGATTTTTTCAAAATAAAAAACTTCGACATGTTGCCATGTCGAAGCCATTTTTGATTAATTCGCAAGCTGTGTTGCTGGTGTTGTACTTCCTTTTTTCAATGTTAACATCATAACGAATGAGATAATGTATAAGCCCGCTAAATAAAGCATCGCCATCTTCATATCGTAATTTTGTAAGATGTAACCGACTAAGATTGGTGAGAAACCACCAACTGCACGACCGAAGTTGAAGATTGTATTCGTCGCTGTACTGCGGATTTCGGTTGGATATAGACCGCCGATTAATGCACCGTATCCTGCAAACATACCATTTGAGAAGAAACCGACGATGGCTCCACCGATTAATACACCGGCACTACCTGTCGCATATGCGTAAATAAACACTGCACACGCTGATGCTAGTAAGAAAATCCCGAAAGCACGTTTTGTACCGAAACGGTCTAAGAACTGACCAAATGTTAACATACCGATAATCATGCCGACTGCTGTACTAATCGTCCAAAGTGCTGAACCTGATACCGATAAGCCTTGTGATTGTTGTAACATCGACGGTAACCAAATCATTAAACCGTTATAACCAGCGATTTGTACTGTCGCCATAATCATTAATGCAATCGTTGTAAATGTTGTTTTTGATGAGTTAAATAACTGACCTAATTTATTTTCCTCTCGTTTGTTACTCGCTTTTTTCAATTTTTGAGCTTCTAACCACTCTGGTGACTCGTCTAAATTTTTACGTACGATGAAAGCGAAAATAACGGGAACTACACCTACGAAGAATAGTGCGCGCCAACCTAATGTTGGTAAGATGACTGCACTTAGTAATGCCGCTAAAATAACACCGTACTGCGCACCAACACTTACATAAGAAGATGCACGACCTTGTTTATTTTTTGGCCAAGCTTCTGCAACAAGTGCCATACCAATACCGTACTCACCACCTGCACCAAGACCAGCGATGAAGCGGAATAAGTACACTTGTTCAATATTTGTCGCAAGACCTGTTAAAGCTGTTCCTACTGCGAACAGTAGAACTGTATATGTGAAAACTTTGACACGACCATATTTATCAGCTAATACTCCGAATAGAATACCACCGATTAACATGCCGATGTTTGTGATGGATGAAATCAATCCACCTGTTGCTAAATCAATGTGAAACTCTGCGATAATCATCGTCATCGCAAATGAGATGAACATAATGTCCATACCTTCTAAAGTCAAACCTGCGACCGACGCAACGACGGTCTTTTTACGATAGTCCATTTCAAAATCCTCCAATGTTCTCTAAGATGTAACCGAGCTCTTTTATGATGAATGGATGATGAAAAAGACTCCATTCTCCTTTTGGGCCTCACAGGACCACTTTTAAAAGAGTGACGTAACTTTTAGCACATAAAAATGCCCTTCTCGTCCAAAAGTAGACAAAAAGGGCATGAATAAACAAAGACATCTAAAAATGTAGACAGTTCGCTCTCAAGTTGTTCCCTTTTCAGTCTCTCTGGACTGTTCTTAAAGGTGTGCTATTTCAAATAGTAATTCTAGCAAACTTGAAATCAATGTACAATAAAAATTTTCACTTAAAACGATTTTTTTAAGTCATTAAATCCATCATTCTACAAATCAATCGCTTCGCCGCCTGTTACACCATAAATTTGTCCTGTAATGTAGCTGCCTTCATCAGAAGCAAATAATACATATACAGGTGCCAACTCTACAGGTTGTCCTGCGCGACCAAGTAATGTATCTTGACCAAAATTTGGAATCGTTCCTTCTAATTGACCATGATCTAATTGAAGTGGTGTCCAAATTGGTCCTGGTGCTACACCATTTACACGAATCCCTTTTGGCGCAAAATAACTGGATAAGTTCAAAGTAAAATTCGCAATCGCAGCTTTCGTCCCTGCATAATCCATTAAATGCGTAGAAGGATTAAACGCTTGTACAGATGTCGTCGTAACAATGGCGCTTCCAGGTTCTAAATGTGGTTCAGCTGCTTTCACTGTTTCATACATGCTAATCACATTCACTTTATACGTATCTTCTACCTGTTTGATGTGTAAATCCTGCAGGCTCTCTTGTGCAATTTGCTGTGCCGCATTTAATACAAGAATATCGACACCCCCAAATGCCTCGACTGTCTTTTCGACAACCTCAGAAGCAGCCGCATCTTCACGTAAATCATACGGCAGTAAAAGTGCCTTCTGACCTTCTTGTTCGATAATTTCCTTTACCTCATGCGCATCTACTTCTTCACCTGGGAAGTATTGAATCGCTACATTTGCTCCCTCGCGCGCATACGCAATCGCCGCTGCACGACCAATACCCGAATCGCCTCCTGTAACGAGCGCATTTCGCCCCTTCAAACGACCATAACCTTTATAAGACGTCTCACCACAATCCGGCATCGGCTTCATCTTTTGCTGTAAAGCAGGCGTATCCTGCTCTTGCTCTGGAAACCCCTTATTCGAAAACTTCTTACGCGGATCAATTAAATGTTCGTTCTTCATACTCACTCATCCTCTCCCATTTTATCGGTCAATTCATGCTATACACACCTACAATTTTTCCCTTTTGAAAAAGGATTAAACGGATGATAGGCAGATTGAACGATTTTTACTAGAGAAAGACATGAAAAAACGCCAGAAGAACTAGCCTCTGGCGTGGTGGCAAAAATTAAATGGTGGCATTTCGACGTGCATTTTCTAAGCACTGTACAAATGAATCCCACTGCTTTGGAATTCTTGATGCCCATGCTTTTCAATTCGTTCGAAAGGTGTGTCGATTTGCAGTGACCACATCGTACCATCAAGAACATGCTCCATGATATATTCGTCTGACCAATTCAGTACGTCAAGCTGTATTAATCGCTTTCGAATACGCTTTAATTCTGTTTCTTTCAGCACATCAATTTTATCTATGCTATATGCAATACGATTTTCATTTTTCCCTGACCAACAAGCACTTGATCTTGCACTTTTTGATTATGTCCATTGGTTTAATAATATTAGAATACATGAATCATTAGATTATTTAACACCTACTGAATATAAGTTGATGCACTCTAAATAATTTGTACAGTTTAGAGTTGACATTCCAAGGTATATTTTATTATGCTTGTAAACAATACTTAGAATGAAGTGTTACTTTATGGAAGAGGAGATATTTTATCTCATTAAAAAAAGGGATATCATGGACACTTTGTTCTATTGTACCATTTTGTACAATTAGTTCATTATAATATATATATTATAATATATATGATTTAATTGTTGTCTTAAGTATTTATTGTTGTCTTAAGTATTTATTGTTGTCTTAAGTATTTATTGTTGTCTTAAGTATTTATTGTTGTCTTAAG
>NZ_BJOB01000023.1 GCF_006539985.1 Kurthia gibsonii | reverse complement strand
ATTTTTTTAATTGTAGCTATACCATATCACTAATTTATTCAGAAAACTAGATTTTTTACAAAAAAACTCAAAAGACCACGAATGATTACGTGGCTTTTGAGTGATTCGAGAGGGACTTAAATTGATTATGTTTGTGTGCATTCGAACATTCGACAGGCGAAACGGGTCACTCGCAGATCGATTTGGGTCACTCACTCGCCCAAACGGGACATTCGAGGGCGAAAATGGGTCACTCACTCGTCTACTTATTTCGATTCTAAAGTTGTAACGACGATTTCCGGGCGGTTGAAGACACGTAGTGGGAAGAGACTATTTCCTAGACCACGGCTAATTACGTGTTGCAACTGCTCCACTTGTTCAATTCCTTCTGTGTGTTTTGGGAATAGCGAGGCGTCGTGATTGACTAATCCACCTAACAATGGTAAGCGAATTTGTCCGCCATGTGCATGTCCTGTGTATGCAAGGTCGATTCCAGCTTGCGCGTATTTTTCGCCAAATTCTGAACGGTGTGCTAATAAGATTTTGAATTGATCTTGTGGAACATTCACCAGCGCTTTTGCCAGCATATCTTCTGTTGTTTCACCTGACAACGGGTCGCTAATACCGATAAGTTGTATACTCGCACCATTGTAGCGGAATGTTTCTGCTTCATTATTTAAAACATGTACCCCCTTTTTTTGGAGTGCTATATGAATCTCTTTAACTCGATTAATTGAAATTTCATGATTACCATCGACAAAATAAGTCGGAGCAATTTTTGTAAAGCCATCAACTGCTTCTAGACTTCTTCCTAATTTATAATTATTACGATCAATTAAATCACCTGTTAAAAAAATTAAATCGGGTTTTTGCTTTTTCACTTGTTCAATTAATCGTTGTTGATGACGACCAAATTTCGCATCGTGCAAATCTGAAATTTGAACAATTGTTAAACCATTCATTTCTTTTGGTAATGTTTTTACTTGCAAGGCATGTTTTGATAATTGTAGCCATTGATTATTAGCTATATAAAAAATAAAAAGTACAACAAGTGCACCAATTATTTTAATTAGTTTCTTCATATTGAATTCATCCTTTATTTCAACAATAAATTAAGGATAACGAACGATGTAACATTATGCAATGCATATCAATTTATAGAATAAACTATTGAAATAATTAGAATTATCAGAATTATAAAATCGTTTATTTGCACTTTTTTCTACTTTAAGTATTATTTTAGCTATTTTTTTAAATTTATTTGTTTACAAAACAGACTTATATCTTGTGGTTCAATCATTAGAGTGCTATACTTTTTAAAAAAGTCAGAAAAAGGGAGAGAATCGCACATGCAATATTCTAATCGCGTATTAAATACGCCCTCATCATTCATTCGAAATATTTTAAAAGTTACGGACGCGCCAGACGTCATTTCTTTCGCAGGTGGTTTACCAAATCCGATTTCTTTTCCACTTAAAAATTTACAAGAAGCAATCAATCGTGCAATCGATGAGAATGGAAGTAAAATCTTCCAGTATGCTTCAACGAATGGGTACTTACCACTACGTCAATATATTGCTGATAAATATAACCGTAAACATAATTTAGGGATTACAGCAGATGATATCCTATTAACAACAGGTTCACAACAAGCACTATCACTATTATCTCAAGTGTTAATTAATCCTAATGATGGCATTATTATTGAAGAACCTGGTTATCTAGGTGCGATTCAGGCCTTCACAATGAGTGAACCGTCATTCTACCCTGTTACATTAGAAGAAGATGGGTTAAATCTTGAAGAATTAAAAGTTGCGCTCGATCAGCCGAATGTAAAATTCATCTATACAGTGCCGAACTTCCAAAACCCAACAGGTCTTACGTACACAGCAAAACGTCGTAAAGAAGTATATGAATTAATTAAAGACCGCGATATTATTTTAGTAGAAGATGATCCATACGGTGAGCTACGTTTCAAAGGTGATTCATTACCATATATTGCGGCTGGTAAATCAGAAAATAGTGTGTTACTTGGTAGTTTCTCAAAAACCGTTACACCAGGTATGCGTTTAGGCTTTATTATTTCAAAAAATAAAGAATTGATGCGTCATATTGAAACAGCAAAACAAGCATCTGACTTACACACCAACATCTTCTCACAATATGCGATTTATGAATATTTAACGCATAATGAATACGACACGCATGTTCAAAAAATCATCGAACTATATGATGCACAATCGAAAGTGATGTTGGAAGCTTTAGAAGAACACTTCCCTGAGAATGTATCATTCACACGTCCTGAAGGTGGCATGTTTGTTTGGGCTACATTAAATAATGGTATGACAGCGATGGAATTCTTCGAAAGAGCGATGGATGTCGGCGTAGCGTTCGTACCAGGCGATCCATTCTATACATCGAAAAAAGATGTGAATACACTGCGTCTAAACTACACAAACTCAGCACCCGAAGTAATTCGTGACGGTATTAAACGTCTCGCTACGATTTTAAAAGATGCTGAAATCGTTCAAAAATCATAAATTCATAATGAAAAAAAGGAATCGCTTTACACGCGATTCCTCTTTTTATATCCAGTTATTACTTCGCCTGACGAAGTGTTTGCTCGTCTAATTTAATCGTTTCTGTGTTACGCGTACCATCACTTTGTAAATTATCACGAATTTGAATATATGGTGTATTCAAATTCAGATATGTATTTGATAATAAATCTATTTTATTTTGTTCTGTTAAATCTGCATAGACAGGGTTTGTTGAACCGCCGCCCGAGTTAGCGAATGTGAAAAACATCATCGCAATTGCCATATGGTCAAATGTGTTATTTTTAATACATATATTTTTTACACCACTCGCTGAAATACCTTTTACAACTTCATTGCGTGGATCCGTTGGTTTGAGTGTGAATGTGTTGTTTTCAATGATGGCGTTTTCCCAATTAAGCGCGCGTATAAAATCGTTTCGTAGGTTTTTCATTGTATTGTTTCGAATCGTAATGTTTTTATGAATTTTCTTTTCTGAGTATTTATGCGTACCAACAGCACGTGGAATATTTTCGAATGTATTATGTTCAATTAATACATTGGTATTTGGTTGTGCATCAAACTTGCTCCAGCGTTGACTCCACCCTTTTGTTTCGCGGTCGGGTGTATCGATATTAATTGCTTCTTTCACCGACATTAGAGGGTCATTAGCTGATTTAAACGTTGAATTGCGAATCGTTACGTTTTTCGATGCGTCCAGTTCGATGAAGTGCGCATAATTGAAGTTTCGGAATTGAATATTGTCAACAAGAACGTTTTGATTATGTCCCATGATAATTGTAATGCCTTTTGGAACATATTTCATATCAAACGTGACCGTTCCTTTACCGATAAACTTAATATTTTTCTCACCGTTGTATTTTCCATATGCACCGTCAATTAATGCTTTTGAAGGTGATACGAGTTGGAACATCGAAGCAGATGGCGTGATGATATTTGTTCCTGTTTTTGTCGTTTTGACCATTTTGACACCGTCTTGAAATTCTAATGTTACGTTAGATGGAACATAAATCGCATTTGTAATGTTATACGTTCCTTTTTTAATAATGAGTTTGCCACCTTTTTTCTTTTCAAACTCGTTCATATAAGAACGGAATAAATAGTAGTGTTTCGTATATTGATTATACGTACCGTATCGTTGAAACATAGGGTCGAGTGGTTTACTATTCGGTGTGATCGTGTAGGTCTTTGCATTTGCTTCTTCTGGTTGGATGGTTATTACACTTATAATTCCCACTATCAATAAAAGAAACGAAATAATCCTAATTTTATTCATTGTTATTAACTCCTTTAGATATTTATCACAGCGAGAATTATAGCACATAAAAATTAAAAAATGGTTATTTTTTCAATTTAAAAATTCTTTTTTACATGAAAAAGAGATTAGGACATATTGTGTTTTAAACACATACGCCCTAATCTCTTTTTTGTTATTCATTTATAAAATAAGCGACAAAATAAAGGTCCAAATACAGACGAATACGAGGAAGCCTAAACTATATTTTAAGGTCATCTTCGTTAATGTCGATTCTTTTCCTTGTTGTCCTACGGCTGCTGTTGCAATGGCTATTGATTGTGGTGATACGAGTTTGGCAATTACACCACCTACCGTATTCGCTGCAACGAGTAACGTCGAATTAGTTGATAAGGCTGCTCCTGCTGCGGCTTGAATCGGCGCAAATAGCGTATTATTATTTACTACTGAACCCGTCATGAATACGCCAATCCATCCTAATATTGGTGAGATGAATGGAAAAGCACTTCCCGTTTTTGCTGCAGCTTCACCGAGTGCCATTGTCATACCACCATATGTCATGAGTTTGGCAATACCGATAATCGCGCAAATCATAATAATGGGTACCCAGAATTCTTTAACCGTCTCTTTTAATAAACGACCACTTGTTTGGAATGTCATGTTTTTGGTTGTGAGAATCGTGACAATGACTGCAACTAAGAGCGCACTGCCCGTTGCCCCAATAATGTCGAGTGACATATTAATTTCAGAACCCGGAATGGTAAAATTAGCAACAAGTGAAGATAAGGCGCCACCTTCAGCAAATAGACCTTTAAAGGCTGGTAAGCTCCAAATTAAAATGAAAAGTGTAAGGAGATAGAATGGTGACCATGCTTTGATCATGTCTTTTGCTGTATGTTTTTCATATTCTAAGTCATGTCCACTGAGGAAGAATGTGTTTTTCGGTGACCATTTTTTACAAAGTAACGCAAGTGCGCCCATTGCTAAAATTGGCGGTACGATATCCGCAATTTCTGGTCCTAAAAAGATGGGAAATAGTGCTTGTGATACAGTATATGTGATACCTGTTGTTAAAATGGCTGGCATGGTTTCTTTAATACCTTTAAATCCATCAACAAGCCAGACCATTAAAAATAGGATGGATAGATTGATCAAAGGTAGTGTTAAAGCGGTCATACGTGATACATCTAAAGATGAGATTCCTTCTTGTAAATCAAATCTATCGATAATCCCGACTGGAATACCAATTGCACCAAAAGCGCCTGAAGCACCGTTTGCAATCAAACAAAGCATAGCTGCTTGTAGTGGTTTAAAACCGAGTGACATGAGAAGTACTGCACATATTGCAACTGGAACACCAAAGCCTGCTGTACCTTCTAAAAAGGCATTAAAACAAAAGCCAATGAGTAGTAATTGAATACGTTGGTCATGTGAAATTCCAGCAATCGAACTCCGGAGAACATCAAATTCCCCTGAATTCACAGAAATTTTATACAGCCAAACAGTGATAACGATAATATAGCCGATTGATACAAGCCCTTGAATGATACCTTGAATAATACTTCCGATACCAATTCCAAAAGATAAATGAAAGAAACCATATACTAACACAAAGGTCACAACTAGATTAATTAAAGCTGTTGTAATGCCTTTCATTTTTAAAATGGTTAGACAGATTAAAAATAAAAGGATAGGAATAACCGATACGAGAACGGTTATGCCAATTTGACCAAAAGGGTTATATTGTTCGACTAACATACGATGCGTTCACCTACCCTATTTTTATGAAGACCAAATAGATGCTTGAATATCTTTTAGTGCTTTAACGGATGCATCAAATTTTTCACGTTCATCTGCATCTAAGTCTAATGTAAATACTTTCTCAACACCTTGACGATTAATGAGGCATGGTACACCTGTAAATACATCTTCATGTCCATTTTCCCCACTTTGTAACGCGCCTACAGGTAGAACGACTTGTTCATTGCGTAAAATGGCTTTTGTAATACGCGCAAGCCCCATCGCAATACCGTAGAAGGTTGCGCCTTTTGAGTCAATAATTTTATAAGCCGCATCACGTACTTCAATACCTATCGCTTCTTTTCGTTCATCTGATAACTTTAATGCGATTTTTTGACCGTATAACGTAGCTGCACTCCAATAAGGTAATTGTGTATCACCATGTTCACCGATAATATATGCATGAATACTAGTCGGTGCTGTTTGAAATTCTCTACCTAATATATTGCGAAGTCGAGCGGAATCTAAGATAGTACCTGAACTTAAAATACGTTCTTTTGGTAATTTAGAAAATTTCCATGTCGCATATGCCAAGATATCTACTGGGTTAGTTGCGACAATAATAATGCCATTAAATCCTGTATCCATAATTTTTGAGACAATTTCTTCAAATACTGCTATATTTCTGTGTACCAAATCAATACGTGTCTCACCTGACTTTTGGGCTACTCCTGCACAAATAACAACAATCGCCGCTTCTGCACATTCATCAAAATCTCCAAAACGAATTTTCATAGAGGATGGTGCATAAACGATACCATCTTGTAAATCTAATACATCACCTATCGCTTTTTTTTCATTTGCATCCACAATAACTAGTTCATCACTAATTCCTTGATTGACTACTGCATAAGCATAACTTGAGCCAACTGCTCCAGCCCCAATTAAAACAATTTTATTGCCTGGTGTTAAGTTCATAGATGTTTCCTCCCTTTTCATCAACTACTTACACATTCCACTGAAAAAATAAATCGAAACTCCCAACACATTCCATAAAAATCTATTTAAAACACAAAAAGTAGAAAATACATTTTATTGTAATTTCTACTTTTTGTATATTTATTTATTTACTTACTTAAAAATCTATTTCTTTTTGCTACGTTTGAACACGAGATATAAAATGACACCAATCACTGCAAGTAAACCAATAAACATTAAAACAGAAGACCATTTTAATGCACTTTGAGATTGCTTAGGTGCTGCTTCTTTTTGTTTTTCTACGCTATATTGCGCGCGATTCGTAAATGTTTGCTGTTCTTTATTTTGTACAGCAACTGACGCATCTGCTGATAAATCTTGAATTTGTCGTAAAAATTTTGGTGTAATTTGATTTTGACTATTTGCTTCTCGGTTGAACTGTAATGCTAGATATCCGTCGTCCCAAGGATTCTTTTGAATCGTTGCATAGCGTGTGATTGTCTCTTTTACAAAACCGTCTTTAGCAAAATCAGGTTGATTATCTTTCATCGATAATGGATTTTTCTTATTTAAATCATCTTGTAAGTTCCCTGCCTCACCTACGAAGATCAGATGATGTCCTTTCAAATCTTCTTTTTGAATCGCATCAGCCGTTTTTAATTCGTAGTTCGGTGCTGAAGCACTTAGAGACGAAGATGTGTACAGTGCATTTAAGTCCTCTAATGCTACTTTTTCTGTACCTTCAATGATGATATATGTTCCTTGACGTGTATTCGTAAAGATTCCTGGATAACTTGTTAAACTAGCAACGGCTTGTCGATCATTATCTGTTGTTGAAAAATTTAATGTACTTTCTTTAGAAATAAATAACCATTTCTCTTGATCGCTTGTTGTACATGGATTATTCGTATTTGAACCATTTAACTTAAATTGAATATCTAGTAGATGGTTATTTTTAAGCGCATTCTTTTCAATCGGAACATTGATTTCAAAAAAACCTTCATCTTGTTTAATTTCTTTAAGCGTAATCGCATGTGGAACACCGTTTACTTCCATTACGAGTTCTGCTTGTTTCGCATCTAAAATAGATGATTTTTTTAGTTTTAATGTTGCTGTAATTGCTTTTTCTTCATCAAAATCTTGTGGTAAATAGTAATAATAGTGTCCAGATTCGTACGCTACATTGGAAATTTCAAGATTTTGAATTCCCATTTGTTCAAATGTAACCATTCCTGATTCACGCACAGGTTGTTTCGGCTGTTCTCCAATTGCCAGTGCTTTTCCGCTTAATTGCGAAACAAATTCTTGATTCGATACCACTTCAATTTTAGCGTCTAAATCGTTTGTATTTACTGCTGTTACGACTAAAATATTACGATTTACTTTTTTAATTTTTTCCTGTGCTGTTTGAAGCTGAATGGTATTGTCTGTCGTTTTGACATTCATACGTTTTAAAAGATTTTTAACTGGCGCTGTTTTAAAATCTCCTATAACACCTACAAGAATTTTATTGGTTTGACGATTTTCAAAATCTTTCTCTTTTACTAATGCAATTTGATTTTGATTTGTCGCTTGCTTTTTTAAATAACTAACTATTTTTAAGGCTGCATCCATCGTGTTAACATCTGCATCGTCTGGAATGACAACATCTGTTTTTGATTGGAATGATGTAAATTTAGATGGGTAGTCTTGTAACATTAATTCACCTGCTGTGACATCTCCCTGAATTTGAAGGTATGATGCTGGGTTAATACGTAACCAGTTTCCTGATGTATTATTTTCAACACAGACACCTTGCTTAATAATGCCATAAAAGACGATTGTTATTTCATGTGCCCCTTTTTTTAGTGCTTTTCCTTTTAAATCTAATTGAACAGTGGTTTTCGCTTTATTCCCATCTAATTTTACTGTTTTTTGATTTTCTCCATCTACTCGAATCGTTAAAGATGACGGTGATATGAGCAGTGAACTATGCTCTACATCCAAAACAAGTTGATTCTTCCCCTTTTGTGCATCTTCTGCTAAATAGTAATTATACGTAAATGAATCAGAAACGCCTTGTAAATTAATCGCTGTATTTGTAATCGGTTCTTTTTTAACTTCCTTTGCTGAAACGGTTATATTAAAAAACATAAACGATAGGAAGGCGAGTGTTACAAACCCAAAGAATTGTTTAATCATCTTTTTTACCTCCTTGGTCTTTCTGGCTAAAGCGTTCCGTTTTATACCATTTGACTTCTTCTTTGAATATAGCGCGTTTTATTTCTTGGTACAGTGAATATACAACAAGTGCAATCCACATTTGTGAGTACGTAAAATACATCAGGATTACGTAGAAAAAGTTTTTTCGATTCATCTCATTTCGTTCGATACTTAGTGTAATCATTACTTCACCTAAGAATAATAGGAAAGCGAGAATCCAAAGGGCAATCGCTACATTTCCAATAGCTAAATTCAAATCATAAAAGAGATTAACGATAAATAGACCATTTGAAAGAATGACACCGAAGAAAAAAAGGAAATATGTGAAAAAGAAATAAAATAAATCAAAAATAATACGTTTTCTTTTTAATGTTGCGAATTGCCGTAAAAATTTTAATACGACATATTGATTTCCTTGCGCCCAGCGTGTTCGCTGTTTCCACCATACACCGAGTGTTTCAGGTTCTTGTTCCCATGTAATGGCTTTAGGGAAAAATCGAATATGATAACCAAGATTGTAAACACGAATCGTTAATTCCGTATCTTCTGCTAACGCCTTTACATCCCAACCGCCAAGTTCTTCAATAACCGAGCGACGAATCGCAAAGTTAGTGCCTGGAATCGTTGCGACACCAAACCATTTCCAACGTCCACCTTGTGCCATCCATTGAAAACAAATCGTTTCAATGTTAATAAATCGGGTTAACCATGTTTTTGCGGCATTGATTACACGAAACTTCCCTACCATTGCAGCAGCTTTTGGATCATTTATGAGACCCATTACTAAATACCAAACCGCCTTTTTTTCTGGTGTATTATCGGCATCATATACACAAATAATTTCACCTTTGGAATTCGCTAAGGCTTCATTTAACGCAGAAGATTTCCCTTTCCCTTTATTCGGTGGTTTTGTTTCTAGCACGCGAATGAATGGGTAGCGATCTGCAAATCCTTGTGCAATTTCGCCTGTACGATCTGAAGAATTATCATTAATGACGATAATATCCAGCTTATCTTTTGGGTAATATAATCGTGACATGGCAGTCAATGTTTGCTCCATAACTACCTCTTCATTATGTGAGGGAATAAATATACTAACTGTAGGTAAATCAATCATATTTTTTTCCCACTCTGGAATCACACGTTCATACGTACGGTAATGACGATATCCCCCCTGCATTAAAAACATGTGATAGAGGAGCATAACCCAAATTAAAATTAAAGCGGTAAAAAAAAGTATATTAGCCATTTGGTTTCCTCTCCTCAAATAATCGTTTTTTCAATGTGAATCGTAAACGAATAACGTTTAAGAAAAAAATAAGTACAAATAAAAATACAATCCAAAATAGTACCCAAAGTGAAAATTCAAAAGGACTTGTTTGCCACTTTTTCTTAATGAAATCGAGGTATTTTTTTTGCTGCTTTACCTCAAGCGCTCCTTTGGCAGTTTGCTGTATTGTAATATGTTTTATCTGTACGTCTGATTTAACTTCACGCAGATTTTGCCATTCAAATTGTGGGAATGATTCAAAAATATCCAATGTACGTTCAATGGTTTTAGGATTAAGCTGCATATTTATCTTTATCCCTGCCATAGAGCCTTTTATTTTCAACAAATCTTTCAACTCATGAACAAGTGTTGGTTCACCTTCTAATCCATTTATAACGGGTTTTATATTTGTAGAATAGACTTGTAAATGATTCATATAGGCCGGTTTCGTAATAAGCGGTTGAACCCCTGTATCTTCACTAGAATTATCATTGTATTGGAGTGCACCAAAGAAAAGTGAAAAATGTTTTGAAATTTCTTCATATACATAGGAACTTGCATGATCATTTTCGATTGTAAATGCAATTGGATACAATTTGGCATTTACAAGTTCAGTTATAGCATCTTCAATACGCTTTGCTGTATACTCTTTTTCAGTCCGACCAATTTTTTCACGTTCTTTATTAAATGCTTCAATTGAAGAAAAGGCATCTAGCGAGTAAGCCTTCTCAGCTTGCGCACTATTCAAAGCAGTAATTGGTTGGTTGAATCGACTGTCCCAAAATTCATGTTGCACTTTATCGTCCATTCGATACGATAAACCATAACCATTTGCAATGATTGGCACGCCCTGTGCTTGCTGATTTTGAAGTTCTTTCTTTAATTCTTTTGCCTCTTCTAATTTATTAATCCCTTTTTGATTATTTGTGTACTCCACTGCTGCTACAGCCAGCGCATAAGGTATTTGTCGCTTTTTCAATATATCTGTTGTTTGTTTTAAACGCTTTGGTGATGTAGATGGTTGAATACCACTAATGATGATCCATGCTTTATGCTTTGGTGGTTTAAACCATGTTGTATTTTCAGCAATATACGGCTGTAAGTACCACTGAAATTCATCTGTCCATTGATTTAATGATAAATAATAACTTTTATCATTTTTTAGCAATACAGGATGTACGCCATTGATTGTTTGTCCTTCAATTACTTTTTTATAAGGTGAGGTTGTTTTTAAAAAACTAATTCGCTTGGCTAATGTTTGTTTTCCAACTTTAACAAGATTACTTTTCCCATTAAATTTTAATTGATTAAATTCATTAAATTGATTTGCATTATATCCAATAAATAATTTTTGATGTGAAAAACTATTTATCCATTCACGCTGTTTCTTTGGAATCTCTACTTGATTCATACCAATATATATAACCGTTGATGCTTGTTTAATTTGTTTTTCTGTAGCACTAGCTCTAGATTCTACAATTGTTTCACCGTAAGATGACAGTAATGCATCTACACGATGTATCGTTGTTTGTTCAACAGGAGAAGAAATATCATATAAAATTAGAATAGTAGGCTTTTTTTGACTTTGCGCTTTTATTGTCTCGGGAAAACAACTTATTATAAGCAAACCTGTCAAGAAAAGAATTATCATTTTAAATTTCATTAATTAAGGACTCACTTTTAGCCACTTCAACCATTTCATCAAAACTCACTTCGGTTCGTGGATTATATGTGTAGTGGCCTACTTTGAAACTTAACGTAATGAGATTTCCCGATAAAAGTTGATGCTCTTTTAATTTTTCTGAAAGTTTTTCATAAATAATATGAATGTAAGTACCAGATGTTTCAGGTAAGATAAGTGCAAAATTATCCTCATCAAAACGATACTTACGATCTGTCATCCTCATTACACCATTAATACGCTCTGCTAATTGTGATACGAGATATTGTGCTTCTTTCTCGCCATATAATTTTTTAAATTTCTTGAAATTTTGTATTTCAATTATTAAAAAAACAAAGGGTTTATCGCTACGATCAGAACGCTTTGCTTCTTCTACTATCGCTTTTTCTAAACGAACGCGATTATCAAATCCACTTGTTGTATCAGTAGCTACATATTTTTCTACATTTCCTTTTAACATATTAATTTGATTAGCACTTTCAATAACTAATTCTCGTATTCTACCTGCAATTAAAACTAAAATTAGAATCGCAATGCCATAAATAAAAAATTCATTTAATTGTAAATCAAGTGGTGATGATAGAACATCTTGCTGTGTTAATTGGAGATAAAAAATAAACGTTCCGATAATAAATAAATAAATGAGACTTAAAAGCAGACCTAAAACCGCTCCGTAATAAAGAGAGACTGCCACTAATAATAGTAAAAATAAAGCGAGTAAAATACCTTGACTGCCCTTTAAATACACCATATACAGTGGTAGTTGCACTAATAGAAGTAAAATAATAGTGAGAAGGCTTGCTGTTTTTTGATGTCTTGTCATCGTACCCACCTTCCTTTCGTTAGTAAAGGTAGTAAATTATCAAAAATATGTGTTTCACCATTTTTTGCAATATAAGAGCCGTAGTATTGCGTATTTTTATGGTGATTTTTCAACTGATTCATGCGCTTATTGATTGCTTTTTCAAGTGTTTTGTCTTTAACAGCTTGACTATAAAAGATAGCATAGCTATAAACTGCAGGGGATTCATAACGTACAACAGGTTGTAATGTTTTTCGATTATATTGACCATATAATTTACCATCTTTTTTCATCTTTTCTTTTAATAGCTGATGAAATTTAGATGTCGATTTAATTTCTTGCACATTTCGCGCTGTTAATAATTGATCAATCATATGCACTGTGTCATCAAATTGATAGGTTTTCGTTTGGATATCAAATTTTTTAGCGTAAAGTCCATTGGCATCTTGTGGTGCATTTTGAATGACCTCAATATTTTTTTCTAAAATTTCAGGTGTTAATTGCATACGCTTATAATAACTTGGTGCAGCGTAACTTAATGTAATTTCCTTTGCACGGTTTTCAGATTGCTCACTACCAAAATCAACAAAATAATCTTCATACATGGTGTATGCTTTATTGGCATCAATCGTTTTAGAAAGTAATTGCTTTACTTCTTTGTTTCCCCATTTTCTAGCCCCTAAATCTAATGCCTTAACCAAACGTAGATCATCGATTAATGCATTTGTATCAGAGCGTTTACCTTCTTTGATTTCCCATGAGATGAGGTGATTTGGAAGAATTAACGATTGTTTCACTGCTTGAAAACTTTTCATATAGTTTGTTTTGTCATTCGTTTGAATGAAATAGAGCATAAGAAGCCCCATCGACTCTGCTAAATACTCATTTTTTCGATTCGTTAAATTGGTAGAAAGAAGACCATTTTTAGAAGCGAATTCTTGAAAAATCACAGTCGCTAAACGTGATTTTTGGTTTTCTGTGTAACGAATAGTTTCTGTTTTTGGCGTATTTTTTATTGATTGACATCCCAATAAACAAAGAGACATAATCATTAAAATTACTATTTTCCGATGTCTCATTCTACTTTTCACCTTCTTTAAATTCATATTCTCTTATTTTCTTTATTAAATAATACACTTTTCAATCATAAATAACACAAAAAGTTAGTATAGACAAATGAGTATTTTTATTTCTCATTCACATACTCTTCCATTTCCGCATGACTATACATTATAATGAGAAGGATGTCAGGAGGCACTTATATGAATATTCAAATTGAAAAATCAACAAATGCAAAAGTCATCCATAAAATTATGATGAAAGCGTACGAGGAATATGCACATGATGCTGCACCTTCTAGCGCTTTATCTGAGACGGTTTCGTCTATAAAAGAAGCACTTTTAAACGGGCAAGAAGCACTTGTAGGAACGATTGCTGGACAACCAATTGCATGTGTTCGTTATAAAATTCACGATAACGGACTTCAGTTCTTCCGAATGTCTGTATTACCTACAATGCAAGGTTTAGGGATTGCTAAACAATTGATTAATGAGTTAGAACAAATTGCACGTACTGCTAATCTAAATACGATTTATTGTCGTGTACGTGTCAGCGTGTTACGTAATCTTCAGCTTTATCAATCAAAAGGTTATTCAATCTACGATCAAGAAACCGTTATGACAGATGAAGGTGTACCAATCGAAGTGGTTTCGATGAAAAAGATTATTGCTCCACTCACATAATAAAAAGGATAAACCCGCTCACATGGGTTTATCCTTTTTCTATTCCTTATTTATGCTTCTGCAAACTTATCTTCTTGTGAATTTTCATTTAATTGCTCCTCTTTCATCTGCTTTAAAACAGAATTACGCAACAAATATAGCGTGAGAGAAATCACAATAATACCAGTTCCAATTAAAACAGATGGCGCACCGAAATAATCATATAAAAACCCGTATATTAAAATGCCAAAAGGCATCATCCCCATAGCAAGTGTTTCAAATAAAGCAAACACACGCCCCCTATAAGATTCTTCTATACTTTTTTGTAAAATCACACCAATTGGGACATTCGTACATACTTCTGTCATCGTCATTAAAAATGATGTAATTCCGTAATAAATAAATAGTTGTATATATGTTAATTCAAAAAGAATAAGTGGTAATGCAAATAAGAAAAACATCGTGCTGAGTATTAAAAGCGCTCTTTTTGAGAATAAAATCGGATTTTTTAAATTTTTACGTGCTGTTAAATAGATGGAAGCGAGTAACATCCCCACTGCGCCAATCGATTCAATCCATCCGACATGAAGTGACTTAAACTGCACGACTTCCACTAAAACATACGAAATACCAACTGCAAATGCGGAGAAAAAAAGATTCAAACAAAGTGCGAGTGTAATAATTGTTTTAAGTGTCTTTCGATTTTTAATATAGTGATAGGCAGATTTCATACTCTTTAGAAAAGGCTCTGACTTTTGTGCATGGTTTTTTTCTGTTTTATAAAGATTAAAATTCATCGTTGCATCTAACAATGTACTTATACTAAACGCGATGATTTGAATGATTAAAAATACTTCAATCGATACAAAACCATACAAAATACCACCAATCATCGGTGCGCCAATTGCAGCAAGTGACATAGATAATTGATTCAAGCTCATGACCTTTTGGATGCGGTCTTGGTCGACTAATTGTCCAATTGAAGCGGTTAATGTAATTCCACTACACGATGTGAAAATAGTATAAAACACCATCATGATATATATCGCCATGATGGACATTCCTTGCCAATTCGCGTAAAGCAACAGTATCGCAACCGTTACAACGGTTAAAATTTGCGAACTAATAACTAATACCTTTTTATTATAACGGTCTGCCATATAGCCGATAAGTGGCGAAAAGAGAACACGTGGCACAATCGAACAAAGAATATTAATTGAAAAACTAGTTGCTGAACCGGTTAATTTTAAAATATATAACGAAATCCCGAACGCGACGATATTTGCTCCCATAACCGAAACAAATTTACTAACTGCAAAAATACCTATGTGATAACTTGCTTTTCGTAAAGACTGTTCAGAAGTCATCTCTAGCCCTCCTATAAAGTTTAATTTAATTAAACTTATTATAACGGATGAGTTACTTGCCCACAAGTTAAAAGTTTAATATAATTAAACAAGAGGTGTTGAAATGAAAACTTTAGGACAGCGAATACGCTCTTTACGTAAATCAAAAAAGATGACACTCGTTGATATTGCAGGTGAACAAATGACCAAAGGGATGCTTAGTTTAATTGAAAACGATAAAGCGAAGCCATCTATTGAAAACTTACAATACATTGCAAATCAGTTACACGTAGAAGTGAGTGTACTGACTGACCCATTCCCACTTACTGAACTAAGAAAAATCATTGATGACCTTCATCAAATTGTTCAAAATAAAAAATGGCTCGATGTATCTCAAGCCATTCAAGTAAAAAATTTAGTTGAACCGATTATTCCTGAGCTACCAGCAAATTATGAAGCAGCTCAAATTTACTTATATTATTTAAAAGTATTTCCGCCACTAGAGGCGTTCGAACAAGGGATTGAAGAAGCCAAAAAAGCGGTTGTCTTTTTCAAAGAACTCGCCCTATATAAAGAACTCGCTACGACCTATACATTACAAGCGATTTTCTATTTTAATCAGTTACAATTTGAACAGGCGTATGAAACGATTCAAGTTGCTTATAAATTAGTTCAATCACCTTACTATACGATTGATCCGATTACACGAATTGACGTATCGTACCATATGGCATCATTTTGTTATGCAACGAATCGTTTGGATGAAGCCGATCAAGTTTTACAACACTTGCTTAAAACATGTCACGAAGAGAAAATATTTCACTTTTATGCGCATATTATTCGGATGGCAGCTTATGCAGCCATGATTTTACAGCAACCCGAGAAAGTGGAAATGTATCGTGAACGATTAGAAAAATATACGGCATTTGATACACATCCAAATACACAGTACTATTTACATGTATTTTACTTATTTTATTACAACACATATGACAGTAAGCCTTTAAAAGTATTGGAACATGCACGTATAATGAAAGAATTCGATGAAGCTTTTGAAACTTTACCATATATTGAAGTGGAGACAGGGAAAGCACTTTATAAATTAGGACGTTTTCAAGAAGCCTGTGAAGCTTTTCATTTTTTTGAGACGGAACGCAATTGGAATGGTGTTCATCCATTTAATACGGCTCGTTTTCAAGAAGGGCTCGCCTATTATGCATGTACACTATTTGAACTTGGTCAAATGGAAGCAGCAAAAAAATGGATTCAGCGTGCATATGAAGAACAAAAAATCATGCTACCCCTTGCTGAAAAACAGTGGATTTGTGATACGTATAATTGGTTGATGGAACAGATGATAAAAAATAATGAGTAATGAAAAAAGCTCATCCGACTTTTGTAAAATCGGATGAGTTTTTTTATTTTACGCTGTAAAACGAATCAAATAGCGTTCTTCTGTATGCACTTCTGGTAAATCATCTTCTTGTAAAGAGAGTGTTACTTCTCCTAGCGCATCTTCTTCCTCATCACCAAACCAACAAATATAGACTTCAGCTATATCACCTGTTGGAATGACTTTTTTCAAAGCTGTATGAAGTTGCTGTAAGGCGATTCTTGCTTGTTCATAATGAACAGGTGTCTCGATTTTTGATTGTGGATTTAAATCATCTAATTGACCATTTAATTCAATTTCGTATACATAGTGCGTTTGCAAATGATGATGTTGGACAGTTGTTCGCGCTAAACGGTCAGATGTCTGTTCTGTAAAATGAATTGCTCCTTGCGTCATTTTTTGTAGTTCCTCTAACGGTACATTACTTCCCAAATATGTCACTAGTCCCATCCTTCATCCTCCTATTGAATCTTACGACTTTGTACGACGCCAATTGCGAGCGGTAAAATAACAAAAATACTGAGTAAAGTGGCATATGTTGTAATGCCTTGTGATGCCATTATACCAAGTGATACAAACACCATCTCAGCTAACACGAAAGCAAAAAATAGACTGCCTCCATTTCGTAACACAACGATTAGTTTACGATTATGTGTATAAAAAGCTTCTGCATTCTGTTCATTTAATCGTGCAGGATAATTCCCCCACTCTGGATGTTTCATCATAAAATTCATTAACGACCAGAAGCAGTATGTAACAATCGGTATCGTCAACATCGTCCATTTAGAACCTGTCGAATCGAGTTCACCTAGCGCATTATAATGTAGTGGAATCTCGATTGGAATTTTTTGCCAAACCATCGCAATATAGATGACTAAAACACCCCAAATAAGCAAGGTTAAACGTGTATATAATCGTTCCATCGGTGTAAAAGGAACATCAAATTGCTTCATCTTTTTCACATCATACATCAGATTCCCTCCTTTTTCTATATTATAACGTAATTCCCTCTTTCCGTCAGATGTATAAAAAAGAAGCATCACGATTGTGATACTCCTTTTCATGTTAGACAGATGTATTTTCTACAATATAATCAAATACTAGATCGGCAATATGTGTCGCTGTTTGATCACCGTGATGTGAACAAGTTGCCTGAATCCCTTTTTGCATTTGCATTAAGCAACCTGGGTTCGCTGTAACAACAATATCTGGATTGATATCTTGTACATGTTGCATCTTCGTTTCTAAAATCGCATCGGCCATCTCTGGTTGTAAGATATTATAAATACCTGCTGAGCCACAACATGTATTTGCACCAACTAGTTCTTCATATTCAAATCCAGTCATACTCTTTAGAATCTGACGTGGTTCTTCACTTACACCATTTACATTGCGTAAGTGACATGAATCTTGATACGTAATCTTTTTACGTGCTGTTGGCTGAAGTGTTTGTAAGAATTCAGGTAGTCCTAATTTTACAAGTAAACTGGATACATCAATTTGCTTCTCTGTAAAGGTTTTCGCACGTTTCTCATATACGGGATCATGTGCTAAATGATGGTCATATTCTGCTAAGAATGCGCCACAGCCACCTGCATTATTCACGATATAATCAACGGAATCATCTGTAAAAACATCTAAATTGGCACGTGCATTACGCTTTGCTTTATCCATCTCACCACTATGTCCATGTAGCGCACCACAGCACTGTTGCTGTTTTGGAATCGTTACCTTTGCACCAAGCATCTCAAGTAAGGCAATCGTTTTACGATTCGTCTCTAAAAATAAAGTATCCATCAAACAACCTGAGAAGAAAGATACATGGATTTGCTTCTTCGGTAACTGTGGAAGTGCTGGCAACGACTTCTTCGCTGGTTCTGGTAATACACCTTCCATCTCTTTCATAAACGGTGGGAATAAATTTAGGAAGCCGATTTTTCGCGTTACTTTTTGCAAACCTGACTTTTGATAAAAGCGGACTAAATTAACCGCTCCTGTCATCGCTTTTTGATTCGCAAATAACCCGTCGAATGTTGCACCACGTACAGCTTTTTCAAGTGGCTTACGTGTTTTACCAAGCTGAATCGCATGGCGTGTTTGTTCAATTAACGGACCATATTGTACGCCTGCTGGACAAGCTGGTTCACATGCTCGACATCCTAAACACATGTTGAATGATTCTTCAATACTTGCATCCCATACCACTTTTCCATCACGCACTGCTTTCATTAAGGCAATACGTCCTCTTGGTGAATGTGCTTCTTCTGCATTCGTGTGTATATAAGTCGGGCAAGCTGGTAAACAGAAGCCACAGCGCATACAATCGAGTAATAAATCTTCATCAACTGTTTTTTCAAATGCTTTTTGCATTAACTCAGCATTATTCACCATGATGAATCACCACTCTTAATTTTTGTGATTTTGCAAAGATTTTATTCGGGTTCATAATATTCTTTGGATCAATAGACTGTTTGATGGCACGCATAACAAACATGCCTTCCTCTCCTAGTCGCCAAGCTAAGTAAGGTGATTTCATCTCGCCTACACCATGCTCACCTGTTAGTGTACCGCCTAATTTAAGAGATGCATCGAAAATGGCTTCAAAAGCTTGTTCCACGCGTTCCATTTCTTCCGCGTCACGTACATCTGTTAAACAAGTTGGGTGTAAATTACCATCACCCGCATGACCAAATGTTGAAATTTGAACGCGATAATCACGTGCGATTTGTTCAATTGCACGAACCATTGTCGCAAGCTCTGAACGCGGAACTGTCGCATCTTCTAAAATCGTTGTCGGACGTTTTCTTGCAAGTGCTGATAATGCCACGCGTCGTCCTGTTTTTAACTTCATCGCCTCTGCTTCACTTTCCGCAACTGCTGTAAAGATTGCACCATTCTCTTTTGCAATCTCAATCATCTGTGCTACATCACGTTCTACTTGTGCTTCTTCACCGTCTTGTTCCATTAGTAAAAAGGCTTGTAAATCAAGTGGTAGACCTAAATGCATAAACTCCTCTACCGCTTGAATCGTACCATTATCTAAAAATTCGAGTGTTGCTGGAATAATTTTCGCAGCAATAATCTGTGATACCGTTTCGGCTGCTGCATCTAATGAATCAAAATGCGCAATCGCTGTTTTTTGTGCGACGGGTTTTGGAATCAATTTTAAAACAATTTCTGTAATAATCCCTAGCGTACCTTCTGAACCAACAAGCATCGCTTTTAAATCGTAACCTGCCACATCTTTTGCTAACTTACCACCACATGTTAAAACTTCACCACTTGGTAAAACAACGGTTAAGCCAAGTACATAATCTTTTGTCACACCGTATTTTAAACCGCGTAGACCACCTGAGTTTTCATTCACATTCCCACCGATTGTAGAAATCTTCATCGAGCTTGGATCTGGTGGATAGAATAATCCCTTTGATTCCACATATTCATGAATGGTTTGTGTAATCACACCTGGTTGAACGGTTAGTGTTAAATTATCCGCATCTAACTCTAAAATTTGATTCATATGATTAAATAACATCACAAGACCGCCCTGTGTCGGACATGTACCCGCTGCTAAATTCGTTCCTGAACCTCTTGGTACAATCGGCACTTCATAACGGTCACATAACTTCACGATTGCCACAACATCCTCTGTATGTCGCGGGCTAACTACTACGTCTGGTAAAGCTTGAAAGTTCGCTGTCGCATCATACGAATACGCAAGTAGTTGTGCTTGTGTTGTTTTCATATTCTCTTTTCCTAATAATTCTGTCAATTCATTTAAAAACTGTGCATTCATTTCGAATCCCCCCTTCTTCTTATTATAGAGTTTTGCGCAGTTTTCGTGTATCGTTCTGTTATCCAAATCTTTTTATGTTTATTTGTGCATTTGCACAAAATCATATAATTGGAACTTTTCAATGAGTAAGCAACTCATATATAAATTTGCTCTTCCCTTTACATCTGTTAATTTATACCCTAATTTTTCTTCAATTTTCATTAAGCGGTAATTTAATGTATTGCGATGAATGTGAAGGTAACTTGCTAGTTCATTCAATGTCCAATCCGTCATAATTCTCAAATACATATGTTCAAATAACATTGAATCTTTTACAAGTGAACCACATACGCGCGATACAAACTTCATCGCACGCTCTCTCGTAATGTCTGCAACAATCAATTCCATCGTTAGTTCACTCTCTTGAACCACAAGTCTTTCTTTTGAGCAATAGAGTAATGCTGTTTTTGCTTCTTCATAAGAAAGCTTAATTTGCTCTAATAAATATGTACCACCGATTCCTACTTTTTGTTGCCAATCATATAAAAACGCTACTTCTTGATTAGCCGGCAATAATATTGCATACTGCCCTTGATGAATAGCTGTAAATAATTCTTTTTTTACGTGTTCATGCATCCACTCACGTAATACATCCTCTACTATAACAATGCGATATAGTTGCGCTGCTTCCATTTTCAACTCTTTTGCACCACGTCGCACCTCTTTCTCGCTCATCCCTTGTAATAATTGAGCTAAAAACTGTTCTTTTTGAACATGGTCGCGTTGATGAATAAAATCAGAAATCAGCATTTCAGCTAAACGTTTTACGAGCATTCCATATTGTGAGATATGCTTTGGATCGCCCGTTACCCCAATAACGCCAATTGGCTCATTTTGAATAATAATTGGAAACACCATGCCTGGGCGAACCCCTTGTAGTTTCTCTACTTCAGATTGCTTCATATGCAAAATTTGTTTTTTACGCATCGCAAGAAGTGAACCTTCGTGAAAAGAACCCACTCTCTCTGGCTCTGTGCTCGCTTTAATCATCCCTTGTTGATTCGTTACGATAATCTGCTCTTGAATGAGTTGTCCAAGTTCTCGTACAATTTGATCGCCTATAATATGTAAATCATACATTATCTATTTGCTCCTTTTCCGCTAATCAGTCGATTATTTTCTATAAAACTTGGGTAGTATGTTAATAGTCTGAAATGAGGTGTTACGAAAATGAATGCATTCAAATTAGCCTTTTTTATGTACATGGGCGGATTGTGTATTGCCCTCTTTCTACCAACTTCTAGTATGTACCATAACTTCTCCTCAAAATTAATCATTGCACAAATTTATGTCATTCCGATTGTTTTACTGACATTATTAGTATATATCGTTTGTCGTAAACAATCACCTACCGAAGAAAGTCAGGAGTGAACGATATGCTCGGCTCAATTATTCAAACGAAAAACCCACGTATGAATCCCTATCTCAAGACGGCTATGCTTATTTTTATGACAGCTGCTTTTATCGAACTTTTTAGTTTTAGTCGTTCGCATAGTTCATCACAATTAGCACTATCCCTTCTCTTTGCCTCATGTGCTTGTATATGCTACTTAGAGCGTTCAGCTCAACGCCCTATAAAACGACAGCATAGTAAAAAACAACAACAAACATCACCCAATTTACACATTCTATTCCCTCTATTCACTGGTTTTTTATGGCTGATTGGTGGCGTCTACATGCTGTGGTTCATGCTACAAGAACCTACATTACCACTTGATCCTAATGCAGTATATACATTAACTACTATGAGCGCTCTCTTTGTTTTATATGCTTTTATTCAACTGCATAAGCGTGCAACGCACATACAAACGAGAAAACAATTCATCAAACGCGCGTTACTATTCTTTTTACCAATTCTAGCTGTATTTACAGCCAATATCGCCTATGATGTGACCACTACTTTATTAATTGACCAGTTAGCTACTTGTATCATCGCTATTTACCTTTTCAAAAATGGCTGGTCATTAATTAAAACAGGCAGCATCTATCTCTCTTATGGTGCGTCAAACAGTCTAGACCTCGTTCAGTTAAGTCAAGATTTACACTCTTTTGAATCTGTCAAACAGGTGGAAAAGTTACAAGCTTGGGCAATTACACCACAACTTTTCGGTGTAAAATGCGAATTAGTAATTCAAGGGAATGAACATCATCTGAATCAAATTATTGATGACATTACGAATTTCGTCTTAAATCATTATCAAATTGAGCATATTCATTTTGATATTATTCCAATCTTTATTAGTCGACCCGATCTCTCATAAATTTAAAATCATATAAAAAGACTTTAGAAAGCCTAAACTTTCCAAAGTCTTTTTGATTGTGTTTAAAAATTTTAATGTAAATTGAAGTATAAACCGACTAACGAATAAATAATAACTGTCGAGAATAATACAGTCATATGGATTAATGAGTAGACAAATAATAATGTCGCCCATTTCTTTGGATCTTTTTTGTGGTAGCCATAAACATTCATAATGAGCCAAGCAATACTTAGTAAAATGGCAACTGACATTAATCCATAGCTCAATGTACCAAGTGGAATACAGCTAATGATGAGTAGAACGAGGTAAACATTTGTTGTAATGTATGTACGACGCATACCTTTCGCTGCTGGTAACATCGGAACACTCGCTGCCTTGTAGTCGTCCATTTTACGAATTGCGATTGCATAGAAGTGTGGCATCTGCCAAATCAGTGTAATGACAAATAAACTTAAAATAGCTGGGTTTAAAATATTTGGATTGATGGCTGCCCATCCAATCAACGGTGGCATCGCACCTGATAAACTTCCAACTTCCGTATTATAAACTGTATGGCGCTTCGTCCACATTGTGTAAGGAACTGTGTATAGGAATAGACCTGTGAATCCAAGTAATGCTGCCATTGGCGTAGCAACATACAACACACCTACACCAAAAATAGCTAATACAGTTGCTAAAATAAGCGTCGTTTTCACAGAAATTTCACCTGTAACAGTTGGACGCTTCTTCGTCCGTTCCATTAAGCGGTCAATATCACGATCATATGCATTGTTAAATGCACCTGCTGACGCGATAACAGCTGCTGAACCAACTGTTGCCGCAACAATATTCATAATTAAATCAACTGGATTTAATTCATACTTGTATAGCGCTAATGTCAAACCAGCGAACATCGGAATTAAGTTCGACTTAATAATACCTGTTTTAACGGTTTGAGCTAATAACTGTGACTTGCTTCCCTGAAAGATTTCGACAGTTGTTTCTTGCTCTAGATTTTTTTCACTTTGCATTGGTTGATTTTTCATTCCTTTACATAGCAATAAGCTAGAAAATAAGTACGAATCGTATAATGTTATACAAATTGCAATAATTCTATCATACCAAACTTCTAACTATTTACATACCATTTCTATTGAAATTCACATAATATACAACATTCATATTTATGTAGCACAATCCTTTTCTTTCCGTACGATACACCCTATAATTAACTTCTAGTTTGAAAGGAGTTTTATACATGATGTATGGATGGATTGGATTAGGAAATATGGCGCAAGCGATTATTAAAGGGATGCTTGCCGCTGAAAATTATGATGCAAAAACAATTTTAGCATATAATCGCTCACAGGAAAAAGTAACACGTTTTGAAAAAGAGTATGGCATTGTAGGATGTCATTCTGTAGAAGAATTACTTGATGCAGATGTGATTGTTTTAGGTGTACAACCACAGCAGTTAGATGTTGTTTATGCACAGCTTGTGGGACAATTAAAGCCACATCAAGTTGTTGTATCGATGGCTGCTGGTAAAACCATCGCACAATTACAACAAGGATTAAATCACCAACTTGTCTGTCGTATCATGCCGAACATTAATGCGATTGTCGGCGCTTCTACAACAGGATTTGCGAGTGCACCCGAATTAACAAACGACATGAAACAAGCTGTTCGAGCGATGTTTGAAGCAGTTGGCTCTGTTATCGAAATTCCAGAAGAACAGTTCGATGTGTTCTCTGCAATTGCTGGCGCTTCTCCAGCGTTCACGTATTTATATATCGATTCATTAGCACGTGCTGCTGTGATGGAAGGTATGGATAAAGGAACTGCTCTCCAAATTGCTGCAAGTGCTGTACTCGGTAGTGCTGAAATGGTTCTTCAGTCGAATGAACACCCATGGGCGCTTGTCGATCAAGTTTGCTCACCGGGCGGTACAACGATTCAAGGTGTGACATCACTTCAAAACAATCATTTCGCTAGTACAATTTACGAAGCGGTACAAGCGGTCATTGCAAGAGATCGTGTATTAAAATAAGCGACTTATAAGAAAGGAGTGTTCTGCTACGTTGCATGTAGAGCACTCTTTTTATACATTTATTTATTACATTAACATATTCATTTATTGGCATTGATTCACTCGTATTTTCTTTTTTTCGCTTCATTTCGTTGACATTCTTTTCGTTTAATAGTATATTAAATTCACTAAATGAAACCGTTTTCACCTACTACGATTGGAGTGATGACTCATGATTATGCAACAAGTTCGTTCTTCAAAAATTCAGGCGATTGGCTATAACGCGAGCGCTATGATTTTACGTGTTGAGTTTTTAAAAGATGGTGTTTTCGAATACTATGGTGTCCCTGAACGAATTGTGAAGGAATTTTTAGATGCAGAGTCATTGGGCATTTATTTTAAGCGCTTCATTAAAGATCGGTATCGTTTTGTTCGTTTAGGTTAAACACAAATAAAGGTAGTGATTTATGTTTGGATTGCATAAATCACTACCTTATTTGTTTGACTGTTCAAACATGGCTGTACCTCTATTCTGGGTATTTTAATTTTAAAAATCGGTGATCGTGCTGACTTTGTTTTTTGAGCATTTTTGCAATATGCGGTAATTCTTCTCGATTAGATGATTCATATGCGTCTAAAATATGCTGATATTCTTTGCGGTATGCTAAATATTCTGGTTCCTTTTTAAAAACTTCTTCAAAATGCGCTACAGCTTGCTTTGACTGCTTATGATATTTTTGTTGGATCATGCCAACTAAATAATGCACATTATTTTCTTCGTCTACTGTTAAATCCAGCTCGCGTAATCCCCTCTCATAAACATCAACTGCTCGATTCTCCATGAATAGTAGTTCCATCACAAGTCCTTTTCTCAGTAATTGTTCATACGTCATAGGATGTTCGTGATAAAGACGAATACATTTCATCGTAATTAAAGAGATGAGTAATATCATGATAAATAAAATCATCGCGTATCCTCCTTCTAAATCTCTGTCCATAACTGAGACTTGTGCTTGTTACTTACTTCTATTATATAGGTCTTTTATATGACATTCAATTAAGATGATATGAATTGTTTGTAAATTCTGCCCATTAACATAGAGTTAAAAGAGTGTTATAGTTAAAGAGAAAAATTTTGACGTGAATAGGGGAAAAAAATGATTGAAGTAAAAGTATCTCCCATCAGTGATGGAGAATTTAACCGTGGTGTTTTCGCAAGTGTCGATATAAAAAAAGGAACACTTTTTCATCAAGCACCTGTAATTGCTTATCCGAATGAAGAACATGAACACATTGAAAAAACATTGTTAGCAGACTATGCATTCGAATATGGCATTGGACGTTCAGCAATCCTACTTGGATATGGCATGTTATTCAATCATAGTTATACTCCGAATGCAGACTACGAAATTAATTTTGATAATCATACATTCGATTTCTTTGCTTATAAAGATATTAAACAAGGTGAAGAAGTATTTATTAATTATAATGGTGATATTGATGATCAAGACGCTCTTTGGTTCCAAGAAGAAAAATCAGAATAATTCGGTCATCCTATATAAAAAGGACTTCAAGCCATAAAATCGGTTGAAGTCCTTTTTGTTTATTATTTTACTTTTTTGTATGTTACAGATTTTGTCGAACTTGTATAAAGTATATTATTCTTAGCTGTCACATATACTTTACCACCGCGATCTGACAACTTTGTTGTTTTAAAAGTTACCGTTGAAGAAGTTGCTTTCTTCTGCGCGATTACTTTTTTCTTTTTAGCATCTGCATAAATGATGACTGTATCACCTTTTTTCACACCTGTCACTTTTATGCGGTCGTTTTTTGTACCCTTTTTATTCACGACACTTGCTTTTGGTGTTGCTGTTTTCACATATGCTTTTAATTGATAATGTAATAAAAATTCATCATAGGCATCTCCGCTAACACGTACATAATACGTATCTTTTTTAACAGATGCTGTTGTCACGTAATGATTACCTGACTTCGTTGTTGTCTTTTTTAATTTCTTTTTCTTCGCATCGTAAATATTCATTGAAAAGTCTGCACGTTTTTTTGTTGATGCTTTCAATACCAATTTACCTGTTGTTGGCACTTGCACTTTATAATAATCGACATCGTCAAATAAGAATGCAAGTGACCCTTCGTACACTTTGCTACGCTGCATTGCTGTTGCTTTTGCACGTGTATCATTTGATTCATATTCAACGTATTTTTTTGTTGATTTTGCTAAAGATACGCTATATGCATTACCATATTTTTTCACTTCCGCAGCTTCACCAATTGCCATAACGAAATATGTACCTTTTTGTAAACCTACATATGCTGTGTGTTGACCGATTGAGTCTTCGCCCTTCATATTGTCAATTAAAGCGACCACTTTTACTTCATCTAATAATTTTTCAAATTCTGCATCTGACATCGTTTCTTGCTCTAACTGTTCAATTTGTTTTGCTGTTAATCCTTTCACTACAGCTAAACCAATTGCTTTTTTACCTGCATCTTTAAAAGACAATTTCATTGTTTGCTTTTTTGTAGATGTGAATTGGAAATAATCCATTCCATCTGCATCTAGCGTTCTTTTAACAACTGTACCTAGTTTAACAGAGTCTCCTTATGCTGCTTGTGCTGAATAATTATTCACACTTAAGGCTCCGCTAACTATCAATAAGAAAGCGATGAACGCAATACTTATTTTTTGATAATTTAATTTCATTTATACACCTCTTTAATCATTTGTTTATAACAAATATTATATAATAAAAATATGCTTTTTTATAATTTTTTTGATATTTTACCTTTTGATTATTCTGAAAAAAATAAATTATAATTCTAAATAAAATATTGTGAATTTTACAAATTAAGATTAGACTGTATAGAAACTGTATTTTTTAGAAGGAGCTGTTTTGTATGACAATTAAAATTGGGATTGTTGGATACGGTAATTTAGGTCGTGGTGTAGAAGGTGCCATTGCACAAAATGAAGACATGGAATTAGTGGCCGTATTCACACGTCGCGATCCTGCAACGGTAAAAATCCAATCGAACGCAGCGATTCATCACGTAGATGATGCAGAAAAATTCATCGGCAAAATTGATACGATGATTATTTGTGGCGGTTCTGCTACAGATCTTCCAGAGCAAGTTCCTCACTTTGCGCAGTGGTTTAATACGATTGATAGTTTTGACACACATGCAAAAATCCCTGAATTCTTTGAAGCAGTAGATGCTATAAATCAAAAATCAAATACGACTTCTATTATCTCAGTAGGTTGGGACCCAGGTTTATTCTCGCTAAATCGTGTACTCGGAGAAGCTGTTTTACCGAAGGGGGATACATATACATTTTGGGGGGATGGCTTAAGTCAAGGTCACTCCGATGCGGTACGTCGTATTATCGGTGTTAAAAATGCTGTTCAATACACATTACCTGTTCCAGAAGCAGTAGAAAAAGTACGTAACGGTGATGCACCTGCACTATCAACACGTGAAAAGCATACACGTGTATGCTATATCGTATTAGAAAAAGGTGCTGATGCGGCGAAGATTACTGAAGAAATTGTAACGATGCCAAACTATTTTGCAGACTACGATACAACAGTTCATATTATCTCAGAAGATGAATTTAATACGAATCATACGGGCATGCCACATGGCGGTTTTGTCATTCGTTCTGGTCAATCAGATGCTGGTCATAAACAAATTCTTGAGTTTTCACTTAAGTTGGAGAGTAACCCTTACTTTACATCAAGCGTATTAGTTGCATATGCTCGTGCAGCATATCGCCTATCTCAAAAAGGTCATGTCGGTGCGCTTTCTGTATTTGATGTACCGTTCAGTGCTATCTCACCTAAAACACCTGAACAATTGCGTGCCGAATTATTATAATTCATGCGAAAGGAGTTAGGATATGCTTAAAACAGATAGGATTGGTGAACAAGAAGAAGACCACTTTATAAAAGGCGTAAAAGATAGTCTTCCTACTCTATTCGGCTATATAAGTATTGGGATTGCATTCGGTGTTGTAGGAATCGCTTCAAATTTAAATACACTTGAAATCACATTACTGTCGATTCTTGTTTATGCAGGTGCAGCCCAGTTTATTTTTTGTGGACTATATCTTGCCGGAACGCCTGCTTCAATTATTATTTTAACGACATTCATTGTGAATTTACGCCATCTACTAATGTCGCTAACGATTGCTCCTAGCTTTACGAGCCAAAGTCTACTACGCAATATAGGCTTTGGTTCTCTTTTAACTGATGAAACATTTGGAGTAGCTGTTACAAAAAGAGCGCAAACTGGAGCACTTGGACCGAGATGGATGGACGGACAAAATATAACGGCCTATCTTGCATGGATTGCAGCTTCCGTTGTTGGTGCCTTAATCGGAAAATGGATTCCGAATCCTGAAAAGCTCGGCTTAGATTTTGCACTCACTGCTATGTTTGTTGCTTTACTTGTACTATCTATCACCGCTGCAAACCATACAAAAATCATGCATTATTTACAATTGATTAGCTATATGGCTGTAATCATTTATTTCCTTTTACATTTCACATCCACACATATTGCGGTACTTGTCGGTACAGTGGTTGTCGCGACAATTGGGGTGGTGACGGAGAAAAAATGATAACGTCTTCCATGATGTGGTTATTACTTGGATGTGCGGTTGTTACGTGGTTGCCGCGTGTACTACCTTTTGTATTCGTTAAAAATGTAATATTACCACCTATTATTTTAAGATGGTTAGCTTATATCCCTGTTTGTATTTTGAGTGCACTCGTTATGACGAACCTCTTTGATGCAAGTGGCTCTTACGTGACATTTAATTGGCCAATTCTAGCTGCTTTTATTCCAACCGTACTCATTGCCATTTGGACGAAAAGTTTATCAATTACGGTCATTGTTGGTGTCGTATGTATGGCTACGATCCGATTTATATTTTAAAGTAAGACAAAAGAGAGCCTAAGCGTATGCTGAAGCTCTTTTTTTATGACATTTTATAATAAATCATAAGAAAAAAGGCAAGGGATTTCCCCCAAGCCTTCACCAAAATGAACCTATTTTTTGATTAATTTTTCTATTTAATTATTCGCACTATATGCACGTGATTTGATTAAATTTTCTCTTCTTGCACTTCAAATTGGTCAAGTTGTTGAAATACATGTTTAAAAATTTGCCCAAATCGTTCACGATCTGCTAAAGCGTTTGTGACACGTTTTGTATACATAGCGACTTCATCTAAAAAATCACGATTCTCCCATAAATGTGCGTTTCGATGAAGTAAAAAATACGGTTGATTTGGATCATTGAATAATGTAAGCGACTTTAGAGATCCCACCTTCTCGTAGAGCCAGACATTCAACTGATTCGCTAAACAACTCGCAACTTGGCATTGGCGAATTTGATCATCTACAAGAGTATTTTTAATTTGTTGAAAAAATTTATTTTTTCGTATTGCATCAAAAATTAAAAAATCTCCTGTATAATACATTGTTTTTTCCATTGATTCCATAACGTCTTTTGATAAATGTCGCATCATTAACCAAAGATTTAGGCAATTATGTATGACGTCTTTTTCATTCAGCAAACCTTTTTCAAATTCTAAGTCGTGACAATGCTCATGAAATAAGTTTGTGAATTCTTGTACTTGACTGTCATCAATGAAAAACAGCGATGCATCTTTAGTTAATGTATATTGCACAAATTTCACCTCAATAAGATAATGTTAATAAATTCTAAAATTAAGACAATATCTCCAATGTTTATTTTGTTCATTATACATACCTAGTCAAATTATAACCTTTATTTCTTATTTTTAAACATACTATTTCATCATAAAATTACCTTAATATCTATTTTTAGGAATTTAATACTTTTTTTGTCACAAAATAGTTAGATTTAATTTCTAAAGACTTATTTTTTTATAAACACTTTTTTAAAACAATACTTTTTTCACTATAAACATAGTAAAAACGAATTATATTTTAAAAAGAAAATCAATAAAAATAAAGAGCATCAGAAAAAATGTGCTCAACAGAGAAAATCCCGCATGATTTTTGAAATCATACGGGATTGTTCTTTTACATCAATTTTTGCTTTGAAAAACGACTAGAAGTAATCAAAAAATAACACAACATCCGATTAAAAATCTTGCTCCACTACACCAAGTGCATATGAGCATGGTTTCAAACGCATCTTCACTACGTTCATGTAGGGTTCTAGCTCATACTATTCCCGCAGAGTGTTTTTCTACGCATACAATTGATTTAATTATTCATATTTGAGACGTATTGATTTTATTATGTCTAGTCTCTTTCATACAAAACTAACTAAATTTTATACCATTTTTGAATAAATATCGAAATTGTAGACTGCAATTTTTTGTAATTATTTTTGAATTTCAATGTGAAATAGAAAGCACGCATAAATTGTAATACTGCTGTACGTCCTTTTAAGAAATGTGCGCTAAATCCTTCATATTGAGAAATCATCTCTAAGCGATCAAAGATTTGTTCAATCCATTCTACAAGTAAATCTTCTTCTATACCGTTCGTTAGTAATAGCTCAATTAATGATAAAAAACGTTCTTCTTCATCATCTGTAAAAACATGCTCTTTCCAAAAATTTGATTGAATCGCCATCAATACAGGTGCTGCATACGTTGTATATTCCTGACGTTCTTGCAAGAGGACATAGATGAGTAAAGCAGCATTTCCAACAGAATAAGCAAAACCCTCTTCTGTGTATGCACGCAAGTCACGTTCACGCTCCATTAATAAAAGTGCATCTTCTAAAATTTTCTTTCCTAATTCACTTTTCATTTGATCTTCTGTTAGAAGTAAGCGTAACCATTCAGTTGAAAGCGCACGCTGAAATACAGTAGTTCCATGTGTACTTCCTACTGTACCTAATAGTAGATTTTGTGATACAATCTCGTCGATCAATTGTTGTTTTTGCTCATCTGATAAAATATGATACTGTACTAAATCAATTAATAAACGATAATTTAATTCATCACGCACTTGAGGATCGGCATCACCTAGATGCTGGATCATGTCATTTAAAAGTTCAGTTTGAGGTTCTAAAAAAAACTGACGTTGGATTGTAGGGCCACCATTTAAAAGTGTTGTTGCTTGTTCAATAAAGTTCATATGTATAGCCTCCAAAAAAATAGTTTTCAACTCATCATAACTATTTTTTCAAAAAATGGCTACTACTTAAAATCGACGTTCAAAATAGGAACAACTTGCGGCTAATTGCTGGAAACTTTCTTGTAATGCCACACGCGGATTTTCTCTTCGTATAAACTGTAAATAATGTTTAGTTGCTTCATAGTATGCTTCATGGAAAATTGCATAATCTTCATCCACAAAACGTTCACCATTTAATTCAATACAAATATGATTATCCACACGCTCAAATAAGTAGAAGTTCTTCTTACCATACTGTTTTACTTTTTTTATAGTTTTTTGAGATTCAAACTCAATTAGTACATCCCAAATTAATTGCAGAAACTTACCTTGAAAATCAGAAGTTAATAATACTCGATCATTTTCTAAATCCCTTACCTCTACATCTTGAAAAAAGAAATCTTCATAATAGGCCGTTTTCAAATGTTCAAATGCATTGGAGATAAATTCAATTTTCATGCCCTTCACCTTTTCTACACTATGTATTATTTTGCGTATAATATGTATCATTTTTTCTTTTATATACATAATATTTCACTTCTAACATAAATACAACCTTCGATTCATAAATTTTTAGAAAAAACAAATAAATGTGTACATTAACGGTTTTTTTATACATTTTTGCGTATAAAAAGATGCAGCCTTCTTCTTGTTAAAGACTACATCCTATTCGTTATATTCTCTATTTTTTTAGCACATAGTACTCAACTGCTTTTGCAACACCTTCTTCGTCATTCGATGTGGTCATTGCTTTTGCAATTTCTTTTAAATCTGAAATGGCATTTTGCATTGCGACAGGAAAACCTGCTACTTGGAAAAGTGCCAAATCATTTGCACTATCACCTAGACACATCACTTCATCTAAAGAAATGTGTAAATGACGACACAATTTTTCAATTCCATATGCTTTTGAAACACCTAGTTGATTTATTTCATAATTCGTTGAAGCAGAACTTGTTAGTTCGATATCTTGCCACCCTTTTACTTGTTCATAAAAAGCTTGTAACTGCTTGGGATCTTCAGATTGTACGCCAATTTTTAAACAGCGCGCAATCTCTTGTTCATTTGGTATTCCATCAATAAATTCACCTGCATCTGTAAAACCCCAAAAAGGTATGCCAATGTCCTCAATCGTTTTAAAAATATGCTGTGCTGTTTTGAGATCGATATAAGCTTTCTCTCCTACATGCCCTGCCTCATAATACACATCCGCACCATTCGCCGCTACAATAGGTTGCTTTAATTCCATCAATGCTTCATATGGACGAATACGCGAAATGCCTCTCCCTGTACAAACAACAACGTGAATCCCCTCTTTTACAGCTTGTTGTAAAACCGAAATCGTATGTGGACGAATTGCATGTTGTGAATCAAGTAATGTTCCATCTAAATCAATCGCAATTAATTTGATATTCACTAAAAAATCACCTCATTATTATTTTACAGGGACTTGTGCAAGTAGCTGGTGTAATTCTTTTTGATTATGCACCACGTATGTTGCTTGATGAGCTGTCTCCTTATTCGTACCATTATACCAACAACTATCAATTCCTATATTTTGCGCACCTTGAATATCAGAAGATAAAGAATCACCAATCATCAATGCTTCTGTAGGTATAATCTCTGTCGAATGTGCAAAAACATAATCAAAAAATGCTGTTTGTGGCTTTTGTGAGCCTGTTTGTTCTGAAATATAAATCGCATCAAAGTACGAGCGAATCCCCGAACCATCTAAACGGCTATTTTGTGTTTTTTCTAAACCATTTGTTAGAGCGTACATTCGATAACCGAGTGATTTGCAAAGCTTCAACGTTTCAAGCGCACCGTCAAGTAGCTGTGTTCCCTCACCTAAATATTGTTGGTAGTGTCTTGCTGCTCTCTCCCCATCAATCTCTTTCCCGAATTCTTTAAACGTTAAGGTAAAACGTGTATGAATAATTGTATTTTTTGAAATTTCACCGCGTTCATATTGTGCCCAAAGACGCTGATTAATTTTTCTATAGGTTTGAATCAATTGTTGCTGATTATCTTCTGGTGCTAATTCACGCATAATACGTGTGAGCGCCACCTTCTCTGCTAATTGAAAATCAAATAATGTGTCATCTAAATCAAATAATAAATAATGGTACCTTTTCATATTACAACCTCCATTATCCATTATATGCTAAAAAGTACTTGTCGTATAGAATGTTCTAGTGTAATATGTTACTAGTACACTAGAACAAATTGAGGTGATTTCCTTTTATGTTTGCTCGCTTTTTTGGATTACTCCAACGCGAATGGCGTCGGGATACAAAAGAATTTTACCTTTTAACATTAAGTACGATATTGATCATTTGGTTTTTACCGCTCTTAACACGAAAGGTGTTTATCTTTTCATTTTATGAACTCGTACTTGTATTGCTCGTTTTTACGGCGATGTTTTATGTATTTCTCATTCCTTTTCTGTTTGCCAATAGCATTCGAAAAGAGACCCAACAATTAGATTTATGGCTACATACGGAAGTACCATTTTGGCAACTTCTTTTTGTTAAATCTATCTATTATCTACTTGTAACTCTTGTTCAAGTTGTACTAATGGTCATTAGCACATTTATCTGTCTTGCACAATTGAATGTCACGTCACTTACATCCTTTGTTCCCATTATTTTCTTTTTAAGTTATAAAATGTTTGAGTCAGTTATTTTCAATCTACCATTTTTTGCGCTATTACTTGGCATTTTACTCTTTTTCAAACGCTACATTGGTCGATTTAGTTACCTTATAACAATTATTCTCTTCATCTTATTTATGCGATTTAACGTATTGCTTTATGAATTCACATGGTATAAAAACTTGATGTATACAGGTGACAACCTTGCTTCTTGGATTCCTATGCCTAGCAATTTCGTAGATGGTTTATATGATGTGATACATGAATTTTTGTATGTACGTGAAATTTATTTTGGGATTATTTTATTCGTTTTACTATTATTCATCAGTACATATTCGTTAGAGAAGGTGTTAAAAAGATGAATAATGATTTTAATCGTGAAAAACCCATCTATGCACAACTAGTCGAACGAATTTGCAGCGACATCATTAAAAATCGTTTGGCGCCTGGTATGAAAATGTTGTCTGTACGTGAATATGCACTTGAAGTGGGTGTTAATGTCAATACAGTTCAGCGTGTTTATAAGGAGTTAGAACAGATGAGACTAACGGAAACAAAAAGAGGACAAGGTACATTCATTACAACGGATGAAGCACGTATTCAATTACTTCGACAAGAAACACGTAGACGCATTGTCGAGCAATTTTTTCACAATATGAACGAATTTGGTTTTACAAAGGAAGAAGTACTGGCAGAAATTAAACGGTTAGGAGCTGATACACATGATTAACGTAAAGAAAGTGTGTTATAAACATCGCAACCGTCCCGTTCTAAACGATGTCTCTTTTCAAATTCCGATTGGTAAAGTTATTGGTATTGCTGGAGAAAATGGTGCAGGTAAATCTACACTTCTGCGTCTACTTGCTGGTATTAAAAATCCTGATGACGGCACGATTACATTAGATCATCAACCATTGACACATCGAACATGTAGTCGCTTCGCCTATTTACCTGATACGGATGATTTTTATAGTTATTTAACAGGTGTGCAACTATTTCAATTTTATGAAACGCAATTTGAAGATTTTAATTTCCTAAAAGCACTCGAAGTAGCTGATTTTTTAGACATTAATATTGAACAAAAAATTAAAACACTTTCAAAAGGACAGCGTGGACGCTTAAAAATGGCCGCGACTCTCGGGCGTGAAACCACGTATTATTTTATGGATGAACCATTCTCTGGGCTAGATCCTATGGTACGTGATTCACTCATTAAAGGATTAATTCGCTTCACAGATGCTGAAACACAAACGATTGTGTTATCGACACATGAATTATATGAAGTTGAACCGATTTTAGATGCACTTCTTCTACTAAAGAATGGTGAAGTCATCTCCTATCACTCGCTTGAAACAATTCGAGAGGAATGGCAGCAAGATGCTGTTTCTTGGATGAAAAAACAATATCGAAAGGAATGAAGACATTGAAAGCAGTTGTCGAATTGCAACAACTATCGAAAACGATTAAAGGCAAAGAAATTATTAAAAATGTCAACTTATCTCTTTACGCTGGACAGATTACAGGATTTTTAGGACCGAATGGTGCTGGTAAAACAACCACAATTCGTATGATGACAGGGTTAATGAAACCTACATCTGGTGACGTACTAATTGAAGGGAAATCAATTACAAAAGAATTTGAAGAAGCGATTTCAAATGTTGGTGTAATTGTTGAAAACCCTGAAATGTATAAATTTATGTCAGGTTATAAAAACTTACAACACTTCGCGAATATGCATCCAAATATTACAAAAGAGCGTATTAATGAAGTGATTCATCAAGTAGGACTTGAAAAACGTATTCATGAAAAGGTAAAAACGTATTCACTTGGTATGCGTCAACGCCTTGGCTTAGCACAGGCATTACTACATCGTCCTAAGTTTTTAATTTTAGATGAGCCAACGAATGGATTAGATCCAGCTGGTATTCGTGATTTACGTCAGCATTTACGTAAAATTGCGGAACAAGAACAAGTGGCAATTATTGTATCAAGTCACTTACTGTCTGAAATTGAGTTAATGTGTGATAGAATCGCGATTATTCAAAATGGTGTACTAACAAATATTCGTGAAATGAATGAAACAGAAGCATCTTACTATCAACTTGAATTAGAAGGTGACGCAGTAGGTTGTCTGCAAACACATGGTTATACATTCACACAAAATGAACAGCTATTCAAAGTAGAAATTGATCGTCAAAACGTTCCGACTCTACTACAACAATTAATGGATGCCAATGTACAAGTATATCAAGTTGCACCATTCCACGAATCACTTGAAGATCAATTCTTAGCAATGACAGGAGGCGGACAAATTGCTCAAACTAATTAAAAATGAATGGGTTAAATTATGGTCAAAAAAATCTTCATGGGTCATGTTAATTTTAACATTAGCAGTTATTGTTGCAATGCTAGTAGGTTTAAAAACATTCGACAAGTTAGTGAATGGAGATGAGGAACCAACTTCTTGGAAAGAACAACAACAAATGACAATTGAAGGCAATAAAACCTTCCTCACTGAAGAAAATCTAACAACAAAAGAAAAAGAACGTCTAGAAAATGAAATAAAGATTGCTGAATATCGTTTAAAGAATAATGTAGAACCACCTGCTTCTGATTCAACAGCAAGCTTCCTTGAAAGTAGTGTAAACGCACTATCTCTTATCTCATTATTCGGTGTCATCGTTGCAGCAGGAATTGTATCGTTCGAATTCGGCACAGGTACGATTAAAATGTTATTAACACGTCCGATTGCTCGTTGGAAAATTCTTCTATCAAAACTAATTACAACTTTCTTATTTACAATCTTATTAACTACAGTTGGATTTGCATTAAGTGCTCTTTTAGGCTATGTATTCTTTGATTCTGCTGGTACATCACTTACAATACAAGATGGAAAAGTAACAGAAGTCAACCTTATTGGACAAACACTATATAGTTACTTATTAAGTTATGGTGATATTTCGATGAGTATCTTCTTCGCCTTCATGCTTGGTACATTATTCAGTTCAAGTTCACTAGCGATTGGTCTAACACTATTCATTACATTTACTTCTGCTACACTTGTTGCACTACTTCAAAAATACGAGTTCATCAAGTATTTCTGGTTTAGCGTAACAGATTTGAATGGAATCGAAAAAGGCTACACGATTCTACCTGACTTAACAATCGGGTTTGCCTTATCAGTCATGGCTGTATATGCGATTATTTTCTTAGTGATTAGCTTCTCTGTCTTTACAAAAAAAGATATTACAGCTTAAACAAAAAACAGATGTCATGTAGTGGCATCTGTTTTTCTTCGTCTTGGACGGGTATGGTTACATACATAGTTTTGACTGTACTTTTTAAAAAAGCTATTGAATAATAAATTGACGGTTTTTTTCCGTAATTTAAGAAAGAAAGAGGAGATTATATGATGCACTTTACATTGAATAACGGCGTAAAAATGCCAGGTCTTGGTTATGGTACATTCCGTTCGGAAGAAGGTAGCGATTTAGCAAAAAACGTCAAACACGCTATCAAAGTTGGCTATCGTAGTATTGATACAGCTTTTATTTATCAAAATGAAACATCTGTCGGTCAAGGCATTAAAGAGGCAATTGAAGAAGGTCTTGTGACACGCGAGGAATTATTTATTACAACAAAAGTGTGGAATGATGGCTTATCATTTGACGAAACGATTCAAGCGTATGAGGACTCTTTAAAGCGTCTTGGGCTTGATTATATTGATTTATACTTAATTCACTGGCCAGGCTTAGATGAAAACTATGTAACCGTTTGGAAGGCACTTGAACAGTTGTATAAAGAAGAGCGTGTTCGCGCAATCGGTGTATGTAATTTTGAAGTGCCTCATTTAAAACACTTACTTGCACATACAGATATTGTTCCTGTCATTAATCAAATTGAATTATCACCAAAATTAACACAAGAAGAGGTTCGTGCATTCTGTAAAGAACATCATATTGTTGTAGAAGCTTGGTCTCCTCTTATGAATGGTGAACTTCTCACAAACGAAACAATCATCGAATTGGCTGAAAAGTACGAACGTACACCTGCACAAATTATTTTACGATGGGATTTACAATCTGATGTTGTTACGATTCCTAAATCAATGACACCAAAACGCATTGAAGAGAATTTTGATTTATTCAACTTTACGATTTCAGAAGATGATATGAAAAAAATCGACGCTTTAAATGAAGATTTCCACTACGGTCCAAAACCATCTGTATTTGATTTCGGACGTTAATGTTTAATCAGCATCCCTTTTAAGGGGTGCTTCATTTTACTGCGAAAGGAAGTGGTCATATGCCGTTAGATCAATCATTTGAACAACAAGCAAAGCAGTTAAAAGTTGAATTAACACGTTTTATGATGGCTTATCGTTTTGCTTTAGACGAAGTTGAAACAAAGGTAAAAATTTTAAAAGAAGAATTTCATCTCATTCACGAGTATAATCCAATTGAACATATTAACACACGTTTAAAATCACCTGAAAGTATTATTGCTAAAATTCAAAAACGACAAATACCACTTGATTTAGTTTCTATAAAAGAAAATATTCAAGATATTGCTGGTATTCGCATTACGTGTTCTTTTGAATCCGATATTTACCGTATACAAGAGATGATTTGTAAACAAGAAGATTTAAAGGTTGTTAAAATTAAAGATTATATCCAACAACCTAAAGAATCAGGTTATCGTAGCCTGCATTTGATTTTACAAGTACCTGTCTTTTTGTCTGATCGTACGGAGAATGTGTATGTTGAAATGCAAATTCGTACGATTGCGATGGATTTTTGGGCAAGTTTAGAACATAAAATTTACTATAAATATAATAAAGACATCCCCGCTTATCTATCTAATCAACTCGTAGAAGCTGCACATACAGCCGCCCTTCTCGATAAGAAAATGGAGAAATTAAATGAGGAAGTTAATATTCTGAAAAATCAACAGGAGGATGCTGCCTACGACTATCGCTCCTTACAAACAACAAAATTATTTGCGGCACTCCAACAGATAGCAATTCCTTCTTCAAAGGAGGAATAATAAAAAAGCACAGTCCCCCAAACGACTGTGCTTTTTTCATGATTTATTCTGCTTCTACTGATTTAAATTCATAACCCTTTTCTTCCATCGCTTTTGATAAAGCAGCGAAAGCTTTTGGGCCAATACCATGTAGACGTTTTAGACTCTCTACGTCAATCTCACGCAAGTCCTCTAACGTATACAATTCCGCAGTGTGTAATGCACGAATCGCAGGTCGAGCTACTCCCTCTGGCCAATGATTCATTCAAAATACCCTCCTTGTTTTTGCTTAGTTCTTTTTATAGTTAATTCTAAAAAATCAAACTATGTATTTAAATTGTATAAAATCTATTTCTTACAAGTTCAATATTTTATCATACTATTTTGTTAAAAGGTCTTTTCCATTAAAATAATTATCATCATATGACAATTTTATGAATTGCATCTGAATTGTCTTTACACCTATATACATTATACCGATGATTAAATATCCTTTCAAAATTCTATCATGAAACTACTAAAATAATTGTGACAATTGTGAACAGAAACAAAGGTCGATTATTATTGAAAAGTATGGTATATTGTAGTGTATATGAATAAAGGACGTGAATTTTTTTGATTAAAATTGAAATGCCAAAACCAGACGTAGTCATTCGTCAACGTGAACAAAAACTAAAAGATGGTGAAGTACCGATTCCATCAATTTATGGTTTCATCGACTTCCATAAAGTACCTCGTGATAAAGGCGGCTTAATTCTATTCTTCAACGAAGATAATGAATTATTATTTGTCGGAAAAGCGCGTAAATTACGCCCTCGTTTGAAAAAACATTTCCAAGACCAAGTATCACCATTAAAAAATCATCGTGAAGAAGTTGCGAAGATTGAAGTATTCGTAGTAGAAGATCCAATGGAACGTGAAATCTACGAAACATATATGATTAACACATTACGTGCAAAACATAACATTGATAAAGTGTTTTATAAAGACTAATTGAGCCTGAGACAAAAGTATTTTCAACATAGCAAATCCCGTATGATTTTTTAAAATCATACGGGATTTGTTCATTTAGATCCATTTCCGCTTCGAAAAATGAATAGAGGTAGGAAAGAAAAGAACGCTA
>NZ_BJOB01000022.1 GCF_006539985.1 Kurthia gibsonii | reverse complement strand
TTCATTTAGAAAGGTTGCGTTTGCTCTTGTATCTCTTTATTCGTTTTTCAAAGTGGAAATTGATCTAAATAATCCTGTATGGTTTTTAGAAAACCATACAGGATTAGTTGTGTTTAAAATACTTTTCTTTTAAGTTCTTTTAATATATATGATGTAGTTTAAAAGCTTATTTATATAAGTTGTAATGCATTTTATATCTTTTATAGTAAAAATCCTATAGAATAATACTCAAAACGCATACAGTGCTTGTAAAAGCTTTTAGAAATAACATGAAAATATCGGATAATAAAAATTTTCATATTATATCTGAAATAAAAATGAAAATCAAATATTTTTAAATTAGCTTTCTTCAAAATTTTGTGAAAAATAAAAATAAGTAATAATACCTAATTTATTTATATGTGAAAATAATCACAAAATTATGTTGAAAATTAACAAATATAATAAAAAAACATATAAAATGCTTGCTCACTTAATCACAAAAGTGAAAAGCACATGAAAAGTGTTTGTGAAAATTTGAGCAAATGTTAAATATTACAAAATAGTGAACGAAATATCCTTTTTCTTGAAAGCTTGAAATCTATCGCCTATGATATGGAACTATGAAACGGAAATAATGAACATTTGAGAAGATACGGTTTTTTTCGAGCGAAGGAGAAAACTGAGATGAGTAATGCAAAGGTGAGCAGAGAGTCTTTAGAACTACATGAGAATTTTAGAGGTAAAATGAAGCTACAACCAAAAATTGAGGTAAAGTCTTCCAAAGAATTAAGTTTGGTGTATTCACCGGGAGTAGAGGAATCATGTTTAGCCATTCAATAAGATCCTAAAAAAGTATATGACTATACGATGAAATGGGATTTAATTGGTGTTATATCAGATGGTATAGCAGTACTTGGTTTAGGAGATATAGGTCCAAAAGCAGCAATGCCTGTAATGGAGGGGAAAGCTTTATTACTTCAGCAATTAGTTGGTGCAGATATCTTTATTAGTGTATCGGTTGCAAATGTTTTAACGGAGGCAATGATTCAGTCGATGAATCAAGATCCGATTGTTTTTGCATTAGCGAATCCAAATCTTGAAATCACATATGAACATGCGATGGAGTGGGGCGTACGCGTGATTGCGACAGGGCGCTCAGACTATCCAAACCAAGTGAATAATATGTTAGCTTTCCTAGGTATCTTCAAAGGTGCTCTAGCAGTACAAGCTACAGATATTAATGATGAGATGAAGATGGCTGCTGTAAAAGCCGTTTCAGAATTAGTTACAGCTGAACAAATTGAACGTGGTATGGTCATTCCAAATGTTTTTGAAACAGATGTTACAAACGATGTCGCACAAGCAGCAATCGATAGTAAGGTTGCACAAAAGATTCCAAGTCTTATATAATGGAGAAACTTAAACATTATATAAGGAAGTGTCACTTTGGGAAAGAAAACAGTTTGGTATGAAGTTCAGGAAACAGAAACAATTGAAGCGTGCTTAGAGCGTATGCGACAAGAAGGCTATATGCCGGTAGGACGTAGAGAAGAACCGTTATTTGAGATGCAAAACGGTGAACCTGTACCTGTTCGACAGCTCATTCAGTTTAAAGGCTTAAAAATAGAAGAGTAAAAACACGAACGATAAAATAATTTATTTCATAAATAGTTCGCGTGTTTATTGACTTGTTTGCTTTGCGTTGTTACAATGTGTATGAAAACAACAAATCCCACATATATGCTAGAGAATTGGCTCTAGTGTCTCTACCCGACACCGTAATGTCGGACTATGCGGGAAGCAACAAGACTTTAGGATATTACAAATATTGCTTAAATGTTTTGTAAATACGAACATTTGTATATTTGAACCCCTTAAGTAGCTGCTTTTCGCACGTAGTCATATGACTATGGTGGAGAGCGCGTTACTTTAGGGGTTTTTATTTGTTCAAAGGGGCGTATAAAAAATGAATCCGAAAATTGGCGTTATTATGGGCAGTTCAAGCGATTGGGAAACAATGAAACATGCCTGCGATATTTTAGAAGAATTAGAGTTAGATTACGAGAAAAAAGTTGTTTCTGCACATAGAACGCCAGATTTAATGTTTGAATATGCAGAAGAAGCAAGAGCAAGAGGAATTCAAGTAATTATTGCAGGTGCTGGTGGTGCCGCACATCTACCAGGAATGGTTGCAGCAAAAACGACGTTACCAGTTATTGGTGTACCTGTGCAGTCACGTGCGTTAAATGGACTTGATTCATTATTATCAATTGTACAAATGCCAGGCGGCGTACCTGTAGCAACTGTAGCAATTGGTAAAGCAGGTGCGACGAACGCAGGATTACTCGCCGCGCAGATTCTATCAATTACTGATGTAGAAATCGCAGAAAAATTAGAAACAAGAAGACAAGCAATGAAAATGAAAGCAATAGAAAGCACAGGTGACCTAAGTGAGTAAAATCATATTTCCAGGACAAACAATCGGCATCATTGGCGGTGGACAATTGGGAAGAATGATGGCCATTGCTGCAAAAGAAGCAGGATTTAAAATTGCGGTATTAGAACCCGCAATGGACTCACCTTGTGGTCAAATTGCTGATATTCGCATCGTAGCACCATATGATGATGAAGCTGCTTTAGAAGAGTTAGCTGAAGTCAGTGATGTGATTACATATGAATTTGAGAATATTGATTATGCAGGATTAAAAAGATTAACAGAGATTGCGTACGTACCACAGGGGGCAGAACTTGTACAAACGACGCAAGATCGTATTTTAGAAAAAGCTGCCTTAACGAATGCAGAAACACCAGTAGCACCTTATATTACAGCTCGCAATTTTCAAGAGTTAGAGCAGAAAATTGAGCAAGTTGGTTATCCTTGTGTTGTGAAAACAGCACGCGGAGGTTATGACGGTAAGGGCCAGCAAATTGTAAAGACAGCTGAAGATTTATCGCTAGCAAAAGATTTATTCACACATTCGGCTTGTGTGGCAGAAGCATTTATTCCATTTGAAATGGAGGTTTCAGTTATCGTACAACGTAATGTACATGGTGAAACATATTGCTTACCAGTTGGTGAAAATATTCATGTGAATCATATTCTACATGAAACAATCGTGCCAGCACGTATTACACAAAGTACCGAAAAATTAGCCATAGAGGCTGCTGAGAAAATTGCAGACGAACTGAATTTAATAGGAACACTTGCTGTTGAAATGTTTGTATTAGCGTCAGGAGAAATTTTGATTAATGAATTAGCACCACGACCTCATAACTCAGGTCATTATTCAATTGAAGCATGTAATATTTCGCAGTTCCATCAACATATTCGTGCCATTTGTGGCTGGCCATTACGTAAACCAAAATTATGGAGTCCATCGATTATGGTGAATATCTTAGGGCAACATGTCGTACCTGTAACGAATTCAATCTCAAAATACCCTGATTGGTCCATTCATCTTTACGGAAAACAAGAAGCAAAGAACAATCGAAAGATGGGTCATGTTACAATAATGACGGATGATGTAAATCATACCCTAGACGAAATCAAGAACTCTGGTATATGGGCAGAGTAGAAGGAGACTTTATTTATGATCGCACGTTATACACGACCTGAAATGGGAGCTATCTGGACAGAGGAAAATCGCTATCAAGCATGGTTAGAAGTAGAAATTCTAGCATGTGAAGCTTGGGCAGAGTTAGGGGTTATTCCAAAAGAAGATGTTCAAAAATTACGCGAAAATGCATCGTTTGAAATCGATCGTATTTTAGAAATCGAAAAAGAAACACGTCATGATGTTGTTGCATTTACACGTGCAGTATCAGAAACATTAGGTGAGGAACGTAAATGGGTACATTACGGTTTAACTTCAACAGATGTCGTTGATACAGCTCTTTCTTACCAAATTAAACAAGCGAACGATATTATCCGTAAAGATATTCAAAACTTTATTGATATTATCACTGAAAAAGCAAAAGAACATAAAATGACGGTTTGCATGGGACGTACACATGGTGTGCATGCAGAGCCAACAACTTTCGGTTTAAAACTAGCACTTTGGTTAGAAGAAATGCGTCGTAACCAAGTTCGTTTTGAAGCAGCTGCTAAAACGATTGAAGCAGGTAAAATTTCAGGCGCAGTTGGAACGTATGCAAATATCGATCCATTCGTAGAAGCATATGTATGTGAAAAATTAGGTTTAACACCTGCACCGATTTCAACACAAACATTACAACGTGATCGTCATGCAGAATATTTCTCAGTGCTTGCACTAATCGCAACATCAATCGAGAAGTTTGCAACAGAAATTCGCGGCTTACAAAAATCTGAAACACGTGAAGTGGAAGAAGGGTTTGCAAAAGGACAAAAAGGTTCTTCAGCAATGCCACATAAACGTAATCCAATCGGTTCAGAAAATATGGTTGGTATGGCACGTTTAGTACGTGGTCATATGGTAACTGCATTTGAAAATGTTCCTTTATGGCATGAACGCGATATTTCACACTCATCAGCAGAACGTGTCATTATTCCAGATACAACGATTGCACTGAACTATATGCTAAATCGTTTTGGTAACATTGTGAAAAACTTAACAGTATTCCCAGAAAACATGAAGCGTAACATGACACGTACATTTGGTTTAATTTACTCACAACGTGTGTTACTTGCGTTAATTGAAAAAGGTCTATCTCGTGAAGAAGCATATGATACAGTTCAACCATTAACAGCTCGTTCTTGGGATGAACAAATTCAATTCCGTCCGTTAGTAGAAGAGAATGAAAAAATTTCTTCATTACTATCACCTGCTGAAATTGAAGACTGCTTCGATTATAACTATCATTTGAAAAATGTAGACATGATTTTTGAAAGATTAGGCTTAAACTAAAGAATCTATTTCATTCCATCTCATCAACGATTCAATTCGTTGATGAGAAAGGAATGGATGAACTTTTAAAAGTTTTAATATTTCAAAAAAACACAATACTCAAAATTATTTACCGGGGGAATGAACGTGGAAAAAGGTCAACTATTGTATGAAGGTAAAGCAAAAAGATTATATGCGACAGATGAGGGAAATGTATTGTTTGTAGCTTATAAGGATAGCGCAACAGCTTTCAACGGAGAAAAGAAAGAAGAAATTGCTGGTAAAGGTGTTTTAAATAATAAGATTACATCACTTATTTTTGAAAAGCTTCATGCAGCAGGTATTCCATCACACTTCATCCGTCAAATTTCCGATACAGAACAATTGGTGAAAAAAGTTGAGATTATTCCAATTGAATTAGTTGTACGTAATATTGCAGCAGGTAGTTTAGCAACGCGATTAGGAATTGAAGAAGGTACAAAACTAAAACGTCCAATCGTTGAGTATTACTACAAAGATGATGCATTAGGAGACCCGTTCATTACAACAGAACATATTGATATTTTAGAAATTGCAACACCAGAAGAAGTGGAAACACTTTATCAAAAAGGCTTAGAAGTAAACGCTGTGTTACAACCATTTTTCCATGAAATCGGTGTAACGCTCGTTGACTTTAAATTAGAATTTGGTCGCGATGAACAAGGCACTGTACTATTAGCAGATGAAATTTCACCAGATACATGTCGTCTATGGGATGAAGAAACAAAGCAACACTTAGATAAAGACGTGTTTCGCCGTAATTTAGGAAGTTTAACAGAAGTATACGAAATCATATTATCTCGTCTAGGAGGATTTACAAAATGAAAAAAGTAAAAGTTTATGTAACACTTCGTGAAAGCATTCTTGATCCACAAGGCTCGGCAGTACAAGGTTCCCTACATAACATGGGGTACGAGGAAGTAGTAGATGTACGAATCGGTAAATATTTAGAGCTACAAATCGAACCAAAAGAGCGCGACATGGATACGTTAATTAAAGAAATGTGTGAAAAACTACTAACAAATACAGTGATTGAAGACTATCGTTATGAAGTCGAGGAGGCCAACTAACATGAAATTCGCAGTACTTGTATTCCCAGGTTCAAACTGTGACTTAGATATGTATCATACGATTAAAGACGTATTAGGCGAAGAAGTGGAATACGTATGGCATGATGCAACAGATTTAAGTGCATATGACGGTATTTTAGTACCTGGTGGATTCTCCTACGGTGATTACTTACGTTGTGGCGCAATGGCGAACCAATCGAATGTAATGGAAGAAGTAAAGAAAGCAGCAGCAGCTGGAAAACCAGTATTAGGCGTATGTAATGGATTCCAAATTCTAACGGAAGCAGGATTACTACCTGGTGCATTATTACGTAATAAGAATTTAAAATTCATTTGTAAGGACGTAAATTTACGCGTTGTGAATAATGATACGTTATTTACAAATCAGTACAACAAAGATGAGGTTATCACAATTCCAATTGCACATGGTGAAGGAAACTATTACTGTGACGCAGAAACATTGGAACAACTACAACAAAACAATCAAATCGTGTTCACATATGAATCAGAAAATCCAAACGGTAGTTTAGCGGATATCGCAGGTATTGTGAACGAACGTGGGAATGTTTTAGGCATGATGCCACACCCAGAGCGTGCAGCAGATGAAGTACTTGGGAATACACAAGGTCTTACTTTATTCAAATCAATTGTAAAACAGTGGAGGGAATCAAATGTCAACCAAGCTTGAGCCAACAGCACAACAAATTAAGGAGCAAAAATTATATGCTTCTATGGGGTTAACAGATGAAGAATTTGCGTCAGTGGAATCGATTTTAGGACGCACACCGAATTGGACAGAGACAGGTCTATTCTCTGTTATGTGGTCAGAACACTGCTCATATAAAAACTCAAAACCAGTTCTACGTAAATTCCCAACAGAAGGAAAGCACGTACTACAAGGCCCTGGTGAAGGTGCCGGAATCGTGGATATTGGTGATGAACAAGCGGTTGTATTTAAAATGGAATCACATAACCACCCTTCAGCAATTGAACCATACCAAGGTGCGGCAACAGGTGTTGGTGGAATCATTCGTGACGTATTTTCAATGGGTGCACGTCCAGTAGCAATGTTAAACTCTCTTCGTTTCGGTGAGTTAGATGCTTCAAAACGTGTGAAATTCTTATTTGAAGAAGTTGTCGCAGGAATCGCTGGTTACGGTAACTGTATCGGTATTCCAACAGTAGGTGGCGAAATTCAGTTCGACCCTTGCTACGAAGGAAATCCACTTGTGAATGCGATGTGTGTGGGTTTAATCGATCATAAAGACATTCAAAAAGGTGTTGCTTCTGGTGTTGGGAACACAGTGATGTATGTAGGTGCAAAAACAGGTCGTGACGGTATTCATGGTGCAACATTCGCTTCAGAAGAATTAGACGAGAATGCAGAAGAAAAGCGCCCAGCAGTTCAAGTAGGCGATCCATTCATGGAGAAACTATTATTAGAAGCTTGTTTAGAACTTGTGAAGTTCGAATCATTAGTTGGTATTCAAGATATGGGTGCAGCAGGTTTAACTTCTTCAGCAGCAGAAATGGCTTCTAAAGCAGGCATGGGTATTGAGATGAATCTTGATGCTGTTCCACAACGTGAAACAGGTATGACAGCTTATGAAATGATGTTATCTGAATCTCAAGAGCGTATGTTAGTCGTTGTGAAAAAAGGTGAAGAACAACCAATCATTGATCTATTTGCAAAATACGGATTAGATGCCGTATCAGTAGGTGTTGTAACAGACGATAAAATGTTCCGCTTAAAACATAAAGGTGAGATTGTTGCAGAAGTGCCAGCAGATGCATTAGCAGAAGATGCCCCTGTTTACCATAAACCTTCAGCAGTTCCAGCTTACTATACAGAGTTCCAACAAATCGAAAATGCAGAACCAGAAGTAACAGATTATAAAGAGACATTAAGCGCATTATTACAACAAGCAACAATCGCTTCAAAAGAATGGGTTTATGAACAATACGACCATCAAGTAAGAACAAATACTGTTGTAAAACCAGGTTCAGATGCAGCGATTATTCGCGTACGTGGTACGAATAAAGGTTTAGCAATGACAACTGACTGTAACTCACGTTATATCTACTTAGACCCTGAAACAGGCGGTAAAATTGCAGTTGCAGAAGCAGCACGTAATATCGTATGTTCAGGCGGTCGTCCATTAGCAATTACAGACTGCTTAAACTTCGGTAACCCAGAAAAGCCTGAAATCTTCTGGCAAATCGAAAAATCAGCAGATGGTATTGCAGCAGCATGTCTAGCATTAGAATCTCCTGTAATCGGCGGTAACGTATCACTTTATAACGAACGTAGTAATGAAGCCATCTACCCAACACCGACAATCGGTATGGTCGGTTTAGTAGAAGATTTACAACACGCAACAACGCAAGAAGTGAAGCATGCAGGTGACTTTGTTTATGTAATTGGTGACACGAAAACAGAATTCGGTGGTTCAGAATTACAAAAATTAATGAACGGTCGTATTTTCGGACAAGCACCATCAATTGATTTAGAAGTAGAAGCAGCACGCCAAAAAGCATTACTACAAGCAATCCAAGCAGGACTTGTTGCATCAGCGCATGATGTAGCAGAAGGTGGTTTAGCTGTGGCAATCGCAGAAACAACATTCGGTACAAACTTAGGTGTGAATGTAACGTTAGAAGGATCGGCAACAACTGCTCTATTCAGTGAATCACAATCGCGCTTTGTTGTAACCGTAAAACCAGAATTTGCAGCTCGTTTTGAAGAAGTGGTAACAGATGCAAAACAAATCGGTGTCGTAACAGAAGAAGCCAACATTGTCATCAATTCATCCGAACAACAACCGTTAATTGAAGGCACTGTAGCAGAATTCCAAGATGCTTGGAAAGGGGCAATACCATGCTTGCTGAAATCAGAGGCTTAAATGAAGAATGTGGTGTTTTTGGGATATGGGGTAATCAAAGTCCAGCGCACCTAAGCTACTATGGTTTACATGCTTTACAACATCGTGGTCAAGAAGGCGCTGGGATTGTTGTATCAGATGGTCATCATCTAAAAGCAGTTAAAGGCGAAGGACTTGTAAATGATGTATTCAATGAAGAAAAGTTAAAGTCTGTAGATGGTAAAGCAGCGATTGCACATGTTCGCTATACAACAGCAGGAGGGGCGGGGATTGAAAATGTTCAACCCCTTCTTTTCCACTCATCTACAGGTAGTTTATCGATTGCGCATAATGGTAACTTAGTAAATGCGAATCGCTTGAAAAAATATTTAGAGCGACAAGGTAGTATTTTTCATTCAAGTTCAGATACGGAAGTATTAGCGCATTTAATTAAAAAGAGTACACATGCAACATTCAGCGAAAAAGTTAAAAATGCATTGACGTTATTAGAAGGCGCTTATTCATTCTTAGTGATGACGAAAGACGAAATGATTGTAGCGCGTGACCGTAATGGTTTACGCCCACTTTCATTAGGTAAGCTAGGCGAGGCTTATGTCGTAGCATCAGAAACATGTGCATTCGATTTAATCGGTGCTGAAACAGTTCGTTCAGTGGAACCAGGTGAGATGCTGATCATCAATGATGAAGGTGTTCAATCAGTTCGCTTTGCAGAAATTCAAAATCGTGCGATGTGTGCGATGGAATATGTCTACTTAGCACGACCAGATTCGAATATTGATGGCATTAATGTGCATATGGCACGTAAACGTATGGGTAAACAATTAGCAAAAGAATGCGCTCATATCGAAGCGGATGTAGTAACAGGCGTTCCTGATTCAAGTATTTCTGCTGCGATTGGTTTTGCAGAAGAAAGTGGTATTCCTTATGAATTAGGTTTAATTAAAAACCGTTATGTTGGTCGTACATTCATTCAACCAACACAAGAATTACGTGAACGTGGTGTGAAGATGAAATTATCACCAGTTGTTCAAGTAGTAAAAGGCAAACGTGTCATCATGGTAGACGATTCGATTGTACGTGGTACAACATCACGTCGTATTGTCAAAATGTTAAAAGAAGCTGGCGCAGCAGAGGTACATGTTGTCATCAGCTCACCACCAATGACAGATCCATGTTATTACGGTATTGATACATCAACACATGAAGAATTGATTGCTTCAAGTCATTCAGTGGATGAGATGTGTGAAGCGATTGGTGCAGATTCCTTAACATTTTTATCAGTAGAGGGCATGGTTGAATCGATTGACCGTCCATATGAAGGGGAGAATAAAGGACTTTGCTTAGCTTGTTTCACAAGTAAGTATCCAACAGAAATTTTCCCAGATACGATTTTACCGCACGAAAAAGAATTATTAGTCTAGGAGGCCAAGATCTTGTCAAAAGCATATGAACAAGCAGGCGTAAATATTGAAGCAGGTTATGAAGCTGTACAACGTATGAAATCACATGTAGAACGCACAGCAAGAAAAGGCATCATGGGTACATTCGGTGGTTTTGGTGGTATGTTCGATTTATCTGAACTGAATTTAAAAGAACCTGTATTAATTTCAGGTACAGATGGTGTAGGAACAAAATTAAAATTAGCATTTATGGTGGATAAGCACGACACAATCGGAATTGACTGTGTTGCGATGTGTGTAAATGATATTGTCGCACAAGGCGCAGAACCACTTTATTTCTTAGATTATGTAGCAGTAGGTAAAGCAGTACCAGAAAAAATCGAGCAAATCGTTAAAGGTGTAGCAGATGGTTGTGTACAATCAGGGGCTGCATTAATCGGGGGCGAAACAGCAGAGATGCCTGGTCTATATGAAGCAGATGAATATGATTTAGCTGGATTTGCAGTAGGTGCAGCTGAAAAAGCAAATATTGTAACAGGTGAAAAAATCCAAGAAGGTGACGTACTTGTAGGGATTGCTTCAAGTGGTGTTCACTCAAACGGTTATTCACTTGTTCGTAAAATCATGTTTGCAGATGCAGGCTTCACACCAGATACAGTTGTAGCAGGTTACGAGCAACTTGGTCCAATTGGTGAGGCATTATTAACGCCGACAAAATTATATGCAAAACCGGTACTAGATGTATTAAAAGAAGTGGATGTACATGGTATGGCACATATTACAGGCGGTGGTTTCTATGAGAACTTACCACGTATGATGCCAGCAGGTTTAGCAACGGAAGTTGATTTAGGCACTTGGCCAGTTCTACCAATCTTTGATTTACTAGCAGAACAAGGACAGTTACAACAAAAAGATTTATATAATGTGTTCAACATGGGAATCGGTTTTGTCTTAGCTGTTCCAGCAGCACAAGCTGAAAAAGTCATTGAGTTAGTCGAAAAACATGACGAAAAAGCTTACACAATTGGTCGTGTGGTTGCTGGTGAAGGTGTGCGATTCAACGGTGAGCATGATGGGAGTTTAGTGTAATGACTAAAAAGTCCATTGCAGTATTTGCTTCAGGTAGTGGTTCGAATTTTCAAGCCATTGCTGAAGCAATTGAACAAGGGGAACTGCAAGCAACGATTCGTTTAGTTGTAACAGATCAACCAGATGCGTACGTGATCGAACGTGCAAAAACAAAGGGGATTTCAGTACTAGCCATTCGTCCAAAAGATTTTTCTTCTAAACAAGCTTATGAAGCAGCGATTTTAGAAGTATTAGAAGAAAAAGAAGTGGAGTGGCTTGTACTAGCGGGATATATGCGTTTAATTGGTGAAACATTATTAGACGCATACCGTTCACGAATCGTGAATATTCATCCTTCATTATTGCCTTCTTTCCCAGGGAAAGATGCAATTGGACAAGCACTCAATCACGGTGTGAAAGTGACAGGTGTAACGGTTCATTATGTAGATGAAGGAATGGATACAGGCACGATTATTATGCAAAAGGCTGTTGATGTGATTGATGGAGATAGAGAGCGAACAGAAGCGGCAATTCATGCAGTTGAGCATGATGTGTATAAAGCAGCTTTACAAAAATTGTGGCATTAAATCTTTACATAGAGGGAATTTCCCGCTTAAATCTGAGGAGGAAAAATTGTGACAAAAAGAGCGTTAATTAGTGTTTCGGATAAATCAGGTGTATTAGAATTTGCAAAAGAACTTGTAGCATTAGGCTACGAAGTATTATCAACAGGCGGTACGAAAAAACATCTTCAAGATAATGGTGTACCTGTGACATCTGTTGATGAAGTAACGAAATTCCCAGAAATCTTAGGTGGACGTGTAAAAACATTAAATCCGATGATTCATGGTGGACTTCTTGCAAAATATGATGACGCTGAACACCAAGCACAAATGAAAGAACATGGTATTGAACCGATTGAGATTGTATGTGTCAACTTATATCCATTTGTTGAAACAATTTCAAAACCAGATGTAACATTCGAAGATGCAATTGAAAACATCGATATTGGCGGTCCAACAATGCTACGCTCAGCTGCAAAAAACCAACAATATGTAACAGTAATTGTTGATGCAAATGACTATGAAGGTGTCTTAGCTGAATTAAAAGATGCAGGTCAAACAACTTTACAAACACGTCGTCGTTTAGCAGCAAAAGTATTCCGTCATACAGCAGCATATGATTCATATATTTCGAATTATTTATCAGCAGAATTAGGCGAAGAATTCCCAGAACAAATGACTTTAACTTATGAATTAAAACAAACATTACGTTATGGTGAGAACCCACATCAAAAAGCTGCGTTCTATCAAAAACGTCTTGCTTCTGATTTCTCTGTTGCTTACGCAGAGCAATTACATGGTAAAGAATTATCATATAACAATATTCAAGATGCAAATGCAGCACTTCAAATCATCAAGGAATTTAAACAACCAGCAGCTGTAGCGGTGAAGCACATGAACCCATGTGGCGTTGGCACAGGTGAAACGATTGCAGAAGCATTCAATAAAGCATACGAAGCAGATGCAACATCAATCTTCGGCGGTATTGTTGCGCTAAATCGTGAGGTTGATGCAAAAACAGCAGAGCAATTAGCTTCTATTTTCTTAGAAATTATTATTGCACCTTCTTTCTCAAAAGAAGCGATTGAACTATTAACAGTGAAGAAGAATATTCGTTTACTAACAATCTCTTTCGATCAACATACACAAGATGCATTTAATACAGTATCTGTAGAAGGTGGTCTATTAGTACAAGAGCCAGATCGCTATGGTTTTGATGAAGCAGATATTCAAGTTGTAACAGATCGTCAACCAACAGAAGAAGAATGGGCGGCTATGCGCTTAGGCTGGTCTGTTGTGAAACACGTGAAGTCGAATGCCATTGTAATTACAGATGAGCAAATGACACTTGGAATTGGCGCTGGTCAAATGAATCGTGTAGGTTCTGCAAAAATCGCTTTAGAACAAGCCGGTGAAAAAGCAGCGGGTGCAGCACTTGCATCTGATGCATTCTTCCCAATGCCAGATACAGTTGAAGCAGCTATTGAAGCAGGCATTACGGCAATCATCCACCCAGGTGGTTCAAAACGTGACCAAGAATCAATTGATGCAGCGAATAAAGCAGGCATCACAATGGTTTTAACAGGCGTTCGTCACTTTAAACATTAATCTAAATTAAATTGGGGCTGTCCTATCATATTGGATAGTCCCTATTTTTAACAGGAGGAATAAGGAGTATGAAAGTTCTTGTAATTGGTAGTGGCGGTCGTGAACACGCGATTGTCAAACAGTTTAAAAAAGCACCATCTGTTGAGCAAGTTTTTGTCGCACCAGGAAATGACGGAATGAAAGAAGATGCAACCATTGTGCCAATCGCACAGTCTTCTTTTGATGAGTTAATTAATTTTGCGATTACAGAAGGAATCGGTTTAACATTTGTTGGACCTGAGCAACCTTTAACTGAAGGAATTGTCGACGCATTTGAAGAAGCAGGTCTTCGTGCATTCGGTCCTCGTAAAAAAGCAGCACAATTAGAAGGTAGTAAATCCTTTGCGAAAGATTTAATGAAGAAATATGAAATTCCAACAGCAGCATATGAAACATTCTCACAAGTAGATGAGGCAGTTGCTTATATTCGCGCACAAGGTGCACCAATTGTGATTAAAGCAGATGGTTTAGCAGCAGGTAAAGGTGTTATTGTTGCGATGACGGAACAAGAAGCCATTGAAGCAGTAGAAGATATGATTGGCAACCAACGTTTTGGTGATTCATCTTCTCGTGTTGTTATTGAGGAATTTTTAGATGGTGAAGAATTCTCGTTCATGTCATTCGTTCATGCAGGACAAATCTACCCAATGGCAATTGCACAAGATCATAAACGTGCATATGACGGCGACAAAGGGCCAAATACAGGCGGTATGGGTGCTTATTCACCCGTTCCACAAATTCCGCAGTCAATTGTTGATGAAGCATTTGAGACGATTGTGAAGCCGACTGTTGCAGCGATGGATGCAGAAGGTACACCATTCACAGGTATTTTATATGCAGGATTAATTTTAACGAAGAATGGTCCAAAAGTGATTGAGTTTAATGCACGCTTTGGTGATCCAGAAGCACAAGTCGTATTACAACGTATGGCTTCTGATTTCGGTTTATTTATGGATGCCCTACTTGCGGGTGTTCCATTTGATTTACAATGGTCGGATGAATCGGTTCTAGGTGTTGTCATTGCTTCAGAAGGTTATCCGCAATCTGTTGAAAATGGACATGCACTGCCGAACTTAACGGAGTTAGCGAAGACACATAATATCTTCCATGCAGGAACAAAAGCAGCAGGAGAAGGTTTTGTCGGAAACGGTGGTCGTGTCTTATTAGTAACATCGACAGGCAGAAACTTAAAAGAAGCACAAGAAAAAGTATATGCAGGATTAGCACAGAAAGATTGGCAACATTTCTTCTTTAGAAAAGATATCGGTTGGCGAACTTTTTCAGCTGTAAAATAAATAATCTAAATAAAGGCAGAGGATGACTTCATCTTCTACCTTTATTTTTTCGCTTGTTAAATCTAAAATGTATAGTTATGTAAATATTTTTACAACTTAAAGGTTAATGATAGCGTTTTCATAGACGAAGTTATAAAATAGAATATGCATAAAATAGAAAATTGATTCGAAATTCAACAAAAGTTTGTACATTCTAAATTAAGCTTGTTCCATGAACGACGAGTGTGATAGCATATTATCACTCATGCGTTGTATTCATTAATCATCATAAATTAATGCAACAGACTTATAGGAGGAGATGTTTAAGGTATGAAGCACATAAATTGGAAAATACATGACATACGCGAACAAGTCGCAGTCATTGATGGAAAGAAATCTCCTTCAATGGTGATTACGAATGCTCGCTATTTGCACAGTATTTATAAAGATTGGGTAGAGGGAAACATTTGGATTTTAGGAGAGCGTATTGTATATGCAGGACCTAAAATGCCACCGAAGATGGAAGGCACAGAAATCGTGGATGCAGCAGGTAAAACAGTTGTACCGGGTTACATTGAGCCACATGTTCATCCATATCAACTCTATAACCCATTAACATTAGCAGACTATGCAGGACAGACAGGAACAACGACATTTCTTTCAGATAATTTAACATTATTTTTATCATTAAAAAATGAAGAAGCATTTCGTATTATGGATGCATTAAAAGAACGACCATTCCACTTTTATTGGTGGATGCGTTACGATTCACAAACAGAATTGCTACGTGAACACAATCTCTTTACGTCAGCTTCATTAATGGAATGGGGAGAGCGTCAAGATGTATTGATGGGCGGCGAATTAACAGCTTGGCCACGATTACTAGCTGGAGATGACCAACTATTATACTGGCTACAAGGAACGCGTGCGCATCATAAAAAGATTGAAACACATCTACCAGGTGCTTCTTCACGTACATTAGCTCGTTTAAAATTATTCGGTGCAGATGGTGACCATGAAGCGATGACAGTAGAAGAAGTAGAAGAACGTATTCTTCATGGCTATGCAGTGACATTACGTTATTCATCGATTCGTCCAGATCTTCCTGATTTATTAAAGGGAATTGTGGAACGAAAACTGAAAATTTTTGAACACTTAATGATGACAACAGACGGTGCAACACCAAGCTTTTATGAAAAAGGCTTGATGGATCAATGTATTCAAGTGGCACTCGATGCAGGCGTAGAACCAATTGATGCATATCAAATGGCATCTTATAATATTGCGAACTACTACGATGTGACACATTCACATGGTCTAATTGCGACAGGTCGCTTTGCTACATTAAATATTTTAGAAGATGAATACCATCCAACACCAACAGATGTATTATCAAAAGGTGTATGGCTGAAGCGCTCAAATGAACGCGTTCATACAATGGAAGATATTGATTGGGGCGATTTTAATAAGTTTTCAATGCCAGTTGAATTGACAGATGACGACTTCCAATTCTCAATGCCATTTGGAATTGAGATGGTGAACGATGTCATTACGAAGTTGTATAGCACGAACTTGCATACTAATGAAGGTACATTAAGTTACGACCATGATGAATGTTATTTAATGCTTGTTGACCGAGAAGGTAAATGGCGTGTAAATACACTTATTAAAGGTTTTGCTAGCTCATTACAAGGCTTTGCGACGTCGTACTCTTGTACGGGCGATATTATTTTAATTGGTAAAGATATTCATGCGATGCACCAAGCTTTCAACGAAATGAAAAAAATGGGTGGCGGAATCGTCTTAATTGATGATCATAAAGTGCTAGCTTCTATCCCACTAACAATGGGTGGATATGTGTCAAAACAACCAGTTGAAGAAATTATTGAACAAGAAAAAGCACTAAAAGAAGCGTTAAAAGAGCGTGGTTTCCATCATGGTGATGCCATCTATACACTGTTATTTTTACAATCAACACATTTACCATATATTCGTGTAACACAACGCGGTATTTTCGACGTTTTGAAAAAACGCGTACTCTTCCCATCTGTAATGCGATAAAATACTTTAATGATTTACAGAATGAAAGTGTTAATACTTTTTTCTAAGCAGTTCTGGTGTTAAAATAGAATTGTAAAGAAAACGATGCAATTATAGAATAGAAGTGGAAGGGGGCCTTCGTTTACGATGCAAATTGAAAAAATTAAGGGTCATCAAACAGACCAATTATTTAAAGCTGTATTAGAACTAAAAGATTTAGACGAGTGCTATAAGTTTTTTGATGATTTATGCACAATGAGTGAGATTCAATCACTTGCGCAACGTTTTGAAGTAGCGCACTTATTACGCTTGAAAAAAACATATGAAACAATCAAAAACGAAACAGGCGCATCTACAGCAACAATTTCACGCGTACGTCGTTGTTTCGACTATGGAAATGATACGTATGATGAGATGCTTGGACGTTTATATCCAGATGAACAACCATTTGACGCATCTCGTAAATAGGCTTTCAGCTTGAAAAGAACAGAAAATGTTAAAACAATATGAAGATGTGTTTTGACAAGACAAAATGAGAAATCGCAGTTTCGAGCGATTTCTCATTTTTATTGAATCCCTTCATTTTCATGTGAGTTTTAGTATACTAATGATAAGAATAGAGAGAATAGGTGGTAAGGTCATGGAATTTAAAAGTTGGCAGCATGTTTTTAAATTGGATCCTGCGAAAGAAATTTCAGATGAACATTTAGAAAAAATTTGTGAATCAGGTACAGATGGTATTTTGGTAGGCGGCTCAGATGATGTAACAGAGGATGGTGTACTGGACTTACTCGCGCGTGTACGTCGTTATTCAGTACCTGTTATTTTAGAAGTTTCTACAATTGAATCGGTCACACCAGGTTACGATTATTTCTTCATTCCAACGGTACTTAATAGTACAAAAACAGAGTGGGTGAAAGATTTACATCATGAGGCTATTAAAGAGTTTGGTGAGCTGATGAACTGGGATGAACTTGTTGCTGAGGGCTATGTTATTTTGAATCCAGACTGTAAAGCAGCAACCTTAACAACTGCAAAAACAGACTTATCACTCGAAGATGTTGTAGCCTATGCACGTATGGCAGAACATTATTTTAAATTACCAATTCTTTATTTAGAATATAGCGGTATGTATGGCTCAGAGGAAGTAGTAGAAGCTGTATCCCATGAATTAGAACAGACACAACTGTTTTATGGTGGTGGCATTTCGGAGCCAGAACAAGCACAAAAGATGGCGCAATTTGCAGATACAGTCGTTGTAGGGAATATTATTTATACAGATTTAAAAAAGGCTTTAAAAACTGTTAAAGCCGTAAAAGGTACGATATAATTTAAGAACAAATGTTTGTAGAAGGATGGTGCATGATGAATCAACTAACAAAAAATTTATTAAAAGGTATGAACGAACAACAAGCTGAAGCTGTTCAAGCTACAGAAGGACCTTTACTAATCATGGCGGGAGCCGGTTCTGGTAAGACGCGTGTATTAACACATCGTATTGCTTACTTGGTAATTGAAAAGATGATTAAACCGTCAAATATTTTAGCTATCACATTTACGAATAAAGCAGCACGTGAAATGCGCGAACGAATTGATGGTATTTTAGGTAACGGTACAGGCGATCGCATGTGGGTTTCAACTTTCCACTCGATGTGTGTACGTATTTTACGTCGTGATATTGATCGAATTGGTTATAATAAAAACTTTTCGATTTTAGATACAACAGATCAACTTTCTGTTATTAAAAACGCATTAAAAGAATTGAATATGGACCCGAAACAACATGAGCCACGTTCACTTTTAAATGCGATTAGCTCAGCAAAGAATGAAGGCATTACATCAAGTGATTTTTCACAACAAGCTGACGCAAATAATCCATACGACCAAGCTGTAGCGAAAGTATATGAGAACTATCAACATCGTCTACGCAAAAATCAATCACTGGATTTCGATGATTTAATTATGATGACCATTCGATTATTTAAAGAAGTACCAGATGTACTTGAGTATTATCAACAACGCTTCCAATATATCCACGTAGACGAATATCAGGATACGAACCATACACAATATACGTTGGTTAAGTTATTAGCAAGACAACATGAAAATATTTGTGTGGTAGGAGACTCAGACCAATCGATTTATCGTTGGCGCGGAGCTGATATTCAAAATATCCTATCATTCGAAAAAGACTACTCAACTGCTAGAACAATTATGTTAGAACAAAATTATCGTTCAACTAAAACGATTTTAAAAGCAGCAAATGATGTGATTCAAAATAATACAAGCCGCATAAAAAAAGAGTTACGAACTGATAATGAAGAGGGCGAAAAAATTGCGGTGTTCCGCGCATATGATGAAAAAGCAGAAGCGCAGTTCGTTGTCAAAACGATTCAAGAGCAAATGCTTATGAATAATCGTAAGCCAGAAGATTTTGCGATTCTTTATCGTACGAATGCACAATCACGTGTTATGGAAGAAATGCTTGTAAAATCGAATATGAGCTATACGATTGTTGGCGGTACAAAATTCTATGATCGTAAAGAGATTAAAGATTTACTAGCTTATTTACGTCTTATTGCAAATAATGATGATGACTTATCATTAGCGCGTATTATTAATGAGCCAAAGCGTGGTATTGGTGCGACATCATTTGACCGTATTGCAGTGAATGCATTAGAAGCAGATCGTTCGATTTTCGATGCACTAGCAGAAGTCGACTTTATGGGACTATCAGGGAAGGCGACAAATGCTGCGATTCATTTCCACTCAATGATTCAAAATCTAACGCAAATGCAAGAATATATGTCTGTCACAGAATTAGTTGAAGAAATTTTAGAGCGCTCGGGTTATCGCGAGATGTTAAAGAATGATAAGACGATTGAAGCACAAAGCCGTTTAGAGAACATCAATGAATTTTTATCGGTAACACAAGCATTTGAACAACAAAGTGAAGATAAATCACTTGTTGCATTCCTAACAGACCTCGCATTAATTGCAGATATTGATTCACTAGGTAAGGAAGAAGAACAACAAGGAACAGGTGTCATCTTAATGACGATGCACTCAGCTAAAGGTCTAGAGTTCCCAGTAGTTTTCATTATCGGTATGGAAGAGAATGTCTTCCCACACTCACGTTCATTACAAGATGACGATGAGATGGAAGAGGAAAGACGCTTGGCTTATGGTATGAAACGTTTGTCAGAAATCGCGTAAATCGTGAAGGATTGGCAGGGTTAGTAAAAATTTTACTAGCAACAACTGATATTATGACACCACGGCGGAGAACCCAAATAATCTCCGTGACTAGATGGAAGCTAATACTCCCACATGCAATACTGGTAACAGATTGTGTGAAGTTGGGTGAAGACGCATTAAGTAGCCCTAACAGGTCAAGCTGAGGAAAGGTTAAACATACTGTGAACATGGTGCGGGCTGGGAACTGTATATGGTTAGGATTTAGATAGCTAATGACGAACCACTGAATGTACGTCTCGTAGAGCGGGCGATAGAAATATTGTCTAATTAACTATATTCCAAAAGATTTATCGTATGGAATTCTGATGGATAGAACTAACGGGTTGTTCTACTGGAAAGATATAGTCGGGATAAAGGTGGAACCTAAGTACAGTTATACACCTAATAATATCGGAACGTTTGAGACCCCTAACGTTTAGTAATTGCTTGGGGATTGCAAATTGCATGAAAGAGCATGAATAGGGGAGTCAGTAGGGGCATAGTACTGCAGAAGCTTCTGTAATGGAAGTGGAGGGAAGGCCCCAAGTCTAACATCAATAGTAATCGCTATCCCATGTGGAAAGAAGGCGATGAATATGAAGGTCAAAGACAAGGATATTTGGCGATATGGTATTAATGATGTCGAACAAATATTATTTGATAAAGCATTAACTAAAACACGATTTAACCACTTGTGGCAATATGTCATTGATGAAAGAAATATTATTTGTTCAATTAAAATTATAGGTAGTAATAAAGGCAAGAAAACAGCAGGTCCAGATGGTATAACCTTTAATGACATTATGAAATTAGATATTGAAGATGTTATAAAGGAAATCAAAAATCGATTATTTGGTTCAAAACGAGGTAAAGCAAGAAATGTAATGATACCGAAAAGCAATGGAAAAATGCGATCTTTAGGCATAACCAATTTATATGATAGGATTGCACAACAATGTGTTAAAAATATCCTTGAACCTATTCTTGAAGCACAATTTAATCCTGAAAGTTTTGGATTTAGGAAAAATCGTAATGCTCAAGAGTGTATGTCCTATATCGCAACTACTTTACAATATAATAATGAAGGTCATATATACGATTGCGACTTGAAAGAATACTTTGATACTGTAAAAATTGATAAAGTACTTGATAAGTTAAAGTTAAACCACAATATACATGACTTAGCATTTCTAAAATGTATAAAGCGATTAATGTGGATTGACCTGATACAACCAAAAGAAAAATATAATGGAGTTGGATTAAGACAAGGAACAATTTTAGGACCAATACTCGCCAACGTTATGTTTCATGATTTTGAGCTTCGCCTTCATAAAATAAATGATTTTGAGCGAGAAAATGGTCGTCAAATTATCCAAAACCCCAATATTCATAAAAACCATGGTAAAAATTACAAACGTGGACGTGAATTTTACTTTAATTGGTTGAAACATCGTAGAGTAGTAAAAATTATTCGATACGCAGATGACTTTGTATTAATTAGCAAAGGGAAATATGATATATACGATGCAATAATGATGCTAGAAGATTGGTGTAAAGAAAACGAATTAGAAATAAATCGTGATAAAACAAAGTTAATACCAATTCATGGTGATGCACAACTGAAGTTCTTAGGATATAAATATCGAAAAACATACAGTACCAAACAAAATTCATTTATCATTTCGGTAAAAGACCAAAAGAAACTTTGGAGAGAAACTAAACTTAGGCTTGAATGGTGTTTATGGAAAGGCAATTTGGATTACTTCATCGTATATATAAGAGGAATATTTAATTATTACAATATCTGTACGAATTTAACATGGCTAATAAGTAGAATACATTTATTGCTTATAAAAAAGATGTGTAGAAGTCGACAAAAAGTAAAAATTGATAAAGTTCGAAATCCTCATGTTAGCTTTATCATAAATGGACAACTACTTAATCTGTGGGAAATGAGACAACATAGTGTGAAAAGTACAGCAGATTATATGTATGAAGTACACAAACTATGGGAACCGAATCAAACGAGATATAAGGCACTTGAATGGTTGGACTATTTCTTTGAAAATCGAACAAAAACAGGGAAAAATAGTAGTAACATTATTTATATCCCAAGTCTCTTGAATCAACAAAAGAAAGATCCGATTTTAGATAAAGAATATCTATATATGGATCCACAAGAAATTCATATACATCATAAAATACCGTTAAGTCTAGGTGGTACGGATAATTATAGTAATCTCATAATGTTGAGTAAAACATCGCATAAATTCGTACATGATGTGAATTTGAAGTTAAAAGATTTACCTGCCTATATTAATTTAAAACAATTGAACAAATATAGAAAATTATGTGGTTATGAAGTATTAAAATAATGCGAATTTGACTATTGATGATTAGATGGAGCGCCGTGTGCGGGGAAACTCGCAAGCACGGTGTGGGGTGGGGGAAAACCTGGAGATCATATCAAAGGGTTACCTATCACCATTTGGCATTACGCGAGCGGAGCAGCAGCTAATTATTACATGTGCGCAAACACGTACATTATTCGGACGTAGTAGCTTTAATAGTCCATCGCGTTTTATTCAAGAGATTGATTCTGCGATTTTAGAGGAGATTGCTTCTACAAGCTTCGGTTATCAAGCAACTTCAAGAGAACCACGTCGTCAGTCATCTGGCTATCGCAAGCCAATGAATACAGGAACAAAATTAAAAACAACAACGAATTATAAAGAATCTGGTGGCGATAAAGTAACATGGGCTGCTGGAGATAAGGCGTCACACAAAAAATGGGGTATTGGTACAGTAGTAAGTGTTAAAGGTGAGGGTGAAGGAATGGAACTCGATATTGCTTTCCCAAGTCCAACAGGCATCAAGCGTTTACTTGCGAAATTTGCACCAATTGAAAAAGTATAGTCTGAAATAGATGGAGGAAAAAGAATGGACAGAAAAGAACTGGAACAGAAAGTCGCAGAATATAATCGGTTATTACATGAATACGGACATGCCTATTATGTATTAGACCAACCGACTGTACCTGATCATGTATATGATAAGATGCTACATGAATTACTTGCGATTGAACAAGAATATCCGGATTTGATTTATCCAGATTCTCCAACCCAACGTGTCGGTGGCGAGATTTTAAAAGGATTTAATAAAGTAGAACATCGTTATCCGATGCTTAGTCTAGGGAATGCGTTCAGTGAAGCTGATTTAAAAAGCTTTGATGAGCGTGTTCGCCAATCGATTGGCGATAATTTCTCTTATGTATGTGAATTAAAAATAGATGGTTTAGCCATCTCGCTAATGTATGACAATGGTCTATTTGTTCGTGGTGCAACACGTGGAAATGGTTTTGTAGGTGAAGATATTACAGAGAATTTAAAAACAGTGCATTCGATTCCTCTTCGCTTAAAAGAACCTGTGACAATTGAAGTGCGCGGCGAATGTTATATGCCGAAGAAGTCATTCACAAATTTAAATAAAGTACGTGCTGAACAGGGGGAAGAACTGTTCGCGAACCCACGTAATGCAGCTGCGGGTTCTTTACGCCAGCTTGACCCGAAAATTGCAGCAAAGCGTAATCTTTCAACATTCATCTATGCTATTGGCGGTAGTGGTGAAGATTATGGTCTCGCAAGTCATAGTGATGCACTAGATTATTTAGATCAACTTGGCTTCACTACGAACCACGAACGTAAAAAATGCCAAACAATTGAAGAAGTATTTGCATACATTCAAGAATGGACAGAAAAAAGACCAAACTTAATTTATGAAATTGATGGGATTGTAGTAAAGGTAGATCGCTATGACCAGCAACAAGAGCTTGGGAATACAGTGAAAGCACCGCGTTGGTCAATCGCTTACAAATTCCCCGCTGAAGAAGTCATGACGAAAGTTTTGGATATTGACTTAACAGTTGGACGTACAGGTGTTGTTACACCAACTGCGATTTTAGAACCTGTTCAAGTTGCTGGAACAACTGTCCAGCGTGCAACGCTACATAATGAAAACATCATTCGCGAAAAAGATATTCGTATTGGTGATGCGGTCATTATTCGTAAAGCTGGTGATATTATTCCAGAAGTAAAACAAGTATTATTCGACCAACGACCTGAAGGACTAGAGCCTTTTACAATGCCGACGCACTGCCCAGCTTGTGGCAGTGAATTAGTACGTATTGATGATGAAGTTGCGCTCCGTTGTGTAAATCCAAGTTGTTTTGCACAAGTCGCAGAGGGATTATCGCACTTCGTTTCACGTAACGCGATGAATATTGAGGGTATCGGTGAACGTGTAGTTAGTCAGCTACTACGCGAAGGACTTGTGAAAGACGTTTCAGACTTATATACCTTAAATAAGGAAGAATTAATTGCCCTTGAACGAATGGGTGAAAAATCTGCACAAAATTTATTAGATGCAATTGAAGCTTCTAAGAAAAACTCACTAGAAAGATTATTATTTGGTTTAGGGATTCGTCACGTAGGTGCAAAAGCAGCACGCCTGTTAGCAGAGGAATTTGAATCAATTGATGCGTTAATGGATGCGACAGTGGAGCAGTTGACAGCAGTGTTTGAGATTGGTGATAAGATGGCTGATTCTATTGTCACGTATTTTGAAAAAGAAGAAGTTCGTGAATTAATCGAACGTTTACGCCAATTAGGCGTCAATGTATATTATACTGGTAAGAAAATCAATACCGAAGAAATTGATAGTGTATTTAATGGAAAGACGATTGTATTAACAGGTAAGCTTTCACAATTAAATCGCTCAGAAGCTCAAAAGAAAATTGAAGAGCTTGGCGGCAAAGTGACAGGGAGTGTGAGTAAGAAAACAGACCTTGTCATTGCAGGTGAGGATGCGGGCTCTAAATTAACAAAAGCTGAACAACTCGGAATTGAAGTGTGGAATGAGGAACGTCTCATAGAAGAATTATCTTAAATGAAGGAGTTTTAGGAAATGATGAAAAAACGCCGCTTAATTCCTGCGATACTAGCTGCTGCTTTATTAGCTGGATGTACAAGTCCTCTTTCAAAAGAAGAGAAGAAAGTTGTAACGCAAGACAAAGATGATAGTCAATCAACAATTGTGCCGAATACAGTTACAGAAGGAAAATACTATCGTACATTATTACCTTATAAAGAAAGTGCAAGTCGTGGTCTCATTGTATCGAATATCTATTCAAATTATGATATTCAAGAAGCAGAACAAGGATTAACACGTATCTCGCGTAATGTATATGACCCAGACGAATACTTCTTCCAAGAAGGACAATATTTAGATAAAGAAACCGTACAATCGTGGTTGGCGCGTAGAAATCAATCCGATGAAGGTCTAAATCCAAGCGATAAAGGTATGAGCCCAACAGAGCGTGCAAAAAAAGCTCCTGTTTACTTAGCACACATTATCGAACAAGACTATTTAAAACAATCGGGTTCGAATAAAGTGAAATTAGCAGGCATTTCAATTGGTTTAGCGTTAAATTCAGTTTACTACTATCAAAAGGAAGATTATGGCGCAACGTATGATGAGCCGATTCCAGACGCTACATTAAATGAAGAAGGTAAAAAAATTGCTGCAAAAGTTGTAAAGCGTCTACGAGATATAGATGGTTTAGCCAATATACCTATTACGATTGGACTGTATAAACAATCTGCACGGGGAGATATTGTACCAGGAACGTATATTGCCTATGCAGAAGTAGGCGAAGGTAAGTCAACAATTAACGATTGGAAAAATGTTAGCGAAAAGTATTTACAGTTCCCAATGTCAAACCCTGAAGATAAGTACCGTGAAGTAAATGACAACTTCATCACATTCAAAGAGAAAATTGATTCGTACTTTACAAACTCAGCGAATATCATCGGTACAGGTTACTATACACAAGATCGTATGCAGAGTCTAAAAATCAAAATTCCAATTAAGTTTTATGGTTCTTCAGAAATTACAGGTTTTACACAATATGCAGCTTCTGAAGTCGTGAAGCAATTCCCGAAAGATTTAAAAGTAGAAGTAAGTATTACGTCTGTAAATGGACCAGAGGCATTGATTGTTAAAAAGAGTGGCGAATCCGAAACGTTTGTCCATCTTTATAACGAATAAAAAAACGTAAGTGATGTGACATCCATCACTTACGTTTTTTCATGTACTAAAACCGATGTTAAGCTGTGAACAAACTCAAAACTTTTAGAAAACCCTTTATTTTCAAGATGTTACGAGCGCTTTACTACATAAAAGTACCTTGCTTACTGTATGAAAGAAATGATATTATCATAGGTATGGTTATCGAATTTGGAGGTGTAACAAATGGCAAAACTTTCAGTAGAAGAAGTGAAACACGTAGCAAAATTGGCTCGTCTTGCAATCACAGAAGAAGAAGCGGAAAAATTCGCAAGTCAACTCGCTGCAATTACTGATTTTGCGGCACAATTGAACGAATTAGATACAACGAATGTAGAACCAACAACGCATGTTCTACCGCTTGTAAACGTATTTCGTGAAGATGTGGCAGCAGAAGGTTTATCACGTGATTTGATGATGAAAAACGTCAAGGAACAACAAGATGGACTAGTTAAAGTACCACCAATTATGTCTGAATAAATTAATTGAAGGAGGAACAATACGGATGTCATTGTTTAAACATACATCTGCTGAGATGCAAGAACTTCTAAAAAACAAAGAAGTAACAATTGCAGACTTAACAGCAGAAGCATTTGCTCGTATCGAAGCACTTGATGGCGAAGTAGGTGCGTTTTTAGCACTAAACAAAGAAGCAGCTACTGCACAAGCAGCTGAGATGGACAAAGTACCTTTCGAAGAACGTGGACCACTATTTGGTTTACCAATCGGTGTAAAGGACAACATTGTAACTGAAGGACTTGAAACAACTTGTGCTTCAAAAATTTTAGAAGGATTCAACCCAATTTATGATGCAACAGTTGTACAAAAATTACGTGATGCAGGCATGATTACGGTTGGTAAAGTTAACATGGATGAATTTGCGATGGGTTCTGCAAACGAAAACTCAAGCATCAAACCTGTTCACAATCCTTGGAATTTCAATCATGTACCTGGTGGTTCTTCAGGTGGTTCAGCAGCAGCAGTAGCAGCAGGCGAAGTACCATTCACATTAGGTTCTGATACAGGTGGTTCAATCCGTCAACCAGCAGCATTCTGTGGTGTAGTAGGTATGAAACCTACATATGGTCGCGTATCTCGTTACGGTTTAGTAGCGTTTGCATCTTCTTTAGATCAAATTGGACCAATTACACGCAACGTGCGTGATAACGCATTATTATTAGAAGCGATTTCAGGCGTTGATGCAAATGACTCAACTTCTGCAAACGTAGAAGTACCTGATTTCGCTGCACAATTAACAGGCGATATTAAAGGTCTTAAAGTAGCAGTTCCAAAAGAATATTTAGGTGAAGGTGTTTCTGCTGGTGTGAAAGCACAAGTACAAGCAGCGATCGACAAGTTAAAAGAACTTGGCGCTACTGTAGACGAAGTATCACTTCCACATTCTAAATATGCTTTAGCAGCTTACTATATCCTTTCTTCTTCTGAAGCTTCATCTAACCTATCCCGTTTTGACGGTATCCGTTATGGTTTCCGTGCAGAAGCAGATAACTTAGAAGATTTATACTTACAAACACGTGCGCAAGGTTTTGGTGATGAAGTAAAACGCCGTATTATGTTAGGAACTTACTCATTATCAGCTGGTACGTATGATGCTTACTATAAAAAAGCACAACAAGTTCGTACATTAATCAAACAAGACTTTGATGAAGTATTCAAATCGTATGATGTCATTGTTGGACCTACAACACCAACAACTGCATTCAAGCTAGGCGAAAATATCGAAGATCCAATGACTGTTTATGCGAATGATATTTTAACGGTTCCAATTAACTTAGCAGGTGTTCCAGCTATCTCAATTCCATGTGGTTTTGACGGTGATCTTCCTGTTGGTTTACAAATCATTGGTAACTATTTCGAAGAAGGAACTGTTTACCGTGTTGCAGATGCATTCGAACGCGTAACAGATTTCCATACAAAAACACCTCAAACTTGGGAGGTAAAATAACATGACAAATTTTGAAACAGTTGTCGGTTTAGAAGTACACGTTGAGTTAAAAACCAACTCAAAAATTTTCTCACCATCTCCAAACAAATTTGGTTCTGAACCCAATACAAATATATCAGTAATCGACTTAGGATATCCTGGCGTATTACCTGTTGTGAATAAAGAAGTTGTGAACTATGCGATGCGTGTAGCTCTTGCGCTAAACATGGATATTAACCAACATACAAAGTTCGACCGTAAAAACTACTTCTACCCTGATAACCCAAAAGCATATCAAATTTCACAATTTGATAAACCAATTGGTGAAAACGGTTGGATTGAAATCGAAGTAAATGGCGAAAAGAAACGTATCGGTATTACACGTATTCATATGGAAGAAGATGCGGGTAAATTAACACATGGTACGAACGCTTCATTAGTGGATTATAACCGTCAAGGAACTCCACTTGTTGAAATCGTTTCTGAGCCAGATATTCGTACACCAGAGGAAGCATATGCGTACCTTGAAAAACTAAAAGCGATTATCCAATATACAGGCGTTTCAGACGTTCGTATGGAGGAAGGTTCTCTACGTTGTGACGCGAACATCTCAATCCGTCCTTACGGTCAAGAAGAATTCGGTACACGTACAGAGCTTAAAAACTTAAACTCATTCAACTTCGTTCGTAAAGGGATTGAGTATGAAGCACAGCGCCAAGAAGCTGTACTAAAAGCAGGCGGCGAAATCAAGCAAGAAACACGTCGTTTCGACGAGAAAACAAGTAAAACTGTATTAATGCGTGTAAAAGAAGGTACAGATGATTACCGTTACTTCCCAGAGCCTGACTTAGTAGACATCGTAATTGATGACGCATGGTTAGAGCGCGAAAAAGCAATGATTCCAGAATTACCTGATGCTCGTAAAGAACGTTATGTAGCAGAGATGGGCATCCCAGCCTATGACGCGCACGTATTAACTTTATCAAAAGAAACAGCTGATTTCTTTGAAGCGACTGTTGCAGCTGGTGCAGATGCAAAACTAGCATCAAACTGGTTAATGGGTGAAGTAAATGCTTACTTAAATGCAGAGCAAAAAGAATTAGCCGATACAGCCTTAACACCAGAAGGTCTTGCAGGTATGATTAAATTAATCTCTGCAGATACTATTTCTTCTAAGATTGCGAAGAAAGTTTTCAAAGAGCTTGTTGAAAACGGTGGTAACGCAGAAGAAATCGTTAAGGCAAAAGGTTTAGTACAGATCTCTGATGAAGGTGCTTTATTAGCAATGGTGACAGAAGTCCTAGATAATAATCCACAATCAATTGAAGACTTTAAAAATGGTAAAGATCGTGCGATTGGTTTCCTAGTAGGTCAAATCATGAAAGCATCACGCGGTCAAGCTAACCCTCAAATGGTAAATAAATTACTAATTGAAGAAATTAACAAACGTTAATAAGTTGAAAAAGTCGTTCATGGTTCGTTTGATACCACTGAACGTCTTTTTTATTTTTTTAATAAGCATTTACTTTAAATGAGGTAATAAAGTATGGAAAAGATTTGTGACTATTTTCCACTATCATTTGCCCTTTTTGTAATATAAAATTTATATTGGTGTAATAAATGTTATATTTAGCGAAGAAAATGAAACTTTTTAAAGCTTAAATCGTTAGAATAAAAGGTGGAAAGGAGCGTACAAATGGTAAATAAAGAAAAAAAAGAAGAAGAAAAAATGAGTGTTCCGCGAGCAATTGGTCAAACGTTCTTTTATTTTGCCATTATGGTGTTACTTGTATTAATTTACGGTTTCCATGATATGAGCGCGGGTCCATTTATATATACCGAGTTTTAGTGAAAGGAAGTGCATATTATGAATGTGCTACAACAAATTGCATCTGTTGCAAAGGAACATCCAGAAAAAGTAGCGTACCGATCAGCAGGTCAAACCGTTACCTACGGTGAACTTTGGGAACAATCAAACGCATTGGCGCATACCATAAAAAAAATGAATTTGCCTAAAAATAGCCCGATTACAGTTTACGGACATATGTCTCCTAAACAAATTATCGCATTTTTAGGAGTTGTAAAAGCAGGTCACCCATATATCCCACTCGATATTTCGATTCCTTCAGAACGAATTACACATATCGTTGAGGCATCGAAATCTTCATTTATGATCACAACGGAGCAATTCGATTTAGAAATTGCTGTGCAACAACAAGCAGCTAATGATTTGATTGTAAAGGGAGAAGGAGCTCAAAACAATCCAACTACATGGGTTAGCGAAGATGAAGTATTTTATATCATCTATACATCAGGTAGTACAGGAAAGCCAAAAGGCGTACAAATCTCTGAATCAAATTTACGACATTTTGTTGCATGGATTAACGAAGCTTGCTCGCTTCCAAATGGTGTGTATTTAAATCAAGCACCTTACTCCTTCGACTTATCCGTAATGGACTTATATCCAGCCTTAACAGGTGGAAGAGAGTTACATGCGATAACAAAATCTCAAATTGAAAATGCTGGTTTATTATTTGAAGAATTACATGATTCCTCAATTAATGTATGGACATCTACACCCTCATTCGCGAAGATTTGTTTAATGAATCCAGAGTGGAACGATGAACAAATGCCTGATTTACAAACATTCTTGTTCTGTGGAGAGGTACTACCGTTACAAGTTGTTAAAGAATTAAAACAACGATTCAAAAAAGCGACAATCTATAATTTGTATGGTCCAACAGAGACAACAGTAGCTGTGACAGCTGTTGAAGTAACAGATGATATGATTAAGACATATGAACACTTACCAATTGCGCCAGTCGATACAGGGGTTTTAAAAATCATGAATGAACAAATGGAAGAAGTAACAGATGGAGAAAAGGGTGAACTTGTCATCTTTGGACCAACTGTAAGTACATCAGGTTACCTGTATGCAGAAGAACAGACGAATAAAGTTTTCAAAACGCATGAAGGCGAACGTGTTTATAAGGCAGGCGACTTAGGATATATCCAAGATGGACATATTTTCTATGCAGGGCGTTCGGACTTCCAAATTAAATTACATGGTTATCGTATGGAGATTGAGGAAATCGAAAAGCAAATTGAAGCTTTAGACGAGGTCGGTGCGTGTGTCGTGTTACCTGTTAAATCAGGAGAAGAAGTAACTGCACTTACAGCATGTGTTGCATTGCACAATGAAATGACTGAGAAGCCATTTAAAGTAACAAAGAATTTAAAGGAAAAGCTGTTAAAAGCCATTCCAAACTATATGGTTCCGAAAAAGTTTGTCTATTTAGACTCACTACCACTCAATATGAATGGTAAAGTAGACCGTAAAAGATTGGCGGTTGAAGTAGGCTTATGATTCCATATAGTGATTTTCTATTCTTCTTAATTACAGCAATTGCGCTGTTACCAACGATTATTCTTGGTTTCTTAGGAAAATCATCTCGAAAATATAATCTGTTTATTACAGTTGTTATGTTAGCATTGATTTTCGGTTTAGATATGGGGAATTATACGATTAATTGGAAGGCAACCATTTCGATTTTATTATTTACACTTTTCCAAGTGTTATTAATTAAGGGTTACCATTCGTATCGTAAAAATAAAAACCATACAGCCGTTTTTGTCATTGGTGTATTACTAGCGATTTTACCGTTAGTTCTTGTAAAAGTTTTACCGTTCTTTAATTTACACATCTTCGGATTCTTAGGTATCTCATATATTACATTTAGAGCGGTACAAATGATTATGGAAACACGAGACGGCATGATGAAGAAGGATATTCCAATTACAGAATTGGTTTATTTCCTACTATTCTTCCCGACTGTTTCATCTGGTCCAATCGACCGTTGGAAACGATTTGATCGTGATTTTAAAAAAGTACCAACGAAAGAGGAATACCGAGAGCTAGTTTATAAAGGGATTAATAAGATTTTCTTAGGTTTCCTTTATAAATTTATTTTAGCCTTTTTACTTTATAACAAAATCTTAGTGTTCTTACCGGATCGTACATACGGTGTTCTAGATTCTTTTGGAGGGCATCTAGCGTACATGTATGTATATAGTCTGTATTTATTCTTTGATTTTGCTGGGTATAGTTGTTTTGCGATTGGTGTCAGTTATCTAATGGGGATTCGTACACCTAAAAACTTCAACTTACCATTCATTAGCCGAAATATTAAAGAGTTCTGGGAACGTTGGCACATGAGCCTGTCATTCTGGTTCCGTGACTACGTATACATGCGCTTTGTATTTTGGATGATGAAAAACCGTTGGATTAAAAATCGTTATACAGTATCGTATATCGGTTACTTCTTATTGTTCTTATTAATGGGTGCGTGGCATGGCTTAGAGCTTCACTACATTGTGTATGGTCTGTATCAAGCATTGCTCATTATTTGTTTCGATGTATTCGAACGATGGAACAAGAAGAAGAAATTTTGGAAAAATAATAAGTGGACGCATGCGATTTCAGTATTCATTACATTCAATTTTGTATGTTTTGGTTTCTATATTTTCTCAGGCGCACTATTCTAATACGTAAGGGAGATTTTAAAAATGGATAAAGAAAAAGTAATTCAAATTATTGCAGATGTTTGTGAGGACGATGTTGTTTTAGAGGAGCGCGATTTAGATTTATTCCAAGAAGGTTTACTTGATTCATTCGGTACAATCAACTTGTTAGTAGCATTCGAAGATGAATTAGGCATCAATGTACCAATTACAGTATTTAATCGTGAAGAATGGAATACACCGAATAATATTGTAATGCAATTAGAAGAGCTTGCATGAAAAAAGTAACGTTTGTACCGCTGTTTGTTGCGGTTGCACTCTTTCTAGTCTTCTTATTCTTTCCGAATAAATGGCTTGAAAAAATGATTTCAGATGAACAAGTAGATGCTGCAAAAACAGAAATGAATCCACTTGTTTATCAAGGGAAATATATGCAATCGCGTATGTTACAACAAGATAATATGATGCCGATTTTAGGTTCATCTGAACTTGTACGATTTGATCCATTCCATCCGTACAATTATGCAAAAGCTACTGACGCACCATACGATACGTATCTTGTAGGGCGTGGTGGTATGCAAAGTCTAGTTCACTTTTTAAATATTGTGGAACAGAAGAAAAACTTAAAAGACAAAAAAGTTGTATTCATTGTTTCACCACAATGGTTTGTAAAAGAGGGATTAGATGAATTCCATTTTTCACCGAACTACTCGATGTTGCAATCTTATGATTTAGCTTTCAATAAAGAAATCGATTCAGAGATTAAAAAGCGTGGTATGAAGCGTCTGCTAACATTTGATACAGTTAAACGTGATACAGTATTACGCACCATGTATGAATATGAGTTATCCAACCATAAAAAATATCCGATTGTCGGTAAAATAGCGATGGCTGTCGGAAGTATGACGCGTAGTATTCAACATAAAAAAGATTTGTATTATTCGCTATTTATTGGACATAATCCACGTAATCTCAAAGCAGATGACACATTAGTGAAAGGTCTTACATTTGAGCAACAACTTGCTAATGCAGAAGAATTCGGTAAACCGCGTGTGAATAATGAATATAGTATTAAAACAAGCTATTATGATAAAAAAGTTAAGCCTAATCTACAAGAATTAAAAGGTTATAAAAAAGACGAAGAATATACCAACTCACCAGAGTATGCAGATTTAAAATTAGTTATGGATGCTTTTAAAGATGTTGGTGCAAAACCAATGTTTGTTTCTATTCCAATGAATGGAAAGTGGTATGATTATGCAGAATTTGATAAAGAACGTCGTGATGATTATTACGCAAAAATGAATAAATTCTTGCGTGAATCAGGTTATGCTTATGTAGATATGTCACAACATGAAAATGAAAATTACATGTTCACAGACACACTACACATTGGTTGGAAAGGTTGGGTCTATATGGACCACGCAATGGATGATTTTTGGAATCACAATCGCTAATAGAAAAAGACTTCGACACGTAAAAATGTCGAAGTCTTTTTTTATGATGTTTGTCGTTTTTGACGAATTAATAGGAAAATTCCATATAAAAAAGCAACTGCTGAGATACCTGTTAGCATGAAGTAGAAGTTGTGTCCGCCGAATACATTATACACATAACCACCAATTGCGGATGCTACCATACCTGAAAACCCAAAGAATAAGAGTGCAAGTAAAGTTTGTCCTGTTGCACGCCATTCGCGTGGTACTAATTTATATAAGTACTGAATTGCCGCTGTATAGAAGATTGGGAATGTTACCATCTGTAGCAGTTGTACAGCAATTAATGCATAAGGATTATCTACAATTCCTGATAAGAAGAATCGTACTACATAGAAGAAGATGGCAATCGTGATGAGTAATAATTCTTTCCCAGGCTTTAACCACATAAAGCTTAAAGCGAAGATGACAATTTCACTTGCCGCTGCGATAAAGAACGCAAGCCCAACAAGTTTGTTATCGCCATTCAACGTAATTACGTGAATACCTAGAAATGTATCATTCATACGTGCAGAGATAGAAGCGATTAATATTAATAGAAGAAACAGTAAAATTTCTTTATTTAAAATCAATTTTTTAAAACCTTCAATCGTTACAGGTACAGGGCTTGGTGGTGCATCACGTAATAACCAGACAGATAGAAAGGCAAGTATTCCAGCTACAGCAAATAAATAAGAAATACTATGTAGACCAAACCAGTCCATTATGTAGCCGACAATTAATGATAGAACTGCATAACCAAGTGCGCCATATGTGCGCACAGAGCCATAGGAGATTTTTAATGTTTCAGCTGTTGTAAAACTTAATGATTCACAAAGTGGATCTAAAGGCATTAAAAAAGCATACACCAATAACGTAAAAATAACGATCCAGCTCATGCTAGATGCTTGATATAAGAAAAAACCACTAATGGTTGTGAGTAAAATTAAAACGAGCATTACTTTACGAATCGTTTTCAAACGATCACTAATCATACCGAATGTAGGTTGCACAATGATTGTAATAAGACTACCTATACTAATTAAAAGCCCTACTTTTGTTTCCGACATTCCCTGTGCTTTCATAAAAACGGGAAGAAACGGAATAAAGAGGGCGAGCATTCCAAATAATAAAAAATTATAGCTTTTGATGAGTGACTTTTGGATAAAATCAAGTCCTTTCAGTAAGAAGAATAAGAAATTCAGTTTAGTTAAAAATATGGAAATAGTCAATAGTAAACGAATTTGTTACAATAAAGACATAAAAGAAATAAAAAGAACGAGGAGGGAATGGAATGAAAACAGAACAACAGTATTTTGAAGAAGGAAAACCACTTGCTTTATATATGGACGAAATGTCGACTTTAAAGGATAATTCATATCGTGTTTATAATGGATTTACATTACCAGATGATTCAGCATTTATTGAAGCATTAAAAGCAAAGCGCCCACATATCTTAGTGATTACAGAAGATTGGTGTGGGGACGCGATGATTAACAATGCCATCTTACGCAAGATTGCAGAAGCCGCCGACTTAGACGTACGTGCTGTGTTACGCGATGAGAACCTTGATTTGATTGATCGCTATCTAACAAATGGTGGACGCGCTATTCCGATTTATATCTTCTTATCTGAAGAAGGTGAAGTTTTAGGAACATGGGGACCACGCGCACCGGAATTACAAGCTTACGTAATGAAGTGTCGTCAAGCATTACCACCAAAAGAATCAGAAGAATTCGATGCCGCTCAAAAAGAGATGTATACGATGATTGGTGAGGAAAATGCTTCAAACGACCAATTTTGGCATTGGGTGTATGCAAGTCAAAAACAAGCTTTAGAAAAAGTAATCTAATTTCATATAACAACTCATATTCCATTCGAAAAGAGTGGAATATGTATTTTAGGGAAAAAATGAACGGAAAGTGCAACATCTTAAGGAGAGAATTCGTTTTAGCAATAGGGAAAATTTTGAGAAGCAGGAAGGTATAAGAATGAAAAGAGCAAGAATCATATATAATCCAACTTCTGGTCGTGAAGCTTTTAAAAAACATCTACCAGAAGTATTAGAGAAGTTTGAAATTGCTGGTTATGAAACTTCTTGTCATGCAACAACTTGTGAAGGAGATGCGACTGTAGCAGCGAGAGAAGCGGTTAAAAGAGATTTTGAGTTAATCGTAGCAGTTGGTGGTGACGGCACATTGAACGAAGTCGTTGCAGGTGTAAGTGAGTTTGAAAATCGTCCGAAAATCGGTTTGATTCCAATGGGAACAACGAATGATTTTGCTCGAGCTGTCCGAATTCCACGAGACATTAACAAAGCAGTCGATATTATCTTACAGGGTGATACATTACCCGTTGATGTTGGCTTAGCAAATGACCGCTACTTTATTAATATTGCAGGTGGTGGTCGTATTACAGAGTTAACCTATGAAGTACCAAGTAAATTGAAAACTGTTTTAGGTCAACTTGCATATTATTTAAAAGGTATTGAGATGTTACCATCAATTAAAGCAACGAATATGCGTATTGAATATGATGGTGAAGTTTTTGAAGAAGAAGCGATGATGTTTTTAATCGGTCTAACGAATTCAGTTGGTGGATTTGAAAAGTTAGCACCAGACGCAAGTATTAATGATGGGTTATTCTCTGTATTCATCTTAAAAAAATGCAGTATCGCTGATTTTATTAAACTTGTTACACTTGCTGTACGCGGTGAACATTTAAAAGATTCACATGTGATTTATACAAAAGCAAAAGAGGTTAAAGTTTATTCAGAGGATAAGATTCAATTGAATTTAGATGGTGAATATGGTGGAGATGCACCAGCTGTGTTTAAAAATTTAAAACGCCATATTGAATTATTTGTACCAATTGAAGATATTCGTGCAGAAGATCGTATAGAAGCAGAATAAGTTTAGAAATATGGAAGCTGTAGAAACATTTTGAGATAAATGTTTTCTACAGCTTTTTATTGTTCTATAGAATTTAAACAGAAAATGAGTTTGTAAGAAAAATAAGAAGGGGTTTAGTGGGCAATAGATGCGTCTTTTTTATATTGTCTGTTTATAACTTCATTAATATTTCACGATAAAAAATCACGCGTCATTTTAAAAATCAAGGGCATTTGTGTGACATTCATCACTGTCACATGAATGGCAATTTTTCCTCACACTTTTCACATGAATACGTAGCATTTCTGTCAAGAATTAGCGATTTAAAGACGTTTTAGAGGGGTATAATAAGCGTATGAAGGGGAGAAGCCTATGTACAAAAAGCAAGAACGGATTCTAATTTGGACTTGTGGCATTGCAGCAATTATTATGCTCATATCAATTGTAGTTAGTTACATTTTTTAGCTAAGGAGGCTAAGCAACATGGTGAATGAAAGTTCAGTATTTTTCAGTCGTCTGTTAACGGAATTCACGTTAACATTCCACATTATCTATGCAACAATCGGTGTCGGAGTACCCTTAATGATTATGATTGCACAGTGGCTTGGGATTAAAAAGAACGACGAACACTATATTTTACTCGCACGACGTATTGCGCGAGGCTATGTAATTACCGTAGCAGTTGGGGTTGTAACAGGGACCGCATTCGGTTTACAACTATCACTCTTATGGCCAAGTTTTATGGAAGTAGCAGGTAATGTTATTGCGTTACCACTCTTCATGGAAACATTTGCGTTCTTCTTTGAAGCAATTTTCCTAGGAATTTACTTGTACACATGGGATCGATTTGAGAATCAGAAAAAACATTTCTTATTATTAATTCCAGTAGCAGTTGGTTCAGCAATGTCAGCAGTATTCATTACAATCGTAAATGCATTCATGAACTCACCTCAAGGATTTGATATTCAGGATGGTCAGTTAACTAATATTCAACCGATTGTAGCGATGTTCTCACCATCTATGCCTACAAAAGTAGGGCATGTACTTGTATCAGCCTTTATGACATCAGCATTCTTACTTGCAGCGATTGCAGCGTATCGCATGATTCGCGGTTCAAGACATGCTTATTATAAGAAATCACTTTTCTTATTTATGAAGGTTGGTTTAGTATTCTCTATTGCAACAGCCATTATCGGGGACTTCTCAGCAAAATATTTAGCAGAATACCAACCAGAAAAATTAGCAGCAGCAGAATGGCATTTTGAAACAGAAAAAGATGCCGACCTCATACTTTTTGGGGTGTTAAATGAAGAAACAGAGCAAATTAAATACGAAATTCGTATTCCAAAAATGTTAAGTTTCCTTGCACATAATAACTTTAACGCAGAAGTAACAGGTCTAAATGCATTTCCGAAAGATGAAACACCACCGCTTTACATTCACTATCTATTCGACTTCATGGTAACAATTGGCGTGTTCATGATTCTATTAAGTTTAGTGTATGTCATTGCGAAAATTAGAAAATGGTTATTCGTTGATTCAAAATGGTTCCGCTGGCTCATCGTACTTGGTGGACCACTAACATTCTTAGCAATTGAAGCAGGATGGTGGTTAGCAGAAGTTGGTCGTCAACCATGGATTCTTGTGAAGTATATGAAAGTCGCAGATGCCGCAACAACGAGCGGAAACGTCGGCTTAATGGCGATTCTATTCGGTATTCTATATGTCATTCTTGGAATCGGTAGTGTGGTCGTATTAGTTAGAATGTTTAAATCAAACCCTGTAGAACGTGAATTAGCGGATCGTAAAATGAAAGGCGGGGATTCGAAATGAACATCGAAATTTTAGGGATTACGGTACTTTGGATCTTCCTATTCGGTTATATCCTTGTTGGTTCAATTGACTTCGGTGCAGGATTCTTCAACGCACATGGAATTATGACAGGGAAGCAACACATCCTGTCTAAAATCATCCAACGCTATTTATCACCAGTATGGGAAGTAACGAATGTATTCTTCGTATTCTTCTTCGTTGGAATTATCGGATTCTTCCCGAAAACAGCTGTCTACTTCGGTCAACCGATGTTGATTCCAGGAAGTATCATCTTAATTCTTTTATGTATTCGTGGTTCGTATTACGCATTTGAAGCATACGGTGCAAGAGGGCATAAAGGATATGCAACGATGTACGGTATTGCAGGTGTCTTAATGCCAGCCGCACTATCAATCGTATTAACAATTTCAGAAGGTGGATTTGTTGAGATTGTAAAAGGACAACCTGAATTGAATTATAAAGCATTATTCACAAGCCCATTAACGTGGAGTATCGTTGTACTATCTATCTCAGCTTGTCTGTATATCTCTGCAACATTCCTAACATGGTATGCGAATGAAGCAAAAGATATGGCAGCGCGTGACTTACTACGCAAATATGCGTTAATTTGGGCAATCCCATTAGTCATCTCAGTAATCGGTATTATGGTTGAATTAAAAAGCCATAATCCAGAACACTATGATCGTATGGTAGACCTATGGTATCTACTCGCACTATCAGCGCTCATGTTCATCGGTACAATCTATCTATTATTCAAAAAGATGAAGTTTGGTTTAGCGATCGGTTTAGTAATTGGTCAATTCCTACTTGCGTTCTTCGCATACGGTATTAGCCATTACCCGTACTTGATGTATCCACATCTCACACTATATGATTCATTCACGAACCAAACAATGGCGATTGCGCTTGTTGTTACATTCGTTTTAGGTCTTTGTTTACTCGTACCAGCCTTATGGTTAATTTTAAAATTATTCGTCTTCAATAAAAATTATACAGAAGGTAAAGAAGATCATCACGCTTAAAGGAGTGTGTTCCAAATGGAAAACTTTTTAATATTCTATGCACCATTTGTGATTGTAGTCGTAGCGATTATCATCAGTTTCTGGATTGCAAAAATGGATGGTCCAGCTACAAGAGATGAAAAAGAATAGTTCGTATATGAAAGAGGGAGTCGATTCAATCGATTCCTTCTTTTTTGCCTGTTTGTTTCGTGGTACAATAATAAGATTGAATGAAGCAACTGTGCATACGCTCGTTACGGCGTTTTGTATCACTGGATACAACTAAGTTAAAAAGGAGAACGCACATCGAAAAGACGTAACATTATAAGATTTTATAAATTTTCGATTGCGAATGTGAACAATGACTGTACCTGTAAAGAAGAATGACCGATTAACGGTTCATATAGAAGATTTAACACATGACGGTGCGGGTGTCGCAAAAGTAGACGGCTACCCGTTATTTATCCAAGGTGGTTTACCAGAAGAAACAGCCGAAGTACATGTATTAAAAACATTGAAAAATTATGGTTTTGCGAAAATAATCGACATCATCGAACCATCACCAGATCGTGTCGAAGCACCCTGTCCGATTTTTCATCAATGCGGTGGTTGCCAACTACAACACTTGTCATACGAAGGACAACTAAAGTGGAAACAAAACATGGTTGAAAATGTGATGAAACGAATCGGTAAGCTCGATGTACCTGTTCACCCTGTAAAAGGAATGACAGAGCCATGGCATTATCGTAATAAAGCGCAAATTCCATTCGGATTAGAGGGAGAAGTACCTGTAGCTGGTTTTTATAAAACGAAGTCACATGCGATTGTCGATACGAATCGCTGCTTGATTCAAACAGCTGAAGCAGATGCCATTTTAGAAGGCTTAAAACCGAAACTATGGGCGCTCGGCTTAACACCTTATGATGAAAAAACAAAACAAGGCTTACTGCGCCATGTGGTCGTTCGTAAAGCACGTACGACGGATGAAGTGATGGTCGTACTCGTAACGAAAAAACGTAAACTCGCGCAAAAAGAAGCCATCATTGAGACGGTTCGTACACTTGTACCAAATGTACGCGCGATTATGCAAAATGTGAACGGACAAGATACGAATGTCATTTTCGGTAACGAAACACTACCTCTATGGGGCGACGAAGTAATTGAGGATTATATTGGAGATGTCCGCTTTGAAATTTCAGCGCGCTCATTTTATCAAGTGAACCCAATCCAAACAGAAGTATTGTATGAACAAGCATTAGCTTACGCAGATTTAACAGGTAATGAGACCGTAATTGATGCGTACTGTGGTATTGGAACGATTTCGCTATTTCTTGCGAAACAAGCTAAATCAGTGATGGGTGTTGAGATTGTGCCACAAGCGATTGAAGATGCCAAACGTAACGCAGCACTGAATGGCTTTACGAACACATACTTTGAAGCAGGCCCAGCAGAAGAAGTGATTCCTCGCTGGTATAAAGAAGGCAAAACAGCAGACGTACTGATGGTAGATCCACCACGAAAAGGCTGTGACGAAGCGCTCTTAACAACCATCTTAAAACAAAAGCCGAAGAAGGTTGTCTATGTATCATGCAACCCAGCAACACTAGCCCGCGACCTTCGTATTTTAGAAGACGGCGGCTACAAAACAAAAGAAGTACAACCAGTCGACATGTTCCCGTATACAGCGCATGTTGAGGTGGTAGCGTTGATGTCAAGGGTAGATAAA